>CAYTNS010000001.1:0-153 GCA_964439345.1 uncultured Christensenella sp.
CCCTGTCTCTGCGCCATTGTACTACATATTGTGTTTTTGGATTGGTTATTAGGCACAATATATAGATGAAACTAGGTTAAAATTAGCCTAGTTTTTTTATTTTGTTTATTCATAAGTAGAATTTGAGTAGAATTTTGAGTTATTTAATTTATT
>CAYTNS010000001.1:223-12900 GCA_964439345.1 uncultured Christensenella sp.
CACCCAACTTTGAATTATATGTTCTGGTATTCCAGTATCGCTACAATTTGTAATTTTCTATGTCTCAAATTTCATAGGTTTTGTTTCTGTCTATTTTATGCTGAATATCTAAACAAGTTCGACAGAAATATGGGAAAAGTAGAATAGCTTAAATTAGAATAATTTGACAAATAAGATAATAGATTGTAATATATTAATGATTTTTATTGTAAATGATAAATTGGCTTAGTCGCCATTGATAAACTTCAATAAATTCACTATGCGTTGCAATTGACTTACAACGCTAAATTACCACAAAACTTTATTAATCAATAAAAGGAAGAAATATGAATCCACAAATATTTGGCTGGGAGCATTTTTTGATATTAGGTATATCTATCGCCCTTGCAGTTCCTAGCATTATACTTATGCAGAAATACATAAAAGACGAAAAGAGCAAGAATATTATACTAAAGGTCGTTGCAGGAGTACTACTAGTAGCAATTATTACCAATAGAGTATCTCTAGTTTTTAAGTATTCAACTCCCGAATGGTACAGGATAATCCCAGATAGTTTCTGTGGAATGAGCAGTCTAGTGCTATCCCTTGCAGTACTACTAGGCAAGAAAGATAATAATGTACTACATTATGTTTGGTTTATGGCATTGCTCGGTGGAACTGTTACAATGATATATCCAGATTTTATAGGTCAAAGCACTTCAGTATTTTATTTGCCAACCATTAGTGGGCTACTTCATCATATATTAGCTGTATATCTAGTATCTCTACTACTTACATTTAGATACATCACCCCTACCTACAAAAAATGGTATTGCACATTATTCGGATTCACTACATATATAACCATTGGTGCTTTTGAGATAAATGCACTAGGTGCATCTGATGCTTTCTATATGCACAAGCCAATCTTAGAGGGCACTCCACTAAATGTTTGGGTGCTTATCCCCCTATATATCCTATTATACGGTGCAACCATTGCAATCATTGAATGGGTAAGAATAAAAAAGAAAAATAAGAAATTAAACAATGCAAAACAAAATTTAGATAAAGATGCTTAAATTATTTTAGGCATTTTTATTTTATCACCTATTCCTTGACTGAAAAAATTAAAACATTTATACTCTAAAAAAGTTAACATTTAGGGAGGCTAAATATATGGCTACATATTTAATAACTGGTGGGTGTGGGTTTATTGGTGCAAATTTTATCCATTACATTTTAGATAAAGAAAAAGACTCAAAAGTTATAAATCTAGACAAACTTACTTATGCTGGGAACAAAAAATACAATCTAGACCTAGATGACAATAGATACAAATTGATTGTAGGGGATATCGGAGATAGTAGACTTGTAAAGGAAATATTGCAAGAGAATAGTATCGATGCAATTATTCATTTTGCAGCTGAAAGCCATGTGGACAACAGCATAAATAACCCAATGCCATTTTTTGAAACAAATATTATGGGACTATCTCAATTATTAAATACTGCCAAAGATGTATGGCAGGGAGACAATGGAAAACGATTTATTCACATTTCCACCGATGAAGTGTATGGCGAAATACTAGAGGGTCAGGCAAATGAAAGTAGTCCACTCCAGCCCACTAGCCCCTACGCATCTAGCAAGACCTGTGGCGACCTAATAGTATCTAGTTATGTTACAACATACAATTTCCCTGCAATTATTACTAGGTGCACAAATAATTATGGCAGATTTCAACACACCGAAAAAATGCTACCTAAATTAATCACTAACGCAATAAACAACAAGGACATCACTATATACGGTGATGGCTCAAATAGCAGAGACTGGCTAAATGTACTAGACCACTGCGAAGCCATTTATCTTGCACTAAAGAGGGGTGAGATTGGTAAGATATATAATATTGGCGTAGGAGAACCTATTGACAATAATACAATTGCTAAAATGGCTCTATCCTACATAAAAGAAAAAATCCCAACCACTAGTAAAATCGTATATGTAAAAGATAGAGCAGTAAATGATAAAAGATATGCCTTAGACTCTACAAGAATACATAATGAATTAGGCTGGTCGCCCAAAGTGGATTTGGAGACAGGACTAAAAGATACTATTGATTGGTATATTAAAAATATAAACATATTGAAATAAATATATTGGTAAAATAGAACAATCTAGATACGGTGCTAAATAAACAATATATCATCTTTTAAAAGCAAAAGACTCACAGTAAGTTATTTTCTGTGAGTCTTATTTTTTGATAATTTAAGTTTACAACCACCAGTCGTTTGCAACCAACTGTCAATATTTTAATTGTCTATATTTCTAATGGGCATTTTAAGCACCTACCCTTATGCCACGAATATAACTAGCATACACATTCCAAGGGGTAGATTCTTTGTAATCCTCCAAAAGTTCTTCTGGAACATATATAGTTAGAGCATTAATAACTGGATTAGGACTAGCCGTTCCAAAGAATACATTATCGCTTTTTTCATTACCCATTTCCGGAATGGTAACGGTACTAGCTGTAACCATTTCACTATTTAGAAAATATACTTCAGTTAGGCTATTACAACCAGCGAATGCCCTCTTGCCAATTTTAGCAACCTTAGGCAAAGTAATACTAATAAGCCCTGTACTAGCAAAAGCACCGTCCTCTATTTCGGTTACACTTTCACCTATCTCAATAGTCTTAAGTGACCTAGCACCATTAAAGGCATTTTCGCCTATAGTCTCTATCTTAGAAGATAGCTTAAAGGTGCTAATTGCCGTTCCCTCAAAAGCATACTCGCCAATACTTAAAAGATTATCTCCTAGACACTTAACTGTTTTAAGTTTACCACAGTCCTTAAACGCACAATTGCCAATCCTTAGAAGTCCGTCATTTAGATATATAGTTTCTAGTCTACCTATTACCGACTCGAATACACTAAAATTGATATCGTTCTCTTTATCGTGAAGCTGGTCACTAGTGCCAGTCAAAAAGTCTTTACGCGAAATATCTCTAATATACTTTACCGAACTAGGTAGCACTATATTTTTACAATACCCTAGATACTTCCTTAGAGTTCCGTCACTAGCGATATTGAATTTATTTTCATCGCAATCATACCACTTACCATATACCGAGATACTGTCAGAAAGTGTATATGTTTTGCCAAATATTGGGTCGCCACTGCAAGAAGGGTCTTCAAACCAAAGTAATCTCTCGCCATAGTGAACACTATCTACATTAGTATTGTAAACCAGTGGCAATTCACTAGCTACACCGATTTTTACCCACTCTTCGTATTCTTCTTTTAATTCAGCCGTGGATAAATCCTCATTTTCCTCGCCATCTGCAAAGTTTAGTTCTATAGCCACACCCTCTTCCCATTTGGCATAAATAGTGGTGCTCCACCACATTTGAGAACCAAACATAAAAGGCTCTTTGCCCTCTTTATCCTTGGTCCAACCAGCCAGATAGTATCCTCTCTTCCTAGGATTCTTCTTGGGTCTTTCTATCTTCTGCAAAAAGGACATCTCAACCGACTCAATTTTCGTTCCACCCATAGTATCGAAAGTAAGGGTGTATGTAATTAAACTTTTAGCAAAGATGAATATTACTGCCGATAAAATTAGGCATATAATAACGATAGTCCAAACTTTTCGTCTAGTGTGTTTTTTATCGTATTTATTCCATACATTCTTATCCCCTTGCAATTGGGACAAATCATATTTTTCCAAATTCACATTCCTTTTTATTTATTTTTTTCTGTAATTATTTTTGTTGCTATTTTTTTGGAACCTATCTCTCATATTATTAAAAGACGCTTCCCTTTTTGCTTTAATTAAAATGATTAGTAATATTATGCCTATTAGTAATACTAGTCCTATTAGGTAAACCCACCAGATATTAACTAGCGTGATTTCTATTCTAGTATCCCCCTTGATATTATCTCTAGGGACGCTAGTCTTCACTACCTCAAATATTGATTTTTTTAGTTCGCTAGGCAGACTTGCTTTTTCCCCATACTCGCACATAACCGAAGTTCTAGTGCCATCGGGCAAAATATATGTTACCTTGTATTTTTCAAGTTCCCACTTTGGATAAAGATTAATCTTGCCACTAGTGCCACTGGATATTTTTTCTATCTTTTCGGTGTACTTACTATCGCTATACCAACCTTTAAATATATGTCCCTCTTTGCTAGGAGCATACAGGGTTATATCGCCATCTTCTACGCTATACCCACTAGGATTTTTGGAATTATCTGCATCGGTGTGGTAATTAATCTCATACTGAATAGCCGACCATCTGGCATACAAGGTAATATTTCCAATAGAACCAGCTGGAGTATACATATATAGGTCGCTATCTCTAAGTAAAGGTGAATTGCACCAGCTAACGAATTTATAATGCTCCCTAGTTGGGATATATTTGCCGTAAGTAAAATTAATATTTTGTTTCTCTTCCACTGTGTAGGTAATGCTATCATATTTATTTTGTGCAGGATAAGTGGAATTATCGTTATAAACAAGAGTAATAGTAAATGTTCTAGGTGTCCACTTTGCTCTAAAAGTGGTATTGCTATAGATTTTGTAAGCAAATGGGTCGTCAATGCTTATCTCGTCCCCTCCATCAAGCAGAACCCAGCTAAGAGAGTAGCCACCCTTTATGGTGCTTAAATTCCTCCTTTCGGTTTCACCAAGAGGGTCGGTAGCACACTCGCCATCTACCACATCAATAGTCTTATTGCTAATACTTCTAATATCTGCACCGTAATTGGTGGTTATACTTTCCATACTATAATCAAAGGTAACACTATGGGCATCACTAGACGCAGAAACAGTAGGCATCTTCTCTCCACCCAAAGTACCTAGAGAGATGACACACGATAGTAGCAATATTAAGCTCAAAAAAATCTTTTGTAATCTTTTCATTTGCATTATCCCACAACACTTCAAAAAATAATTATAATTATTTTCTTAGATTGTAGCAAAAAAATACGATAATTACAATTAATTGCCCACAAGTGTATCAATTTTGTACACCTCTCACAAATATACATTTGCAAAAAATGTCATATCGTGCTAAGATATTAGTATATTTTTTGTGGGGCAAAAATCCCCATTAATCTACAAAAAAGGTAAACTAAGATATGGATTATAAAACAATTGAAAAGAAATGGCAGGACAAATGGGAAGAAGAAAAAAGATTTGAAGTTCCCAATAAAGTAGAGGGCAAGAAAAATGCCTACATCTTAATAGAGTTCCCTTACCCTAGTGGCAGAGGCTTACATATGGGACACTGCCGTAGTTATACAGCAATCGACGCTTATGCTAGAAAGAAAAGACTAGAGGGCTACAATGTAATGTTCCCTTTTGGCACAGATGCTTATGGACTAGAGGCAGAGAGAACTGCTATTAGAGAAAAGACCACCCCTCAAGCAATAGTTGAGAGAAATATTAAGACCTTCCAAAATCAAGTAAAGAGAATTGGAATGAGCATAGATTGGTCTAGAACTATAAATACCTGTGACCCCGAGTACTACAAATGGACTCAGTGGCAATTCATTCAGTTCTTTAAAGCAGGATTAGCTGAGAAAAGAGAAATGATGGTTAATTACTGCCCTAATTGTGGAGTACTAGCCAATGAAGAGGTTGAGGACGGAACATGTTGTCAATGTCATAGCGAGACTACTCAAAAGTCAAAAGCACAATGGGTACTAAAGATGACCGAGTATGGCGAAAGGCTAAGTGACGACCTAAAAGACACCGACTTTATGGAGCACATCAAAACAAGCCAGATTAATTGGATAGGCAAATCTACCGGAGTTGAAGTAGACTTTGATATAGTTGGTGGTGGCAAATTCTCTATATTCACTACCTGCATCGAGACTATATATGGTATCACCTTTATGGTAGTAGCACCAGAGAGCAAACTAGTAGACGAGCTAAAACCTAGAATCAAGAACTGGTCGGAAGTAGAGGCTTATAGAAAGGCTACTGCTAAAAAGAGTGAATTTGATAGAAGCGAATTAAACAAAGACAAATCGGGTGTTAAATTAGAGGGTATATATGCTATTAACCCTGTAAACGGCAAAGAAGTACCTGTATTTATAGGTGACTTTGTAATAGCTAGTTATGGCACAGGTGCTGTAATGGCTGTACCTACACACGACCAAAGAGACTACGAATTTGCAGAGAAGTATGGCATCGACCTAATCCAAGTAATTGATGGCAGAGATGTATCTAAGTGTGCATTCGAAAAGCAAGACTATCTAGGCAAGGGTTGCAAATTAATTAATAGTGCAGAATTTACCGGTCTTACTGTAGAAGAGGCAAAAGAAGCAATTACTGACAAATTAGTTAAAATGGGTGTTGCAAAAAAGAAACTTAATTTCAAGATGAGAGACTGGATATTCTCTAGACAAAGATACTGGGGAGAGCCAATCCCTATGATATACTGTGAGCACTGTGGCTGGAATCCAGTACCAGACTGCGACTTACCTGTCAAATTACCTAATGTTACTAGTTACGAGCCTACAAAAGATGGAGAGAGTCCACTATCCCTAATACCTGAGTGGGTAGAAACTACCTGCCCTGTATGTGGAGGAAAGGCTAAAAGAGAAACCGATACTATGCCTGGTTGGGCTGGTTCTAGCTGGTACTATCTAAGATATTGCGATGCTAAAAACGATAAAGCCCTAGCAGATATCGATGCACTAAAAGATTGGTTGCCTATCGACCTATACAATGGTGGAAATGAACACACAACTAGACATTTATTGTATGCTAGATTCTGGAATAAATTCTTATATGACCAAGGCTTAAGCCCTGTAAATGAGCCATTCAAGAGAAGAATTTCTCAAGGACTAATATTAGGCTCAGACGGCAAAAAGATGAGTAAGAGCAGTGGCAATGGTATAGACCCACTAGAGGTTATTGCCGAATATAGTGCCGATGCACTAAGGCTATGGATGTCATTTATTGGCGATTACTTTGAATCTGCCGTATGGTCGGACGATGGCATCAAGGCTTGTCAAAAATTCCTAAATAGAGTAGAAAACTTGCAAGATATACTAGTAGAGGGTGATGAGATAAGCAAAGAGCTAAGTGTAGCAATCCACACTGCTATCAAGAAAGTCAGCCAAGATGTAGACAATATCAAATTTAATACTGCTATATCTGCTCTAATGATATTACTAAATGAGATGACCAAAGTAGGCAAAGTAAATCACGCTGAATACAAAGTATTACTAACCCTACTAAATCCATTCGCCCCTCATATGACGGAAGAAATATGGACAAGCCTAGGCTTCTCACCTAGAATTTGTGATGTTAAATGGCCAGTATGGGACGAAAACAAATTAGTTAAAGATACTATTGAATATGCTATCCAAGTAAACAATAAAATAATTACTAGACTAGATATTCCATCTAATGCAACAAATGATGAGATTGAGAAAATCGCAACTTCGGACGAAAAAGTAGCAGGAGCACTTACTGGAAAGCAGGTAAGAAAGGTAATAGTAATTAATGGAAGACTAGTAAATATCATTGCTGGATAATTACTTAATTTTAAATAAAATTATTGCCACACTCTTTATAAGTGTGGTTTTTTCTTTGCCCCTCACCCCTACACCTTTTACTTGCCGAGAAGCATAATTTATAGTATAATTACTATGGTGAAAATATTAAGGCTTGGGGTGCCAACTAAAAGTAAAACCATACTTAAATATTTTTGCTAAAATCCAGACATACTAATATTGTAAATTTTATTTTGATATATATTTTTACAAAAAAGGAGTGTTTATGGGAAACAATAATAAAATATCCGATGAAGTAATAGACTATGTCCTAAGTAAACAAAAAAATATAGATTCTACCCTTTCTACCTATCTAGACGATAGAGCTCATACTCCCCTTAGTGGCGAAGATGCACCAACTAGAATAGACGATTATATGCTAGGCAATATAAATACACTGATGGATTACAAAGAGATAGAATTGGACACACGAAAAACCGACCCGAATTTTTGGAATTCTGGGGATAGGGAGATGTAGAAAACAATATTTACAAAAACTTTAAATGGGGAGCACTACCCCATTTTTACAGTAATTCACGATTAAACTAAAGAGGGGCTATTTATGGCAAAATTATATTTTAAATACGGAGCAATGGGCAGTAGCAAATCGGCTCAGGCATTAATGTGCAAATTTAATTATGAGCAAGTGGGATTTAAGGTTCTTTTGCTAAAACCTAGCATTGACACTAGAGACAAGGTAGGAGATAAAATAATTGCAAAAAGTAGAATTGGGCTAAGTAGCGAATGTACAACTTTTGATAAAACCACCAATCTACTAGACCTAGTAAGAGACTACGGTTATCTAGACAAAAAATCTGCCATAATAGTAGACGAATGCCAATTCTGCACAAAAGAGCAGATAAACCAGTTAAAAGAGGCGTCTATCTTCTCCCCTGTACTTTGCTACGGACTACTAACCAATTTTAAGACCGAACTATTCGAGGGGTCAAAAAGACTAGTAGAAATATGCGATAGTCTAATGGAAATAAAAATGGTCTGCGAGTGTGGTAAAAAAGCCACTGTAAACGGCAGATTTGTAGAAGGGAAACTAGTAACCGAGGGCGACGAAATAGCAATAGGTGGCAACGAAAGTTATAGAGCACTGTGCTACAATTGCTACTCAAGACTCAAAAAAGAGGCCATGGAGAAATAACAAAATACTAAGAAAATAATGACAATAATATACTAAGGCAAAGTTAGCATAGGAAGATTGCTATTAAAATATTCTTTATCTTTGCCCTCACTATTTATTATTAATTTAGCTTAATTTTACAAAAGGAAAAATATGAAAAAATTATTATTACATAGTTGTTGTGCACCCTGCACCAGTGGAGTGCTACCACAGATAGAGGGATATGATATAACCCTATTATTTTACAATCCCAATATAGATACCATAGAGGAATACAATAAAAGATTAGATGCCTTATACTCCTTTGTGGAGCAATACGAAAAGGACAGTGGGAATAAGTACGAAATAATAGCAATACCATATAATCACGAAGAATTTACCAGCATTACCAGAGGAATGGAGAATATTCCCGAGGGTGGCTCTAGATGTGAGATTTGCATAGATATGCGACTAAGTTTTACGGCAAAATATGCCTTGAAGCACAATTACGATATATTTGCAAGTACCTTATCGGTTAGTCCTCACAAAAATCACGAATTAATAAATAAGATTGGCACAAGGCTAGAAGAAAAACTAGGCATCGAGTATATGCCTAGCAATTTCAAAAAGCACAATGGATTCCTAATGTCTATACAAAATTCCAAAAAGTATGGAATATATAGACAAAGATACTGTGGTTGCACACCACCTATAGATACTAAGTAGTATTCACTGCCAGTGATTTTAATTAGTAGTATTTATAGTTTGCAAACTAAAAATCAAAGTTATTCACACATATTTTAACTATGTGGATAACTACTAAAAAACGCAATGAAAAAGACCCACTATAAATGAAGTGAGCCTTTTTATTTTTTCAACTTATTTAGTTGTTAATGCTGCGTAGCCAGATACTAGACCACCTAGACCAGCAAATACACCACCTAGGATAGCACCAATTCCAAGAGTTGAACCTGAACACAAGTCAACAAGCTTTGCAGCAACAGTCAAATTACCATCAGCAGTAGCTAGAACTACAAAATTAGGTAATAAGAATAATAGAACTGCACCAGCAATCATAAGAAGTGCACCTACAAGTTTAGCAATTTTATTGCCAGATAGAGATACTAATGCACCTACTAGTGGTAAAGCAAATGCTAGAGTTGCCATAAAGCTGAATGCTAGATATTCGCTAGAAAGAGTAACACCCAAAGCTGTAGTTTTCTCTGTATAACCAAACATTGTTTGGAAACCAGTAAACTCATAAGCAACCTCGTCATTAAGACCTAAGTACTTAACACCTACTAGGAATGCCATACAGAATGCAGCAACGCCTAGAGCTAGAATTACAATGGTTAAAATTAAACCAGTATTATTTCCACTCTTCTTTTTTGCCATTTCCCAAATCCTCCCTTTTTAAAGTATATTTTCATTTTATCTTAAAAAATATATGGCTGTCAAATAAATAAAATTACAAATTTACACTTTTTGTCTACCATTTTTATGGGATAAAATGCCTCAAATACTTGGTAAAAAACAGTATTTATATATGCACCCATTGCAATGCAATGTGAATACATTACTATCTCTACTAAAAAAATTTTTCTCTATTTACTATAACTCCGTATACTATAATCAAACAATAAGACAATATCCCTAAAATAAAATGGCGTATTTTTGCAAGTACAACTGCAAACGAAAATCCACTTATACACATATCCACATATATCTGTCCACAAAAAAATCCAACCAGCACTTCAAAAGTTTATCTTTTAAAACCCAGTTGGATTATTCTGCTTAATTTAATATATTACATATTTCTTTCTTTGTATGCAGTAGTAAGCCCCACTGCCTCTAAAAGTGCTTTATTCCTCTCATCACTATAAGCATATTCCTTGAGTGCATTGTATTCGTCCATATTTAGCCCTGGGATATCATCGATATAATCGGGTTGTAAATCCTCTGGGATAAATACCGAACCACCATTCTCGGGGTAAATAACGAAGCCACTAGGCTTTTTTGCTTTAGGTGGAGTCTCTTTCTTGGTAGCAGTACTAACACCCTTTGTAGCCCCTGTTTTTACTTCTACAATTTTCATTTCCTCTGTATAAGGGTAATTTTTCTTTTTCTCTTTTGGAATTGGTAGTTTAGGCCCAATTACCATCATAGATTCAGTAATATGCCCTTTACAAAATTCGTTCTGATCATCATATCTATGAAGAATGTCTTCCGTATATAGGTCGTCTATTTCGATTGGCTTGTCACTATATTCGCCTCTATCTCTAGCCATTTGCTTAGCATTTAGCGTCTCAAAATAATTTTTAAATAATGAGCCATATATTTCCCTATTTTTATATCTACCTAGAGTCATACCTTTAGAGAAGAAATGTAGATCGCTACCGGCAATATAAGCCATTGTATCCTCTAACCCATGTGCTTTAACGGCATCTCTTATAATTTTACTATTGGAACTATCTTGGGCAGAGGCTGCAATCTCGAACCCGTCAATCCCCTTTTCGATAATAGTATTAACTGCAAGTGGTCTGAGTTCAGACATAATTCTATCTAGATTGGCACCTGGGTGAGCCAAAAACGCAAAACCACCACTAGCATGAATAATATCTATTACATCTTCAAGATCCAAATTTAAACGTTGATAATTAGGGGCTTTGCTATATAGTCCTCTTAGTGATTGCTCATAACCAGAATTCTGAATGTGCATTTGATTCTTATCTAGCTCGTTCCAAGCCTGTCTAGCCGATCTATTGGACTTAAATGATACACAAACCTGCTGAATCTTTTCTAAGTCTTCAACAGTAAAACCATAATTGCTTATAGATTTGGGGTCAAGATTCTCAATAAAACTAAAGAACTCTTGAATGTGGTCAAAGCCCAAAGAAGATAGCCCCTTAACCTTTTGCCTTTCTCTAATCAAGAATTCTCTGATTAGTTTCTCTGGAATAACCTTATCTAAACCTTTAGCCTGTAATATGTAATCCAATTTACCAAGGTCACAAAGTCTATCGTTTTCGGTCTTAATAGCCATTAACCTAGAAATAGGGCTATTTTCTGACCAGTCACAGCCATAGGCAAGTACGTGAAACTTTGAGCTATTGCCCGACAAGTTCTCTACCTGTGGAAGCCTACAAGTAATCTCTACTCCTGGGATAAAGAATATTCCATTATCTTTGTAAAAACAGGCATTAGTAGGCTGAGCATGTGCCCTTAAATACTGCCTAATTCCAGCCAGTGAGTTGTGGTCGGTCACAGCCAAAGCTGCTAGGCCATTTTTCCTAGCCTCCCATAACATATAATCAATCTCGTAAAAACCATCAAAGGAATTAATAGAGTGTGAATGAGTGTCTACCAAAAATTCTTTCTTACAATCTAAGATGGTTTCAACATTAGGTAGTTGTATCTTTTTTTTCTTTTTAGCCATACCACTGCCTCCCTAGGTTCTTTTTATTATTCTATCAAATACTTTCCCCATTTTCAAGGGGGTATTTTAAAAAAGTTTATTTAATTTAATTATATAATTAATACTATATCAATAAAGTCATCGCCCCAAAGATTGCTTTGAGCCAACACCAGCAACAACTTAGTAGACACCCATTCTTATAGGTCTTTTAGTAGATACTCAACCATATCCTTTTGAAGAGAGGTAAGCTTAGGATTTTTTTCTAGTGCTCTTAATTCACTAATCCCCTGAATCTTCTGAACACTGCTACCATCGCTACATATTCCTGCGTGAAGAATTTGGGAGTCAATATCCTCGGGGTGTTCCTTGATATGCTCGGCAAGAACTTTTAGACCCTTGTCATATAATTCCTCGGCAAAAGTTTCGAACTGAACATACTGCATATCCTTTCTTAAATCATTACCCACGCCATTAAAAATGTATTCTTCCCAATACATAATCTCGGCATACACAAGGTCGGCTGCTTGGAATAAACACTTAGCCCTATTAACCTCGTCATCAATGCTATCATAATATTTTTCAGCCATTAGATATGTGC
>CAYTNS010000001.1:13000-71121 GCA_964439345.1 uncultured Christensenella sp.
CTATTAACCTCGTCATCAATGCTATCATAATATTTTTCAGCCATTAGATATGTGCTAACCATATTAGGCCTAGCCTCGTCTAATTTTTCTATAATATCTGGATTATCCAATTTATAAGATTTGCTCTTTACGATACTTTTATTTTGGGTATGCGAAATATCTTGAGAAGCATATCCACAATGTGGGCACTGCTCCACAAAATAATGCCATAGATTAAAGTATCCTGTAGCACCATTATTCTTTTTGGATATATATAAATTTGTCCTTAATTCGTTATCAAAAGCAAATTCATATCCACATATACAACACTTTTTAGTTATCATCATAGCACCTGCACCACCTTTATTTATTAATTTCATTATAACAAATATTTTTTTCAATTTCAATAAGTTTAGTTTCCTTTGTTTAAAAAGATTTACCCTTTTATATTATATTTTTGTATCATATTCCTAAGTTGTGCATACATAGATGCTATTCGCCATAGCTCTACCACATTATTTTAAAAAGAAAAAACACATTATTTTAAAAGGAAAAAGGCACTTTATTTTAAAGGGATATACTTATAGTATAAGCCCAAACAAAGCGCCTGATATTTAAAACAATTTACCCCTTTAAGAGTCTTTTCCTCTAAGTGTAAATTGATAAGTCCTTTAATGAGGAAAGACAATCTTTTTCTATCCCCACTTCATACTATTCGTGGGAATACGATTGTGTGACTAACTAATAAATTTAGAAAAAGTTTTAGATAAAACCAATTTAAAATATAACACTCCAAAACACTTTTATTTCTAGATTTACAATAGCTAATCTCATATTATGGCAAATCATAAAAAAGAGGTTATGCTGTAGCATCATATTATCTACGATTTTTAGCATAATCCTCAGTTACTTTAAGTAACATATCAAAGTTGTCATCGTCTGCCGATTTATTCCTCTTTATTTCGCCACACTTAGCACATTTAAAGGATATTATATAACCTTTCTTTGCACTAGGTTCGACCATTATAGGTTTCATTAGTCCCAAACAGGTATTTGCCCTATCCCCTGGGATATTATCTATATGAATGGAATGCAAACAATATGGGCAGTGATTTCTACTAGTGTATTTAAGTGGTGGCACTTCCCTGCCACAATTTCTACATACAAAGGAATTATCATTTTTTATCATAGTTCACCTCGTATCTTGCCTCAGGCTGAGCAACAGTCCTACTCTCTAGTAAGTACGCAACCTCTTCCTTGTATTTATCAATCATTCCCTTTTCTCTATAAGAATAGAATTTATCTCCAGCAAGGATTATATGGTCGAGCAGGTGACAACCATTAATACTTAAGGTCGTAACTAGTGCCTTAGTGAATTTATTATCTGCCTCCGATGGAGTGGCTTCGCCATCGGGGTGATTGTGAGCAATTATGATATTAGCGACCTTTAGGGACGACATAATATCCGATATATCTCTAATAGTTACTTTAGCCTCGGTATTGCTACCCGAAGAAACCCTCTGCACTTTCAATATCTTTGACTTAGGGCTCAATGCCACTATATATAATTCTTCCACAAGTTTGCCTTTAAAGAGCCCCTTGAAATAATCAAAAGTCTGCAAAGGTGTAACCAGTTCTGTTCTTTTGGCAAGTTTACATCTTTCGTATCTATTGTATATTTTAAGAAAATCGGATATAAATCTAGCCGAGACCTCACCCATTCCCTTGACGGTCATTAGTTCTTCGACCGATGACTCAAATACTCCCGATAGTGAACCGAATTTATCTATAAGTTCGTGAGCCAAATCATTGGTATCTTTGTATGGTATAACAAAAGAAAGTACATATTCTAGTACTTGATAATCGTGAAAATATTCTAGCCCCTCTTTGGCTACTCTATCCCTTAATCTAGACCTATGGCCATAATGATTATGTTCAGCCACACTTACTCCTTGCATACAATATAGTAATGTAAATATTTAAAATACTAAGCCTATTATTTATCTACTATAAAAGCAAATGACCTAATTACCTAGTCAATATTTGCATTATTAAAACACTATAATATTTATTATGTTACACCAAATCCACCCTTTTTGCAAGTAAAGTTATTTGTTTGATTGACGATAAAAACTTTTTACTTTATACTAATTAAGTAATGTGATTAATACATACTATGTGTATTATATAAGTAAGGAGTAAAATATGGCTTTTAGAATAACTTGCGAGAGCAGTGCCGACCTGAGTGCTGAAATGTACAAAAAATACGATATCCCTGTCCTTCCCTTCGCTATATCTATAGGAGAAAAAGAATACAGAGATTTCGATTTAACCAACGAAGAACTATTTGAGCAGGTAAATAAAACTGGTACTTTGCCAAAGACATCGGCTTTTAATGAGTATGACTATGAAGAATTTTTCAAAAAAGAAAATAAAGGCGATGGCATAATCCACTTCTGCATTAGTAGCAAAATATCCTCTACATACAATAATGCCAAAAGGGCTGCCGAGAAGATGGAAAATGTATATGTAATAGATAGTATGTCGCTATCCTCCGGTACTGGATTACAGGTAATGTATGCTATTAAACTAAGAGACCAAGGAGTGCCTATTGAAAAGGCTGTAGAACTTATCAATAATAGAAGGTCAGCTGTACAAATTAGCTTTGTGGTAGATACACTTAAATACTTGCACAAGGGTGGCAGATGTTCGGCTCTAGCACTACTAGGTTCAAACCTACTTAGCATCAAACCTAGCATTGTACTTAAAGACGGCAAAATGCTTGTTGGCAAAAAGTATGTAGGCAAAATACATAAATGCCTAGAAAAATATGTATCAGACACTCTAGCAGAATTTAATAATCCCGACCCAGAACTATGCTTCATAACATACAGTTCGGCAACTGAAGAGATGAAAAATATCACCCACGATATTTTAAATAAAAATGGTAAATTTAAAAACATTATAGAGACCACTGCCGGTTGCACAGTTGCAACACATTGTGGACCTAATACACTAGGCATAATATACTACAATGATGGTGGAGAAAAATAATTTACTCACATCTAATGTAGCAATGTGTAATTGTGAATATCCCAAAATCTTATTTATAAATAAATTACCCTATTTACTAATAGCATTTATGCCCCAAAAATAAGATTTTAATAAAACCAATAGAATAAAATTGAATACAAAAAAAGATAAGGTTAGTTACTTACGGCCTTATCTTTTTTATTTGTATTTTTACTAAATGTGTTTCTAAAAATGTGTGTTTACTAAGTTAACTTTAATCTTCCCCATATCATTACACTTTAATAGAACCTCACTTACTCATTTGTCGATATAGTCATCGAATAGACGGTTGCATATAGTAGGTCGTTATCGGTCTCATCGTAAACACAATATGTTTCAGCCACTTCAAACGATAGAGATATATTTGCGTCCTCAAGAGCTGAGGCAAATAAATGATTTATCATCTTGATATAATCGCTAATATAATCTACGCCATTACCCCTCTTTAAGACTTCGTTATCCACATAAATATTTACAGTTCCCGTAATACCCTTTTCGCTTAGAGCATTTACTAGATGGGTAATGTCATCATCTCCATCTATTAGATAATTATGTGTAAATGTGTAAACTAGTCCCAAAGAGCCATCGTTATCATATACTATGGCATCGGTTGAGTATGCCATAAATATATATTGCTCGGCAAATTTATTTTCCTTTAACACTGGGATAATATTGCTTTTGAGCAGAGTATAGCCGATATCTCCCTTTGTGGTATATTCCTTGCCTGTAGATTCTCTATATTTAGCCTTTAGATAGTCTAGGTCGAATATCATTTCCACGGTATCCAAAGAATTTAACATCATATAATCAAATAATGCTGATATATCGTCATCATTATCGATTACTGCATCGTACTTTTGACCATTATATTCAAATTGTCTACATCTATAATACTCGTACATATCGGGAGCTGGTAGACTTTTAAATTCTTCCCTATATGGATAATCGGTGTGGGTATCCTCTACCATTGCATCATCTACTAAGAAGTATTTATGCGATAGTATTTCATTTGTATATGAACTATATATCTCCGTCCAAGTAATATCTACTATATAATACTGAGCAGGGATATTATCGCTAGGGTCTTTATCTAGTAGAACTTTATTCCACGCGTGACCACCCTCGCTACCATCGGATACAGCTGTACCCACTATCCTAATAGCATCAATATCTAGCATATTACACATTAGACTAAATGCCTTTGAGAACCCATCGCACACTGCTGTACCCTTATCAAATACTCCCTCTAGGTAATAACAAGGGTACTCGGTAGGAATGGTATTGTCATCGGAGTAAGCGCTATAATCGTATACTGTATTTATACATATCCAATCGAATATGGATAGTACCTTTTCAAAATCGGACATCTCGGTGGAAATAATATCACCCAAAACATCTTTAGCCTCGTTATAAATCCTATAGGCTCTAGAGGTAGTATTTTTAAATACTGGGGTTACCTTATTTTCTACTGCCCAATACAATTCCTCGGTGGTTGTAACCTCGGTTTCTAAAAACCAATTATCACTGGCAAACACGTAATCTTCCGACATATCGGATAGCATAGTGTAATCAACTGTATCGTAATATCCTACCGACCTTTCTTGGGTCATAACATATTCTTGTGCCACTTTTTTATTTAGGTCACATTCGTAAACACCTAGGTAGCTTACTTTAATATTATATGTCATATCTTTGGAGGAAATCGCTTTAGCAAAGTATCTATCTTCACCTACCACATTACCAGCCATATATGCCATAGTTTCAGAGAACGAACCGAAGCCATATTGATAAATAAGTAAGTCTAGACATTCCTCAAAATTGCCACCGTCAAATAGCATTGCCATATCATAGATTTCTTTGGAAATCTTGATATTAAAATCTTCCTCTCTATAGATAAAAGAGTGGTAAATCAAAGTTTGCAATTCATCTAGGGTATTGATGTAATGATCATAAATTTTGCCATCAAAGGTATAGATATTGTCATTACCTGTATATCCAGAAAAATTATCTGGGTTGTAGTATAGATAGTCGCTAACTATGCGTTTCTCGCCATCAACTGGGGCAACTATCCTAATAACACTTATTTCTTTTTTAAATCTAACACCCGTCAAAGGTACGATAAATTTATTTGAAGCCTCATTATAATAGGTCTCGGATATTGGGTACTCCCTATAGCCTAAATCATTGGAATATATGGCTAGGCTATAATCGGAAAGTTGAACCTCCGAAACAGGCATAAACATCACCCTATTAGTATCATCATAAAAAAGTCTAACTTTTCCATCACTCTCACCAAAAGTGGGTGCAGATACTATATCTTCCTTATCGCTATCATTGTGATATGTTGCTACCTGATTAACCGAATACATACTAGTATACGAGCCCGAAGACCTACGGGCTTCTACCCTAAACTTATAATCTCCGGCATCTTCTAGTAAGTATCCAAATTTGTAGATACACTCATCGCTATCAACGGTATCTACCAATTCATCATTACAGTATATATTGTATGATTTAGCATTCTTGACTCCCTGCCAAGAGAATGCCTTGCTATCCTCGTATATGGTGAGGGCATACTCATCGTCATCGCCCGAGCAATTAAAGGTAGCGTCCAGTAGTCCACAGCCACCCAAGATAGGAAAAGCCATACATAGCACTAATGCTAGTACAACTAATATCTTTTTAGTCTTCTTCAATATTTTCCCTCCCATATAATTATATGCTTTTATCTACTATTTAGTAATCTCCATAACCCAGTACTTAGGTGCAGTTGGCCAAGCCTTGCCGGTAGCCACATTCTCCTGTACTGCCTCTATCGACTCCACAATTACCTGTATCTGTCCGTACTTGCCACCATCATCACAACTAATATTATCCCCAACAAATTCCAGTTCAGTGAATAATTCCACCCTCTGCTGGAATGCAAGGGAGCCTCTGTAATAATAATATCCATCGTCAAATTGTGCACCATTGGTGATAGTCTCTTCATCTTCTAGATTGTATCTATACCACATCTCACCCACATTAGGACTCAAGATGTCGTATCTTTCCTCGTAACCTAGTACTAGAACTAATTTAAACCTAACATAAGTATTAGGTGGGGTATTACCTATATTATTTAGTGAGTCACCCCTATAGTCATTGGAATTTCGGGCATAAGCTCTTAGTGGGATTTTATCCCCTGGGTTTATTTCCCTCAAGACCTCTTGACCAGTCTCGGTAACCAGTGTCAGTGCCGACTTATTCTCTATCTTCATACTGACTCTAATATCATAAGCCTCTTCCTGACCCGTACTATTACGGCCTAGGAATATTACAAATACTGCTAGTAGGGCTATAACCACAAGTACTAGGAGTAAGGCTATAATTCCCTTGATTTTCTTACTAGCCTCACCCCTATCCCTTTTAGGTTTTGCCTTGGCAGATGCAGTAGGAGTAGTTGTGCTACCACCTCCGGTAGCCCTATTTCTAAGCCTCTCTAAGGCTTCTCTCTCCCTCTCGGCATCGGTAGGAACATATTCCACCTCGTCCACTATATCCGGCCTATTATTCCTATCATAAGTAGGTCTAGGCTTAGTAACATCTATGGGGTTATTATAATCGGGAGGCTTAGGTGTGGACGGCTGATTATTAGGCGAACTATTTGAGCCCGACTGATTATATTTATTTCTATCATCTTCCATACTGTATTACCTCCTTCATTTTTCACCTTTATAAATATTTTAAATTCTATGCTATATAAATAATAACATTATATTTTAATAATAACTTTATACTATGGCAGATAACTAATTTGAGATACATCTATTATATTTTAGATATCCACCATTTCAATCTTATCTATTCTTAATTTATTCACCAGTAACTGGTTCCAAATCTTCTATATCGCCAAGGGCAAAATTCCACCAAGGACCATAACCTGGGTTGGTTAGTGGGTCGGGAACGTTTTTGGTCTGTATTGCCTCAACGGTATAATTGATATGTATTTTGCAATTAGCTTGAGCATTGGTGATATTAAATTTGCTTAGCATAATGTAGCCATCAATGAATACGAATTGCTCCATATCATAAGCCACTCTAGCCGAAATATTTCCACCCAAATCGGTAGACTTTAGCACATACCAATAATCGGCAGGTTTTTCACTAGCCTCGCCCTCGTATTCGGCATATCTATTAAAGTCCACCCTTTGCCAAAGGCTATCGCTAGGAGTATCTACATACTCTATCTGTCCCTTATCTGCCAAATCTTGCAATTCACTTACTTCGCCAGTATAGATATTCTCATAACTTACAGATAATTTAACTCTAACATAAGCAGGAGAAGAGGCTGTAATGCCATCACCAATCTGCATACCTAGTCTTAGCTTTAGCCTATCCCCTGGGTATACTCTAGTATTGTATTCCTCTAGAATATCAGTCTTCATAGTATGTTTCAATACGGGATTGCCGTCCGAACCTATGACATTATTACCCTCTTTGTCCACAACATTTTCAAATTCAGTAATATAGATATTAACTGGATTGGAAAGGATAATATCGGCTGTATCTGACCTAGTCCTAATATACCACGCAGCAGTTGACGAAACAATCATTAGCACCACTATCAGTATTGCTAATGCAAGTATTATCATATTCTGCGTTTGTATTCGTTTTTTATATTCTTGAACATCTCTTTTAGGCATAAGTGCTTCGTCCTTTTATTTTAAGAGTTTAATCATTTGGGTCGTGTTTAATTTCGCCATCTTTTTCTACAAAGTCTTTGAATATCTGTGGTGCAGTCTGCCATGATTCGTCACTAGCAGATGCTCCATATTGCCTCTGGATACTCTCGAAATATAGAGTAATCTTGCAGGGCTCTCCAGCCTTAGAATTATTAAGAGTATTATCCACATAATAACCGGCATTAAATTGCGTATCATTATCGTCTATATATCCTATATAGTAATAAAAATCATCACTGGCATTGTAGAACCATTTATTTTCGGTAGCCGAAGTATAAGCATTGGTTGTAGTATAATTACCAGCAAAATGCAAGGTAAGTTCGGGTCTAGTAGATGTAAATCTAACCCTAACATACGCACCATCTATATTGTGCTCTTCACTAGTCTTTATATATGTGCCTATATCTTTATTATTTTTATCTAATAGATAAGTAGTATCGGGAGCTAAAACTAAATTTCTAAAATCAAAATTGGTGGTGATGTCTAAATCTAGAGTACCTATTACAGCCACCGAAGACTCGGGGTTTGATGTAGTACTTTCGTCCTCAAACCACGAAGTAGTTACCCTAACCACTCCCCACACAAAAGCCACCAGTATCAGTGCTACTAGTATTATGTAATAACCATAATCAAACTTTGACTTTTGTCCTAGTTTCATATTTCCTCCCTCTACTATTTTTTATTTCCTATCGTGTCGCAACAACGGAAAATTTAATCTTATAACCAACCCAACCAGCCAGTATTTTCACTACCCGACAAATCACAAGGAATGGTCGAACCAAATGGGAATGCTGGAACTGGAATTAAATTGGTCTCTCCATTAGGATACAAGTCCTTCATATAACTATCCGGAACTGTAAACTTGGAATATTTTCTAGTATCGCCCTCCATAGTAACGGTCGTTACATTAGATGGGCTATTTTCGTAAACTTTTTTGTAAATATTACCAGAATACGCTACAGCATCTACCGTAACGGATACTAGTATTTCTTTACTCTCGTACCCAGTAGGTATGGTTATATCGGTTATAATAGGTATTTCTCTGGTTTTGGAAGACACACCATTTAATACGTATGGCTCTAGCCTCTCATTTAAGTACAAGTCGCCTGTAGCCACACCATTATTTGCACCTAGCGACTGATACCAACCAGTAGTATTCATATTTATTTTAACTGCACCAGTCGTCATAACCTCGGGTGAACCTAGCAAATACACAATATTATTATTGTTATCTACCGAGTACACTCTGATAGTTGCTCTAACTAGTATATCCACTGTACCGGTATTTCTAATCTTTAGGCTTAGCCTACGAGAAGTAGAACCGGTAGGAATGGAATATGGGGAAGCACAACTCCAAGACGAGCCATTTTCGTGAGAGGTAGTATGGGTGACATTATTGCCATCGGCATATATCTCCACAGCCACTGTACCAATCTCTAAGTTATCATCTACACTATCGTAAGAATAATCTTTCTTTAACCACGCAAGAACAGAGCCAACTAGGACACATACTACCAGTACTAGTGTCACTAGGATTATTATGAATTGTTCTTTGTGCCTTTTACTACTATATGTATCCACAGCCCCTCCTTTATTTATTATTCTTCGTCGTCATTTTCATAGCATTCTATATCATCGGGATACATATGGTCTTTTACCCAGAATATTACCCATACAAATGCTACCAATATAATGCCGTATACTACTAGCATCATCATATTAGCCTTTACATACATAATTAGGTCGCCTAGCCAAGTAAAGCAATGTGCCTCATATACAACACCTACTACTTCCTCTTCGCTTAGTATTCCATCGGGAGTATTACTATTATCACCCTGTGTATACCAAAAACCATTTTCCCAAGCACTCTCGCTAAATCCCTCTTCATCAGGATTTTTAAGAATGTTATTATTAAAATCTTTTTTGCCAACTATTCTGTGGGTTAAATATATTCCACCCTTATTCATAGTAACAATATCGCCTAATTCTAGGTCGTCATATTCAGTTGGCGTTACCATAATCAAACTACCTACAGGTAATGTCGGTGACATTGAGCCTGACGATACTATCATAAATTTGTAACCTAGAACGGTCGCAAATATTATAGAAATCAGCAAAGAATAGCAAAAAGCCTTGAATATTTTGCCAAGCAAACCCTTAAATATGCTATTTTTTTCTAGTCTATAAAATCTCATCTTTTTTCCCTTGATATTTGTAATTGTATTATTTTATTTCCCTATCCACTCACTCCCAAAGACTGTACCTTTGAAAGTGAGTAAAATTAGGAATATTTTTTAAAATTTCTTTAATATTAATTAGGCTTTATTTAATAGTAGGATAATCTCCACTTACATCGTAACCTAGTGCAGACATCTTATCTTTTAGGTCATCTACATCATTAGCTTCAGTACCTATACCACTCATTAGTGTAACTCTATTTGAGCCTGCATAATCTTGGATAAAGTATACACCAGATAGATTGTATCCAGTAGAACTAGAACCATTTATACCGTAAGCATAGATATTTGTATTGCCCGAACCACTAGCATAAGTGTATCTAGCATAAGCGTAAGAATTAGAAAGTGTTACATTAGTATAAGTTGTATTCTTATCTCCTACTAAGCCTCCGATAGATATCTGTTTTACACCCGATGACCTAGCATCTACTATTACATGAGCTAAGCTATAGCAGGTATCGATAGTTACATTAGATACTTTAATAGAATCTACTATGCCACCTACCTGACCACCTCTATAAACTCCATTGTTTGCATCGGCACTCCTATCGGTTACATATAGAGTTACATTGTAATCAACATAACACTTAGATATAGTAGTAGCACCCTCGACGGTATCTACTATACCACCGATATTATTAGCAGTGAATGTTCCCGAGAACATATTGCCATCGCTATCTTTTTCGCCTAAGATTTTACAATTTGTAATAGTTGAGCTATCTCCCGAAGTCTTTCTAGCAATACCACCGATAACGGTTGATTTATTAGTAGCACCATCGTCTAATACTGTGATATTAGCTGTGACGGAGGAATTAGTGATAGTTCCCTTATTATCTAGTACTAAGCCACCCACATAGATGCCGTCTGTTGTAATAGCCTTGATATCTATTACAGATGGTTGAGAAGAATTGTAATCGATTGTACTATCTTCGTTATAAGTAGTCTTGGTTACAATATTTACATTGCTTAGAGTACCAGTATTATTGATAACAACACCGGCTATCTGGTATTCACCCTTGCTACTAGTATCCTCTATCTCGTACTGGATTTGGAAGTCGATATTTTTGATAGTTCCCTTGTTATTTAGGATAAATGCTACATAAGTAGTCTTATCGTTATTAGCCTTTGGCTCTACAGATAGATTAGAAATAGTATGTTTGCCAAGGCCAAGTAGTCCACTACCATTGATAGTACCAGTAAAGGTATCTATCATCTCCCATTTTTCACTCATTACGATATCTGATTTTAATGCGTAATGACTATCAGGGTAATTTCTAATATTATTTAATTGAGTCTCATTATGTATTACATAAGGAATCTTTGGACTACCATTACCACTATAGAATAGACTGAATGAACCTCTAGGGCTAAAGTTATAAGTGCTAGACTTATAAGAATTAGAAGATGTATTGACTGAATCGTAAGCAGTAGCAACTAATGCAAAGCTATAATTACTTGCAACCGATTTAACCTTGTAACTAGTAGGAGTCATTATACGCTCTGTACCATTTTTATCTGTACCCCTATAAGCCATAACTAGCACTGTATCTCTAACAAATAGTGTATACGATTGGCTCCAACTCTGATAGTAACTAACTATCTGTCTTTCCTTAATCTCATCGTAGTATAGATATTCTTCATCGAAGTCAGCATTTGTAGCAGTTCCTGCAAAATTAGCACTTTCCTCAGCAACTGTGCCTGTCTTGTGAGCAGACTTAAACCAATCGTCCTTTTGTGAAGATGTTACATCACTAATCTTATATTCAATATTGATAACTATATTGTATCCAACATATATATCTTCAACATTGGTCATTGACCATGTTAATGTACCTGTGCTAGGGTCATACTGACCATTGGCTGGTTTAGATGGAATAGCTACAACTAATCTATCACTATAGCTACTGCTAATAGTTGCTCTGTAGTCGTCTTGGCTACCAATCTCGATAACCTTGCTATCATCGCTTGGGTCAACCTTGCTAATAGTTTCCCATAGTCCCGTCTCGGCATTATATGAACCAGTCTTTATATTACCAATTGCTTGAACAAAGGCATATACCTTAAGTCCACTATCGGTATCACTAACATTAATATTTTTAAGTAGTGCATTCAATTTGAATTTAATCTCGTCCTCATTTGCTTCGAAATAATCGTTATTTGAGCCATCTAAGTCATTAAATACAACATCGCCTACTAGGTTAGGGTCGCTAATTCTAATGCTATAATTATTTTCACTATTTTTAATAATAGTATAAACATACTCAACATCTGCTAAGAAGAACTTTAATCTATATGCACTAGCATCGCTAATAGTATTCCACGAAATCCTATTTTCTTCATTTGCATTTTTATTAATTACATTCTGTAGAACAGGAGTACTTAATTTAGTTACATAGAATTTCTTCTGCTCGGAAGCTAGATAGAATTGTTTGCCAATATTTTCGGCATCATCGCTACTACCCTGTGTACCCTTGTACATAATGGTAATATCGTGTTTACCTACTTTATAAGTTTGCTCGTCAATCTCTGCACTATATCCCTCTTGATTCTCTAGAGTAATATCGGTAAAGTATGAATAAGATAGTATAGTATTATCTGCCAAATCTACCTTGTTGCCATCAATTGTAAGTACACTAGCAGTAACCGATTGTCCTGCCTGTTCGTCACCCTCGGTACCCCACTCAAATACACCTTCATTTACTCTAGGTACTGGTGGAGCAATCTTAGTAACACCGATAGGAGTAGAATAACTACTATTAATGTATCCACAATCAGCTACAGCAATAGCCTTAACCTCGATGCTAATACTACCTAAAACGGTATTTAGTATAGCGATTGATGGAGTATTATCGGTAGTTGCACTGATAGCACTCTTGCCTGAGAATTGATATGCTATAGCATAGTTATTGATAATGTTATTGTATACAATGCCCTTGTTCCAAGCAATCTTGCCTGTATCATCTATTACAATGCTGGTTGGAATATCTAATCTATAATATCTACCAGTAGTAATAGTGGTGGTCTCAGTTGCATCGGTTGGGCTAATAAACATTGTCTTTTTATCGGTTGCTGTAGTATCGGAATCAAAGTATCCCTTAGATATCTCATAATTAGGAACATCGTTTGAACCTACATTTTCTACATTTGTAGCAACTATATCTAGGCTATACTTATAGCCTTTTTTATTAAGTTCTACATCGCTATCTGGCTCGTAATAGGTTTGTCCTACTACTAATATATCTCTCTTAACAACCTCAGCTATTGCATTTTCCTCGCCGTCAACATCTACATTAGTTGCCTTAAGAGTTAATTTATAAGCATTAGCATAAGGTACTGGTTTCCAAACAAATACACCTGCCAAATCGTTTTGACCTAGCCAGTAATCAACTTTCTTTACGTAGCTAGAGCCATTATCAAATTCGATTCTCTGGTCTATCTGTCTAGTAGCACTAGTTGTGCCTAATTTATAAGCATATATTTTATCCGATTCTGGGCTATCTATTACACCCCTATTATCACCTATTTCTTGCTTATAAATCGCATATCCTCCCGTTGGGAAAGATGCGTTATCGGTAAATGTATATTGATTAGCTCTAGCACCGTCTTGACTAGACAAATCAACTACTTTTATCCTCTTTTCGTATTGTAATCTATTGGATTCCACCTCAGATATAAGAGTTGCTTTTCTGCTAGGACTAATACCCTTAAAGGCATCTTCCTCAGCAACACCATCTAGGTATCTTAATTTTGCTAGTTCCTCGGTAACTATAGTTTGCTTAGACCATTCTCCAGCAGTCTCGTCCTCTTTTAATTCACCATCTTGGATATTAAGTGGACCATAGATTCTTAATTTTGTGCTGGTGGAATTAGTATTGTAATCCCAAGTCAATTGTCCATTTGTAACCTCTGGAACATCGGTTGTAAGGATAGTCATAGTATCACTAAACATATAGTTATTACTATTTAGGAATGCAACCTCTCCTTCCTCTTGAAGAGTGCTATCCTTGGTACCATTAGCTAGTATAAATAATCTGTATCTAGTATCTAGAGCAACTCTATTATTCTCGTCCTCGCCGTAGAATAATTCCTTGATATCCCTAGAATATTTGTAATTATCATACACATTAGGGTCTTTATCTGCACCAGTTAAGTCGCCTACTGTTACACTAGCACTCACTCTAGTCTCGCTATCCTTTGTAACAGCCCTTAATGTATAATCTTTGTGATAAGGCGAGGTTTCACCATCGTCTACTGCATTGATTACAGATAGTTCCCATAGTGCTTTA
Organism: uncultured Christensenella sp.; assembly: GCA_964439345.1. Taxonomy (GTDB): domain Bacteria; phylum Bacillota; class Clostridia; order Christensenellales; family UBA1242; genus UBA11490. Next base: position 27,296 of record CAYTNS010000001.1, read on the forward strand.
CCTCTAGCAATATCATTTTTAGATGTAATGGTATCATATAATTGATTGCCATCGTCATCTAATTCTGGATTGCCCTCTTCATCTACTCTAGGTACTTGAGTAGTAACACTATCGTACCAGCTCTTTGGAGTAGATAATTTATATGCAGTAAGTATGCCAGTCTTAGCACCATCTAGGACACTTTTTGAGTCTCCTACTGGGCTAACATAAATTTCGTAGTAACCAGCATTATATTCGATACCTGCCGAATTGGTAACCGATGTAACCATATCATCTGGGTCGGCATCTGCATCGGTATTAAAATCGGTGTGGATAGATACATCATAAGTAAATTCCACCCTGTCGCCCGATTTGTAATCCTGTACAACTTCGCCTCTAGAATTTAGAACAACAGCATCGGTTGGTTTATCAATAGTATCGATGCCATTGATATTTAATTTAACCTTGTAGAAATGCTCTAGGGAAATGCTACCATAAGTTTCCTCATAAGCAGACTCACCTTTTGTAGCCATATCAATTAAATATGGAACAAATGTGGAAATATCTATCGCTGCTTTTTCACTAGCAGGAGCAATATCATCTTCATCTCCCTCATCTGGTGAAGGCTCTGGTAATTCTACTCCAGCCATATATGTCATAAGCTCGGTATATGAAATAGTCCAGCTAAGCATTCCGTCTTTTACTTTGTAATTGCCTAAAGCATTAGGTCTAAATACTTTAAGTGTATCGGAGTGAACGGCATCAGCGTCTTCCGATACTATGCCAATCTTAGGGTCGGTAACAGCTAAAACCTTAACTGTCCAGTAACCATTGCCTAGTTTATCGGTTAGTATGCCAGATAATGTGCCATCATTTAGGTCTAATTCTGTGCCATTTTTGTATACCTCGTACGAAGCTCCTAGTGCATTAGAAAATCTAATCTTATAGGAATAAGCCGATGGTAAACTAGACCAAGTAAGTTTGCCTTGAGTAACCTCAGGGGCTGTCATATTAGCAATAAAATTAATCTTTGCCTCATTACCAATATCGGATAAATCGGAACTTAATAATCCAAATACAGCATTGGTATTTCCAATTACCTGCATTCTAATATTGTATGAACCAACTGGAATATTAGAAGACAATTCAAAGTATTGTTTTTCGCTAGATGGGAATGGCTCAACACTAGTCTCTATACTGCCATCTTCCTTTTCGTAATTAACCTGCAATTCTGCACTCTCTAGGTTAGGGTTTTCCCAATACAAAGCAGGTACACCCATAGAAACTACTGTACCGTCATCTCTAATAATAGAATCAGTTCTGCTGATAGTTAAGTTCTTTAGGGCTTTTAATTTCTTAAATGAGAATGCTCCCGACCATTTGCTATTTAAAGCACCAGTCTTTCTAGACATAACTCTAACAGAGTAAATCTCATCACAAATATATGTAAATGTAGTAGAAGCATCTAGACCTTGGGTCTCAATATCTTCGTTATCGTCTGGGTCTACGGGCTCTGGAGTAACCTCGGTAGATAATACCTTTAGATTGGATATTCCTCCCTCACCCTCGGTGATAGTAGATGGGATAGAAACTTCTGCCCCACTCAATGTATAATCAAAGGTAGCAACGATTGTACCGGTAGAATCTTTTACTTCTACGCTATATTTTTCGGCAGTCTCGACATTTACCCAAGTAAGTGCTCCCGACTTAGAAGAAACTGCAGTAGTAGTAGGTAATTTATCAAAAGTGTATACAGTAGACGCCTCACTACTCATTACACTGCCACCATTTCCAACAAATTGAATGGTTGTGCCATATACACCATCTTCATCAAATGATGCAATGCCTAGGGTGGAAATATCTATTGTATAATTGCCCTCACTAGTAAGTGATGCATATTCGGAGAATGCCATAGTAATAGTATGAACATCTGCTCCAAATTCGTAACCCTCACTAGCACTAGGATTTTCTTCTCCCTCTTCTGGAGTAACTACTGTAACCTTGCCAACTTTAATTACAACTTGACTAGGTTCGTTATTTTCTATTGCCTCATAAGCACCATACTCAAATACTCCACTTTCTCCTACATCTATGGTTACTAGATTGTGTAATTTAGTAACCTTGGTTGAAACGGAATTACTATTTAAGTATCCAGTAGTTGATATAATTGCTGTAATCTTATATTCATACTGACCAGCCTCGGTGATAGCATCTGGCTTAAATTTGAATACACCATCTACAAAATCAAATAGGTCAGCACTAGCAGGAGTATCGCCTCCCGAAATTAATCCCCCATCGTCTATTAGAATGTAGCAAACATAGTCTGAGCCATTCTTAGAAACCTTTAGGGAAGTCTTGTAATTATTATCTAGTAAAATCTCATATCCAGTAGCATAGATGGAACCTATCTCTACTGGTTTCCATTGTAGGTAATCGCCAACTTTAGCAAATTCTGAAACATTGGATAATTTATTGAGAGTATAAGCGTCACTAATATCGCTATCTACCGAACCTAAGAATGTTACACCTATGGCAATCTGAACTTCACCACTAGATAATCCAAATAGATTGATTAAGTGATTACCCTCATTTACGGTATCGCTATATAGGCTAGATGGAATTAATGTTCTATCTTCGCCACTAACACTATACAATTGGATAGAATAATCTTTATCGGTAGCATAAGGGAATTTTAATAATCCACTAGCAGTTGTAATACTAGAGTACTCAACCGATGCTAATTTAGTAATAGAAGATAGGCTTCCTGCCTCTTTTAGTATCACTCCACTACCCACAAAGTCTACAGTAGGAGTAATCTCAATAGTATATTTACCTGCATCTTTACCTGCAAATGAAATATATTTTTTATCTAAATTTGTAAGAGTTAGGATATCCTCTGAAGCAACAGTCTTCCAAGAAGTATCACTACCCTCATCTTTGTGATATCTAACCACGTAATCTGCTCCTGCTATGATATTCCAAGTAACCTTGTCGTCCATAGCACTAGCCATCAATTTACCGTTAACTACAGTAATGAATATATTAGGGTCATTACCCTCAGCACTTTCAACTGAAGCACTACTAATAATATATGGATTATCTTCGCTGTATCCAGCAGTAGTACTATTAGTACCGTATGCGATTAGGCAGAAATTATATTGTCCCTCTGCTAGGTCGGAAGGGATTAAATATTGCAATGAACCACTTGCTGGAATATCTAGAGTTTCGTTTGAATTAAAGATACTCTTATCACAAGTTAGTCTATATCCAGTAGCACGAGTAATTGCCTCCCACTTAAGGATTGGCTCACCACTCAAGGTTGTGCCTCTTTGTAAACTAGCAGTATCTAATTGAGTAGTATAGAATCTAGCACTAGCTTTACCTGCAAATTTAGAAGAAACTAATTCTAAGATTTCTATGCCAATGATTTTGCCCTTGTACTTATATAAAATACTAGAGATATCATAGGAATATGAATATCTATCTGCCGATGGAGTACCTTTGGATTGTTCGGTAAACTTGGTATCTACTGCGCTAAGCACTCCATCAATATAGAATGTCAATTGATATGTTGCATCGTCAGTGCCTACTGGCTCTGAATCGGTTCTACCAGTCGTAGATAACCAGCTAAGTATGCCATTAGCATTCATACTAATACCTGTAGGAATTGCCGAACACTGGAAGTAAATTTCGGTCTCAATAGAATCTATCTTGCCTAGTATTCCTGTGCTACCAGTAGCACCTACAGCATAGATTTTGAATCCAACATTTCCCTCATCGCCAACATAATCTAGTATGCTATCGCCACTGCCGTCATTTACTTTTAGACTAGCTAGATTGATAGTAACATACTCACCCTCAAGTGAACCTTGAGTTTCCTCCGATACTTTATCTCCATCTGGAGTAATAATCTTGACTACATATTTATCGCTAACGCTTACAAATTTTAAGCTATTTGAGCCTAGTAATTGAATATCAGCAATATTTGCTACTCTAGTGAAATTAACACTAGCAGTAGATGGAGAAGATATAGTAACCTTTGCACCCTTTACATTGCTATTTGCAACTAGTTTAAAGGAGTAATTACCCTCAGCCTCTAGATAAGCATTTATCATAGCATCGGTTATATCGCTAGGAACTCTAGTATCTATCCTACATAGTATTACCCTGATAACATTATAAAGGCTAAATGTTCTATAGCCATTAGAATCGCTATCACCTAGTGGAACGATGTAATCGCCATCAACTACATCATCTAGGTTTGCCCCCTTTTTCAATGTAACCGATTGAGTAGCATTATCTTTAGTTAAATAAATGGTGTAATTATTAATTTCGGTATTTTCTTTATCAGACGCATCTTCATAAACGGTTTTAAATTTAATTACACCCTTAGAAGAAACCGAACTATCTGATGGAGTAGAAAGTACATTACAGTAAGATAGTGGATTATTGGATATCTTGCCAGTCAATGTCTTAACCCCTAAAGTGTATTCACCCACTAATCTAGCATAAATCTTATAAGAACCCGGTACTAATTGAGCATTGGTAATATCATAAGAAGTATTCTCTACTATTACACTTTTTGATAGAGTAGCATCTTCGATATTTACAAAGTAAAATTCTACACAACCTGCGTTATCTGCAACAATTGAAATGATATTGTCGGAGATTGACCAAGTTGGGATATCAAAGCCCTCTTCGCCCGTCTCGGTTATGCCGGTAATTTCGTCTCTGCTAGGATTGTATACTTTGCCTAATTTCTTATACTCAAAACTACTCCAGTCACTACTAATAGTAGTACTCAAATCGCCTATCATTCTAACAAATACTGTATTATTCACTCCACCCATAGTTTCAATATCTACTGCTGGGTCAGAAGTAATGCAAACGCTAACACTATTTGCTCCAATATCAAATGAACCAACCTTGTCTATAGCGATTTTATCAATGTAATTGTAATCACTACTATTTACCTCTCTAGATAGAACAAAGTATTGATATTTTACCTTGTGAGAAGCTGTAATGCCCTCACCCTCTTTGCCTAGTAATTTTAATCTAGTACTACTGCTAACACCATTGAATATCGCGCCACCAATAGTCACATTATCTTTGGTTATATTCTCTAATGAAATCTCTGGCTCGGATAATTTTTTGATAGAAATCGATTCACTAGTAACTGATGGATAATATCTAACACCATCAATCTCAGCATATCCTCTAGCCTCTACATAATCTCTAGGATAAGCTACTACGCTAATCTCATAATCGGAGTGTGCACCAAATTCGGTGTATTTAGCCGAGTAGTCATTGCCACCCATCTCGCTAATGTGTGTGCTAGATGGATATGTTTGAGTTTTGGATACTGTAACACCACTACCCTCGCAAGTCAAAATGCTCTTAGGTGAAAATTTAGGTGCAGTGAATGTAATTTCGCCATTGTTATTGCTAAGATTAGTAACTTTGGATAACTGATGGAAGAAGAAGTCAAGACTTGCCTCTCCACTCTTTGCATCATAGTCGTTACCAACTGCCGTTACACTAATTGCATAAGTTTTACCAGTTTCAAGACCTGTATACTGATTGGTTGTAACCTCTTCTGTAATAGTAGTCTCGGGGTCAATATATTTATTGCCTCCCTTGTCATACTTGTATTCCGATACAGTTACCTTGTATGCAACTAGACCTTTTGCCTTGCCATCTACTAATTCTGCTCTAGTAGTATGACCATTTAATTTAACTGTAGTTACATGGTCCCAGCTAACTGTGCCAGTTAATGGATTATAATCAAAACCAGAAGGTGCATCAAGAGTAGGTAATTTCGACTTTTCTTCACTAACTCTTACATAAGCTTTAACCTTTTTACCAGTAGCCTTAGTTGTAAAGGTGATAGTAGTCTCACCCCTATTATCAGCCCTAAAGGTTACCTGCTCGGTTGCACTTTTTGAGTAAGAAAAAGATGATGCCGATAGAATACCACTATTATCACTAAATTCCCAATCTACCTGCGTGGTAGTAACCCCCGGAGGAGTCAAGGTATATTCTATAGTGAATCTATCATTTTTGTAGCATCTGATAGTCAAGTCTCCACTTTCCTCGTCCTTAGTCCAATAGGTTGCGTCTGTAGTACACCTAATGCTAATGCCCGTCTCATATACTTGAGTGATGTCACCATCAGTACAAGAACACGCACTAATAAACGCTGTGGCTAAAATCATAAATATAGCCGATAGTATTGTTTTTACCTTTTTCATTTCTACACCTTTAGTCTTTTATTTGCATTATTTAGGGGGCGACAACATTTTCCACCCTATTCTACATAGCATATTTTAGCACATTTTGTCTAAATTTGAAAAATGATTTAACTATGTATTTATATTTTTAACAAAAAATATATTATTATTAATATATAGGGAATGGAGGTCAAATTTTTTATAATATTCCCATAAGAAAAAATAATGCCGTAAACCAATGGCAATTAGGCTTACAATTAAATAATGAACAAATATCATTTGCATTGACTTTTAATCGAAAAAATAATATAATTTTTTTAGTAAATAAAAGGAGACTTTTGTATGTCAAAAACAAAGAAAATTGTAATAGTATCAATATGCACGGGAATAATAGTTCTAGGCGTAATACTATCGGTGATACTAGTCAGCATAAAAAGATTCAGTACTTACACTGAACTAGAGAACTCGTATAATAAACACACGGTTATGGACGCATCTACTCTAAGTAGTGCCTATCACACATCTAATTCCACCGTATATGAAAACGGAACTCAGATAGTAAAAGACAACCTAGAAAAATCGGGCATTTACTCGTGGAAAGAGAAAAAAATGCTAGTTCCAGCCATTTATAACGAAATTACTTGCATAGAATCTAGCACTGAGGCAAACAAATCATACTTCCAATTAATCGACCATTTAAATACAAATAGAATTAATATTGTAGACGAAAAAGGTCAGAGTTTGGATTGTCTAATGTACGATGAAGATACTGCCGAAACCTATGTGAATATCAAAACAAAGACAGTAAAAATCAAAGGTAAAGGCGACGACCAACACGCATCTGTTAGCAAGAAATTTTACGATAAGAAAGTATCAATAACCAGTTTTACCCTAGAAAGTGAATTAAAGGGTGAGGGTTATCATTATGAATTTTGGGAATTAACCACTACTTCGGGCGAAACCTATACAAATATCTATGATATGACTGAGGATAGAAAATTAATTCAAACTATAGGCATTACCGAGGGACTAGATATAGATACAAACGACCTATCCCCTATAGCACTAACCAATGGCGATATAAGATTTGTAGGTTCCGAGGTCGAAACAGATAGCAATGGCATAAGTGCAATATCAATCACTATTTATGACAAAAATTACAACCTAAAAAAGGCTGTACATATTGATTCTACACTAATATCTGCCATCAATAATGGCAATGTGGCTTATGTAGGAAATAACCTACTATTCCAAGCAATCGAATCTGCCACCGAAAAGGACCACGATTTTACTAGAGAGGGTTCGGAAGGCATCGAATATTACAACTACACTACATATAGACTAAATCTAAAAAGTGGCACATTTGGCGAGATTAAATTTAATTATATTATCACTAGTTCGGAATGTATTATCAATCAATCCACTAGCCTACTAGGCGCAAATAAAATAAAAGACAAAAAATTAGGCAATCAAACTTATCTACTAATAAATAACAAGTTGCAAACTAGAGAATTGGATTATAGCTTTAATAATCAATTGCTAAAATTAAATGACAATAGATTTATTGCACTAAATTCCTCCAGCCTAGGCAGTAGCAATGCAACTATTACATTAATTGATAAAAACTACAAAAAGATATGCGACTTGGGCTCTTATGACACAAGCGAAACCGATATGTTTAGCACACAAAATAGCATCGTTATAAATGACGGCGACAAAACATATATCCGTGATATGAATGGTGTGATTGTAAAGACTTACGATTCCGACAAGGTAATCGTTCACAATATCTACAACGAAAATAAATATATGGTCGAAGTAGAATATGAAGACTCAAATACTAATAGAGCAACGGAAACGCCTTTGAAGGCATACTACCTAGAAGACCTAGGTGTAAGAGACGAGTATCCTATTTATCTAGAAAATAAAGATAACAATACTGTAGTATCTGGAACTACATATTATGCCGATGTAATACTTGACTACAATGAGAATTATTCACTAGTTATCAAAATCACATCTAATAATGGTGCTTATAACTATAGTTTCTACAATTTTGATGGTGACCTACTATACACCGTTTACAATGTATCGGATACAGCAAAAAGAGTATCAATATATGGCTCTTCAATTGGCGAAGACTATGTAATAATATCTTTCGATGGCAAACAATTTGTGCTAAATAGATAATTAAATCTACTTAAATAAAAAATTGAGAATGAATACATTTCATTCTCTTTTTTATATTTGTATTTTTCATATCTTGTGTGAGTTATTTCGCCAAACTCAGTCCCCACTATTCATATCTATCTTAATCTCTACAAAGCCTTGTGGACTTAGACAACTAGGGCACTCCTCCCACGCACTCTTAGCCGTGTGCTCAAATCCACAATTGCTACATTTCCATTTTACACTAGTTGGACTTTTGTATAATTTTTTACCCTTGAGTTTGGTGTAGATTTGCTCCAACATCAATTTGTGACAATTCTCTACCGTACCTGCATATAGGAAGGCTTTCTCAATATCGGGATACCCCTCCTCTCTAGCGACTTTAGCAAAATCGGGATAAACCACATCGCTCTGATGTTTCTCCACCGTCATACTATCCTTGATACAATCTAATAGATTACCCGAAGAGAAAGTATAACCTCCACATATCTCCATATCTTTAGTTGGTGAGCCACTATGCTCGGCAATTAAATCATAAAATCTTTTTGCGTGAGCCATTTCATTTTTTGCGTGGGTTTTAAATATTAATTGCATATAATCGTAGCCCTCGTTTAATGCCATCTTGGCTAAGAACTGATATCTAGCACCATCTTGGCACTCCCCTGCAAATGCTCTACCTAAATTTATCTTTGTTTCACTTTTATCAAAATCTGTCAATGTAAAATCCTCCATATCATATTTAATTTCTACTAAATCATTGACAAAGTATGACAAGATTAAAACAATTTTTATATAAAAAATTTATTGACATTTTTTAAAAATGGTATATACTAAATGTAAGATTTTTTTGAAAAAGAAAAATCCACCCTACACCTATGACATAGGAAAATTAAAATCCATTATATCGATACAGAGAGTTTAGATAATAGCTGAGAATCTAAATATGTTAGGACTTTTAATTCTCTACCTATCGAGGTGCTTGTGAAAACAAGGTCTTTTAAATAAAATACTTTTTGGCAGGGAGCAAAAGTATGTACGAGGTGGAGAGCAATCTCAACTAGAGTGGCACCGTGGATATTATGATAATTATTCATCTCTAGACAATTTGGAATACGAGGGTAATTTCCTCACCAAATTGCTAGAGATTTTTTATTTCTAGCACACCAAATTGACTAAGATATTGACAAAAAGTGTGCAATTAATGACAATATCTAAATATAAAATGACAAAAGGAGAATAATATGATAGACATTAATTTAATCAGAACCAATCCGGAATTGGTCAAAGAAAACATCAAAAAGAAGTTTCAAGATAGCAAACTAGAAACAGTCGATAAGATTATCGCACTAGACCAAGAGAATAGAGCAATAAAGGCTGAGGGCGATAGTTTAAGAGCCAAGAGAAACGCCCTAAGTAGCACTATCGGTGGACTAATGAAAGAGAAAAAAATTGACGAGGCAAATGCAGTAAAAGCCGAAGTAAAAGCTATAAACGATAGATTACTAGAGGTAGAAAAATTAGAGGAAGAAAAGAGTGCTGAGATTAAAACTCTTATGATGACTATTCCTAATATTATAGACCCATCGGTTCCTGTAGGCAAGGACGATACTTGCAATGTAGAGATAGAAAAATTCGGTGAGCCAGTAGTTCCTGAGTACGAAATCCCATATCACGCAGATATCCTAAATAAGATAAATGGCTTAGACAAAGATAGCGCTGGTAGAACTAGTGGTACTGGATTCTACTACCTAATGGGCAATGCTGCTAGACTACACGAGGCAATGATTGCTTATGCTAGAGACTATATGATAGATAAAGGTTTCACCTACTGCATTCCTCCATTTATGATTAGAAGCGATGTGGTTACTGGAGTTATGTCATTTGCCGAGATGGACGCAATGATGTACAAAATCGAGGGCGAAGACCTATTCCTAATAGGCACTAGTGAACATAGTATGATTGGTAGATTCAAAGACCAAATCGTAAAAGAAAGTGAACTACCTATCACTATGACTTCTTATAGTCCATGTTTTAGAAAAGAGGGTGGCGCTCACGGACTAGAGGAAAGAGGATTATATCGTGTACACCAATTCGAAAAACAAGAAATGATAGTACTATGTAAGCCAGAAGAAAGTATGGATTGGTACAATAAGATGTGGCAATTCACTGTAGATGTATTCAGAAATATGGATATCCCAGTTAGAACACTAGAATGTTGTAGTGGAGACCTAGCCGACCTAAAAGTTAAGTCTTGCGATATCGAGGCTTGGAGTCCTAGACAAAAGAAATACTTTGAAGTAGGTTCTTGTTCTACCCTAGGAGACGCTCAAGCCAGAAGACTAGGCATTAGAGCAAAAGGAGATAAAGGCAATTACTATTTGCACACTCTTAATAACACCGTACTTGCTAGTCCTAGAGGATTAATAGCTCTAATTGAAAACAATTACAATGAGGACGGCTCTATTAGTATTCCTAAAGTACTACAACCATATATGGGTGGTCAAACAGTTATTAGATAAATAAATTTTAAATTATCCACATTTGTATTCGCCTTTGTGGACAGATAAAAAACTAGTAAGATAATTTTCTTGCTAGTTTTTTATTTTCTCTCTTCGCTCACCCACACACTTGCAAATAAAAAATTATATGAAAATATTATGTAATATAATATTTTTGTGATAAAATAAAAGTAGTTACTTTATGGGGGAAATATGAAGAAAAAATGGAAAGTTGCAATGCTCCTAACGGGAGTACTTGCCCTAGGCACACCTATTATATGTGAAAACAATTATTTTAATATTACACCTACTAATACTATCAGTACTATAGATAGATATAGTTTTAATGAGTCCTATACTAATGTACTCCGTGGCGAAACTGACACGGTAACGATTGTAAATCCCGTACTTGAGGCAAGGCTAAGAACCATACTAGGCATAGAATCGGACGAGCCATTGAGGGTAAATAGTATGATTACTAGTGCCAAATTTCAAGGCAAAAATTGTCTAGACCTTAGCAACACCGGCATAGTAGATATACGAGAACTCTGCCAATTTATGTGGCCAGATACCCTAGTCGCTATAAACCTAGCTAGTAATGGCATTACCAATAGTGATTTAGGTAATATTAGTTCATTTATGTCAGCAACGACCGGCACAACATTTACTATAGGTACGGGAGAAAACGCAAAAACCATCACCTCACCTAGCGACATATCCTCCACCCTATTGCAAGTAAACCTTTGCTTTAATAATTTTGACCTAAGTGCACTTAGTTCATCAGACCTAAATAACGAAAAATATCTATGGGGTGTACAAAGATTATCCTACCTAGATAGCACAAAACTAATACTAAATAATGAGTTATCTGCAAATAAAGTATTATATTACTTTAGGGATAGCGATTATAATTATTTATCTACAGTATACGTTAAAAATGGCATCAATAAGGGAAGCTTTAAAAATAAAACTCTAGAAGGCTTTACCGATGACGGAATACTAGGAGAGATAGATATAAAAATAGGTGGAGTTACCACATCGGCTACCGGTTACTATAATGGCTGGAGTGTAAGCGAAAATTTCTCAGTATTCACCATATCACTAAAAAATACTCTTACAGTCGAAAGGAAAGACCCATTCCCAAATATCTCGGATAAAGTATTACTAAGCCCAGAGATAAATGCCAGTGTAAAAATAATAGGCAATCCAAATACCAAAGAGATAGGTGTAAATACTGTAAATGTTAGGGTTACTGCTAGTAACGGACTTACTAGAGTAGTTCCATTACAATACACAGTAGTAGATACCACCGCCCCAGTACTAAAACTAGTTGGTCCACAAACCATATACTGGAGTAGAAATACCAATTTTGACGATAGCAAATACAATTGCATAGCAATAGACAGTGGAGACGAAATACCTTTTAGCGAAATTACCGTTACCACCAATCTAGATGTAAAAGTTCTCAGTGGCAAAAACCCATACAAGATTACATACTCCTACACCGACAAGGGTGGCAATGAGGCTAAACCAATAACAAGGCTAGTATATGTCCAAGAACAAGCACTAGATACTATAATCCTAAGATGTAATACTAAGCAAACACTATCGGGCAGAGAAATAGAACTGGAAGTTAAGCCAGATAGCAATATCCCTATGAATGAATATACTGGATTTACCTACGAATACAAGTGGTATGTAAATGGAGTATTGCAAGGAACAACTACGGGCGACAACAATGCAAAAAGCATAAAGACCATGATATTCGATAGCATTGGCTTAAAAGAAGTAAAAGCAGTGCTTGTAGCAAAGAATGGTTCACAAGTAATCGAGGTTACCAGCGAAACCCTATACCTAGATGTAGAGAGTGGAGTAGATAATACTCAGATAATAATTATATCGTGTTCAATTGCTATACTACTAATAATTGCATTCTTTGCAATTAGAGTAATAATAAAAGCCAAGAGAGCTAGAAAAGGTGTGGCTAAAAAATCCAAGCCATCTAAGAAAAACGACCCAACCAAAGTATCCAGACCACAGATAACTATAGTTAGTGGAGAAAATCCAAATAATTATGGTGGCAGTAGCTCGGGTGGAGGCAATACTATGAATAGATTGCCGGAAAACAATGGCAATAATGACGACGACCAAATGAACCAATGGTAAACCCAAAATAAACACACAAAACATAAAAAGAGAGGCAAATTAATGTCTCTCTTTTTTCTGTATTATTACTTTATAAATTTCTGTATTATTACTTTATAAAGTTTTACTGTAAATCTTATAATGCTTTACTTTTAAAGTATTTTTTACTAATAGTTTATAACGAGTCGTATAGCCCCAATATTAGCCTATTCCATATTAATCCACTATGCTTAATTATGACTATTTTGTAAGAGTATCATCTAGACTTTGGGCTCTATAATAAAAGTTTTCTTCCTGCTTCTTTTCCTCTTGAGCTCTAACTTTAGAAAGATTTTTAGTATTAGCACCAATTGCTAGATTTTCCTTGTTTATGTCAAAATCTGCTAGAGTTTTGTCAATAAACCAGCTATCTATTGTCAAATTATCCACATTGCTCTGCAAAGATGGAAGCAAATTAATTATCTCTTCATTGATATTTGAATCTAGAGACAATTTAACATCGTCTATGTAAAGTTCTACATTTTCGGAAGCATCGGTAGATAATATCCTCACATAATCGGCGATACATTTATCTAGATATTCCCTGCCATCATCGCTATCGTTTAGAATATTTTTTAGTATTGCTCTTAACCTTAATATCTGCTTTTGTTTTAGATTACTAAGAATGGAGCTTTGCTTAATTTCTTTTAATTCTCCCATCTTATCATCTATAACACCTTGCAATACGGTAGCCACCTCTAGCCTAAAATATTCTTGCAAAAATTCTTGCACATTTACTCCGTCAAGTTCGTCGCTCGTTCTAAATAGCACTCGAGATATTACACCCTTTTTACTATCCAAATCTTTCTTTTGGTATGCTCTATCTTCTTCCGAAGTAAATAGCCTATATAGTTTGGATACAAAGTCATAATTACTAATGCCGATATCGGTTAGACTCAATTGATATTCACCATTTCTAGTGATACATTTTTTTAATTTCTTAACCTCTTCGGCTATCTCAATTTCTTTCTCTACACTTTCTCTTAGTTTATATAGTTTAAATAGCTCACCCTTATCGGCTTTGCTATCCTCTTCCATCTTGCCTATTTTATCTTCTATTAAATTGATAGCCACTTTTTCCACTAGGAACATTAGGTACTCGGTAGGGGTATAACTCCTGCCATCACTTCTAAATACTACCGATTGTTCTTTGGCAATAATATTATCTTTAAGAACAGAGGTAATAGCCGAACTATCTATAGCAGATATAGCATCAGTTCTGGATTTAAAGTAAGTATCGCCCTTGCTTGGTTTCTCGCCAAAGCCAATATAATCATTCACTCTAGCTAGTAATGGGTTAACCCCACCAACCCCCTCAAACCTAGTAGGATAATCTTCCTTTATACTCTCTATCTCTTTTACTATAGTAGATACACTAGAATAATCGGTATATATAATTACAGTATCACACCTATCATCGGTATTTAAAAATTTGATAGATGCAGGATATTCCGAAAGATATGCCCTATCTATAAATTCCTTTACAAAAGGCACTACCTTATCGCTAGGAAGATTGATATATAGTCTAGCCGTAGTATCATTTTTTACCTTTTGATTGTATAGCTTATTGATATCAATATAAATAAAATACTTATCCTCTAATTTATTTACATATTGAAATTCTATAGGTAGTATTCCTGTAAACTTGCCACCCTTTATATATTCGTAGCACTCTCTGCCAGATAGATTACTAGGTGAATATATTTTCCCGTGTGTAACTCTATATACGGCACTAGTAGTACTATTTTGATTTAAGCAATACCAATCGGCATATTTGCCTAGTAAAAACTCATACAAAACCTTGTCATCAATGCTACCAGTATTATGTGCACCCATAGTAATAAAGTAGGTGTAGAGGTCCAATTTCTCGCTATTATCACGGGTCAACTCTATTACACTTTTGTCAACACCCTCTATCCCACTCAAAAATTTTTCTTTTTCCTTGATACTGCCTAGTCTAGACATATCCACCCTCCAATGTATCTTATATGTAAAATACTTCTTTAGTCTTATAAAAAAGGAAAACCCCTATAGAAAATATTCTATATCAGATTTCCCTTTTTCACATTTATAGTCGATTACAATTCTACTATATTCTCAATTAAATTTCAAGCGATTTACAATAATTCGCTATCGTCCATATTAGGTGCTACTGCCTCTACCTCGACTGGTTCAGCCACCTCAGGCACTACAGGTTCGCTCTCCTCGATAGTCTCGGCCAGTTTTTCCTCCGATGCTTCCGATGGAGTAACTGCTACAGATACTATCTTTGCATTCCCCTTCATCTTCATTATTCTTACGCCCTTGGTATTTCTACCTATCTTATTTATCTCTTTTGCACCCACTCTAATAACTACACCGTCATCGGCAATTAGCATAATATCATCGTCTTCGGTTACTTGTTTTAGGTTAACTAGTTTACCAGTTTCTTCGTTAAAGATACCAGCCTTGATACCTTTACCATTTCTACCCTGCAATCTATATTCACCCTCGCCCGACCTCTTGCCGTAGCCATTCTCGGTGATTGTTAACATATCGCTATTTGGGTTAACTAGAGTCATATCTACTATAGTCTCGCCCTCCGACATCTTCATAGCTTTAACACCCATAGTGTCTCTGCCTAGTGGTCTAACTGTATTTTCATTGAATCTAATACACTTGCCCTCGCTACTGCAGATAAGTACTTCGTCGTTGCCACTAGTTAGGAAGACAGATATTAGCTCGTCACCCTCAGCTAGTTTAATAGCAATCTTGCCCCCCTTACGGATAGACAAGAATTCTTCGCTCTTAGTCTTCTTGATTAGACCAAACTTGGTAGCCATCATTAGATAGCCCTCGTCTTCTGGGTGGATAGGTATGATAGTAGTAATTCTCTCATCATTATCTACCTGAAGCAAGTTAACCATCGCTCTACCCTTACTATTCTTCATAGCCTCTGGTACTTCGTAAGCTTTTAGGATATACACTCTACCCTTGCTACTGAAGCACATTAGGTTATCGTGAGATGATGTAACATATATCTTCTCTACAAAGTCGGTATCCTTGGTTTTGTGTCCTACAACACCCATTCCACCTCTATGCTGACTCTTGTACTCCGATACAGGCATTCTCTTGATATATCCACTATGAGTTAGGGATAATACTACAGTCTCTCTAGGGATTAGGTCGGCAATATCTAGTCCAGTATAGTCTAGACGGATTTCGGTCTTTCTAGGTACACCATACTTAGTCTTAATCTCAATTAGGTCGCCCTTGATTATCTCTAGTACTCTAGCCTCACTAGCTAGGATTTCTTTGTACTCTTTAATTAATCTCTCTACTTCTTCTAGTTCTGCTTTTAGCTTCTCAACCTCTAGACCAGTAAGCTTTTGAAGTCTCATATCTAGAATTGCATTAGCTTGTTTTTCGTCTAGATTAAATAGTCTAGTTAATCTCTCTACAGCATCATTTTTATCGGTAGATAATTTAATCTGTCTAATAACCTCGTCGATATTAGCCTGAGCAATTACTAAGCCTCTTAAAATATGTGCTCTAGCCTCTGCCTTGTCTAATTCAAACTTGGTTCTCCTAGTGATAACCTCTTTTTGGAATTTAACATAGTGCTCTAAAATTTCCTTTAGAGGCAATGTCTTAGGAGTGCCATCCACTAGGGCTAGATTGATAGCACCGAATGATACTTGCAATTGAGTGTGTTTGAATAGATTATTTAGAACGACTTGTGCATTTGCGTCCCTCTTTACATCTACTACTATTCTCATACCCTCTCTATCACTTTCTTCCTTGATATCGGATATGCCCTCAATTCTCTTTGACTTAACCATATCGGCTATTTGAATAATAAGTTTTGCTTTGTTTACCTGATAAGGTATCTCGGTTATTACTATTCTCTCTCTGCCATTTTCCTCTTCTATCTCGGTCTTGGCTCTAATAATAAATGCACCCTTACCAGTCTCATACATTTCTCTAATACCCTTGCCACCTACAACTATACCCTTGGTTGGGAAGTCTGGTGCTGGGATATATTTCATAAGTTCATCTAGTGTAATCTCGGGATTATCAATTAGGGCGATAACGCCATTGATAACCTCGCATAGATTGTGTGGAGGGATATTGGTTGCCATACCTACGGCAATACCATCACTACCATTTACTAGCAAATTTGGAAATCTACTAGGTAGTACGGTAGGTTGCATCTCTCTACCATCAAAGTTTGGATAAAAATCAACTGTCTCTTGGTTTATGCCATTAAGCATTTCACTAGCGATTTTACTTAGTCTTGCCTCGGTATAACGCTGAGCTGCTGGAGGGTCTCCATCGACCGAACCGAAGTTTCCGTGTCCCTCTACTAGTGGGCAATTGATTGTAAAGTCTTGCGCTAGTCTAACTAGGGCATCATAGATAGCCGAGTCACCGTGTGGGTGAAATTTACCCATAACCTCACCGACAATAGTAGCACATTTTCTAAATGGCTTATCATTGTAAAGTCCTAGGTTTGCACCCATTGCATATATAATTCTTCTGTGAACGGGTTTTAGACCGTCTCTTACATCGGGAATAGCACGGCTAACGTTTACTGCCATAGCATAGGCAATAAATGATTTTTCTAGTTCCTCTTTAACTTTGACATCTAAGATTTTACTAGCATCTATTTTATCTAAAATCTTTTCTATTTCATCTCTTTCCATAGTTTACTCCTAATTTACCTTAGACATCTAGGTCTTTAACTAGAGTAGCATTTTCTTCGATAAATTTTCTTCTCTGCTCGACATCTTCGCCCATTAATTTTGAGAATGTCTCGTCAGCCTCAAATGCGTCCTCCATAGTAACTTTTAGTAATATTCTATTTTCTGGGCTCATAGTTGTTTCCCATAATTGGTCGGCATTCATTTCGCCTAGACCTTTGTACCTCTGTATCTCTACCTTAGGTCTGCCAATCTTCTCTAGAATCTCATCTAATTCCTCATCGCTATAAGCATAATATACCTGCTTACCATTAGCTATCTTGAATAGTGGTGGCTGAGCGATAAATACATGACCATTATCGATAAGTGGTTGCATAAATCTAAAGAAGAATGTTAGTAATAAGATTCTAATATGGCTACCGTCTACATCGGCATCGGTCATAATAATAATCTTATCATATCTTAATTTTTCTTCATTAAATTCGCTAGATACTCCACAACCAAAGGCTGTAATCATATCCTTAATTACCTGACTCTCTAGTACTTTGTGAAGGGTTGCCTTCTCAACATTTATAATCTTACCTCTCAAAGGCAATACTGCTTGGAATTTTCTATCTCTGCCCTGTTTAGCAGTTCCACCTGCACTATCTCCCTCTACTAGGTATATCTCACTACTCTTTCTATCCTTACTAGTACAATCGGCTAGTTTACCTGGAAGGGTAGTACTCTCTAGTATTCCCTTTCTTCTAGTTAGGTCTCTAGCATTTCTAGCAGCGTCTCTAGCTCTCTTGGCTGTAACGCATTTAAGAACCATCTCTCTACCAACCGATGGGTTCTCCTCTAAATATGTGCCGAATTTCTCTTCCATAGCACATTCTACTATTCTCTTCATCTCGCTATTGCCTAGCTTAGTTTTTGTTTGACCCTCAAACTGTGGCTCGGTCAATTTAACAGAGATAATAGCAGTTATACCCTCTCTAACGTCTTCGCCCGATAGTTTCTCGCTATCCTTTAATATTCTATTAGCGTGACCATAATCATTAATAATCTTGGTTAGAGCGTTTTTAAATCCAGTTAAGTGAGTACCACCCTCTTCGGTATTGATATTATTAGCATAAGAATTAATAAACTCATTGTAGCCATTATTAAATTGGAATGCTATCTCTACCTCGTTATTAGGATTGACAACATCTACATATACTGGCTTTTCAAATAGAGTCTCTTTGTTTCTATTTAGGTAATCAACAAATTCTACGATACCACCATCAAATCTAAAGGTTTCGCCCTGAGGCTCTTCGCCCCTCTTATCCTCGATAGATATAGTCAGTCCCTTATTTAAGAATGCAATTTCTCTGAATCTAGACTTTAATTCATCGTAATCAAATTCAAGGGTCTCAAATATCTCAAAATCGGGCATAAAGGTAACGGTTGTACCTGTCTGAGCAGTATCACCTACCACTCTTAATGGCTCTTGTGGAATACCTCTTTTGTATAGTTGCTTATGAATCTTGCCACTCTGATGAACAACGACCTCTAGCCACTCAGATAGGGCATTAACACAGGACAAACCTACACCGTGAAGACCACCACTTATCTTGTAGCCCTCACCACCGAATTTACCACCAGCGTGAAGCTTGGTAAGTACGACCTCTACAGCACTCTTGCCCTCGGTTTTATGAATACCACAAGGAATACCTCTACCATTATCTATGATAGAGCAACTGCCGTCTTTATTTAGGACAACCTTGATGTGTGTACAGTATCCAGCTAGTGCCTCGTCAATACTATTATCTACAACCTCGGTAATTAGGTGGTGTAGACCCCTAGTATCGGTACTACCAATATACATACCTGGTCTTTTTCTAACCGGTTCTAGACCCTCAAGTACCTGTATATCAGCCTCGTCATATTTAGTGGACTTTGCTAAAATATGCTCATTCATTTCTTCTTCCATCTGTAACTCCTTAAAAAATAGCCTTTAAATACAGCATAAATAATATTTTTAGATATCAAAATTATATCACAAATTTACCACTTTTACAATTATTTTATGATATATTATAATATTATTTACTATATTATATTAATATATAGCCAAAATTCGCTCAATTTTGCCCCGTAAAGAGGCGATACTAGACATCTTATCGCTAAATAGTAGACAATGTTTCCTAGCCGTACAGCGATGACACTGCCACCATTACTACACCCTATTCCATACATCAATTTACCCCATTTTACGAAAAATTCACTATTGACATTGAAATATATAGGGTGATATAATTATTAAAATTAGAAATGTGGGCAATTCCCGTGGAAAAATAGTTTTAAAAAATTTTGCCCCTAAAAATTAATTCCAACTAAAATACATAATGGGGGGTGTATTTATGAGATTAACAGATGGAGAAACTAACGCATTAACACTAGTTATAGCTAGTATGCTAAAGGGTGTATCGGTACAGATGATACAGATGCCTAATTTTAATCCTGACATCGATAAAAGCGAATTTACCGTATTTGGAATATCTTCCAAAGATAAGAAATTAGATATAACTATCAATCCTGACGAAAAAGATATCGAAAAGTGTAGAGCAAATTTTGCTAGTAGCCTAGCACAATTATATAATTACACACACCCTGGCTCTGATATTAAACCCGAAAAAATAAAAAATGATAATATAGCACAGTCCACTATGCTACTAAACCTAATATCTACTAGCAAAGATATCGCACTTACAAGTCCAATAGAGAGTGGAGATAGAATATCTAGAGCAAAAGCTAATCGTCAACATTTCCGTTCAATGATGATGAAGTGTGACCCTATCGGCAATGAAAACGGCATACTATTCTTTGCGCAGACATATATCCACGAAATATATGAGAACTTGCGTCCTGTAACTGGAGTGATGGTAAATAATGCCATAGAACAAAATAGAGTAGCTTATGTAGAATATCTAACTATGATGAATGATATCCTATCCGACATTAGTAAGTCTATAGATAATGACGACTTTCGTGCCTTCCCTCACCCAGATAACGATAGTGACTGGGACGATATGGATTATCCCGATGACGAAGGCGATGGAATGGATTATTAAGATATAAATAATTTATCTAATACTATTAGCAATAACTATGATTTTATAACTATTTTAAAAAATGTTTTTTAGCAAATAATTTAAAACGATTAACATTTAAAAATCCCCTAGATTTAGGGGATTTTATTTGTATGCACACTCTAATTTTACGATAAAATTTATTTAACTAAAAATAATTTTTTATACATAATTTTCGCTAGTATACCGTCTTTTATTTGCAAAGAATTTATCCTAAATGTTATAATTCAATTAGTTTATTTTTTAGGAGATGAAAATGGATTTATTTAATAAATGTAACAATGAATTTATGCAGATGGTCAATGGACTAAAAGAGGATAATATATATCCATACTTTACTGCCCTAACATCTGGTCAAGATACCGAAGTTATGATGAACGACAGAAAAACTGTAATGATAGGCTCTAATAATTATCTAGGACTAACTAGCCACCCCGATGTAATTAGTGCCGGAGTAGAGGCACTAAAAAAATACGGTTCGGGCTGTAGTGGTAGCAGATTTTTAAATGGCACACTAGATGAGCATATTAAATTAGAGGAAGAACTAGCCGACTTTTTACACAAAGAAGCAGTAGTTACTTTCTCCACTGGCTTTCAATCCAATCTAGGAATCATAAGTGCACTATGTGGTAGAAATGATGTAATAGTAGGAGATAAGGAAAATCACGCTAGTATATATGACGCTTGTAGATTAAGCTATGCAAAGTTACTTAGATATGAGCATAGCGATATGGCAGACCTAGAGAGACAACTAAAATCTATCCCCGAAGACAAAGGTATACTAATAGTAACCGATGGACTATTCTCGATGGGTGGAGATATAGCTAATTTGCCAGAGATAGTAAGACTAGCTAAAAAATACGGTGCTAGAATAATGGTAGACGATGCCCACGGACTAGGAGTACTAGGAGAGCACGGTAGAGGCACTGCAGAGTACTGGGGACTAGAAAATGAGGTAGATATCTATATGGGAACATTTAGCAAGTCCCTTGCCTCCCTAGGTGGCTATATGGCTGGTAAAAAAGAGGTTGTAGACTTCGTAAGACACACTAGCCGTCCATTTATATTCTCAGCCTCTATAACCCCTGCCAGTGTCGCTTGTGCTAGAGCAGCATTAAAAATCCTTAGAGAAAACCCCGATAGAGTGGCAAAACTAAGAGAAGTGAGCGATTATATGCGTAAAGGTCTAAAGGAGAATGGAGTAGCCATAATAGAGGCAACCACCCCTATTATCCCTATATACACCTACACCAATGAAAGAACCTTTATGGCTTGTAGAATGCTTCAAGATAGAGGGGTATATGTAAACCCTGTAGTTTCTCCAGCAGTGCCTGTAGGTCAATGCTTACTAAGAACCAGCTACACTGCCACTCACACAAAAGAGCAATTAGATAGAGCAATAAAAGCAATCGCAGAGGTTATGAAGGAACTCCCTCCATACAACCCAGAGGAGAAATAAGTAAATATAATTTGAATTTTTTGTAGCAACTATCAATGCGACAATAAATTTAGATAAAAATACAAAAATATATATTGCATATATGCTCTACCAAATTATCTAGAGCCCATGCTCTCAAATATACAAAAAAAATACTATCTATAGATAGCAAAAAACATCTTACAAAAATGTAAGATGTTTTTATTTTACTTAAAGTTTTATTGAAACCTTCTCTATAAAGTCTATAATAATCCCTACGCAACAGGAGCATCAAGACTCAAGCAATTACTAACTTGACTTGCTAAAACTCCCGTCCTCTCCAACATATATTGTTTTCTTGCTACAGCCACATCTGACTGTCCTTGAAGTGGTTGGTAAGAATCAATAATCTCAGGAAGTTTTTGTGAAAGATTTTCCCTTGTGATACCCTTGTGTTTTAACGATGAATCACTAAGCCTAGCATACATACTAGCCACTTCTTCTGTTGGAACAAATTGACCCCAAGGCTGTTGCTCCATCTTTCCCACATCAATTCCTAGCTCTTCTAATATTGGAGCAAGGAACATCAAATCTTTTGCAACTTCGTCTATTCCTATCATTTGGATTGGCAAATGTTGAAATAATCTCTTATCCTGTTTTTCTGCATCTCTATTATATTTTTTAGCATTATTCGTCACCCATGTATCATGGATTTCTTTTAAAATAGTCATAACCGATGTCATAACCTGCTCTCTAGACATATCTTGAGATATTTGCCTTCCTAAATTTTCAAAATAGCCCTCTGGAGCGCTCTCTTCTCCAGTAAGATATTCCGTTTTAATCATTTTCCCATTTAATATATGCTTTTCTATACCCCATTTTGCTGCCATAATAGAACTAGAAGCATACGATTGCTGATCTAATTCCTCACATGTTGATGAATTTGCCAACTCTAGTGCTTGATTATAATCCATACCATTCCAAGACATCAAGGCACTTACATGTGCTCTTTTTGCTGCTGATAAATTTGACATAAACTCCTCCTCAAATATACTTATATTAATATTATATCAAATTATCCATTAAAAATCAATTACCTATAAAAAAATAAATACTATAATGTAATTGCCTCATTTTACTATCGAGTGATTACTGAAGTTCGCAATCGCGATAGCGATTTCTCGTGGTTTCATAATATCATATGAAAACACGAGCTTGTAAAAAAAGCAACCGTGTGCAGGGCACACCTCCTCGGGAGTAAATATAAAAAATGCACCCAGCAGGGTGCTAATTTTTTGGTACTCCCGTACATAGTAGATTATCCATAGCTTAGGCCGATTGGAGAATCGTCTATGCCGTCGCCAAGACGGTATATCTCACGAGCAAAATGTCTTGCATTTTATTAGCGAGTGAGTACAAGTTCGATGGTTGCTAAAAGCAACCGTGTGCAAGGCACACCTCCTCGGGAGTAAACACAAAAAATACACCTCATTGAGGTGTATAATTTTTTGGTACTCCCGTACACAGTAGATTATCCATAGCATAAGCCAATTGGAGAATCGTCTATGCCGTCGCCAGACGGTATATCTCACGAGCAAAATGTCTTGCATTTTATTAGCGAGTGAGTACTAGAGTTCGGTGGTTGCTAATGCAACCGTGTGCAAGGCACACCTCCTCGGGAGTAAAAACAAAAAATACACCTCGATGAGGTGTATAATTTTTTGGTACTCCCGAGGAGAATCGAACTCCTGATTCCGCCGTGAGAGGGCGACGTCTTAACCGCTTGACCACGGGAGCAAACTCTTTCAACTATATAAGTATACTACAAATCCGACCGAAATGCAAGTAGTTTTTATGTTTTTTTGCCAAATTTGAGCTTTTGAGGGGCTGTGACAAAGATATTTGCCCAATTAAAGGGATTTTTACGAGAAAATAAATTTAATAAATTTTATAAAAACCACATAAAATTTGCAAGTTTTACATAATTTTAACACTTGTGGGCACAAATCCACACAAAAGATATTTGCAAAAAAAATATTACTGTGCTAAACTTATAATAGGTATTGGCTATAAAAATGTAGTCCATATCCTGTATTTTAATTAAGGACAAAATCTAATGAAATACCACGATTTAAAAATAGGAATTGTGGGAACGGGTAGTCTAGGTCCAGTACTGGCTGTAGAACTAGCATCTAATGGTTATGATGTAGAGCTGGTTTCTAGTAGCAAAGGAATGTACATAGACGACTCTAAAGCCTTTCACATAATGGGAGATTTTGGGGATAAAACCTACCTAGTTCCTACTGTAAAGACGATAGCAGATTTCACTACCAAAAAAGACTTTATAATACTTGCAACCAAGGCATTTCAAACGGTCAAGATTGTAGAAGAAGCACTAGAGCATCTAACACCCGTAGGTGCTATTGTCACGGTGCAAAATGTCTTTTCATTAGACAGAATATTCAAATTAGTCCCACCGGAAAAATCTATTTGCCTATATCTAGATATCTTCACGCTATCTAGACCTTATGGCAGATTGGTAGTAGACTCGGGTGGAATAACTATGGGAGTATATGATAAAGATGTATTCCCTATGATGCAAGTACTAGAAAAGATTATGAGGGAAATGTGCGATACACACATTACCAATAATGTCTGGGGATATCTACTTAGTAGGAATATAATGAATGCCACCATATCTGCCCTAGGCGCTATATCTGGATTGCCTCTAGGAGATATCTTAGGCAATTACAATGGCTGTTATCTATTCAATAGACTGATAGAAGAGGGCTACTCCCTACTAAAGAAATTTAGAGTAGGAATACTGCCTTATGCCGGTAAACTGGATTACGAATTATTCACCAGCAAGACCATAAAAGGCAAGATTTACAATCGTAAGATGACTAAGATTATGAGGAAAAATAACCCACATATTAGGTCATCTATACTAGACGACCTAGAACAAGGCAGAGAGACCGAGATTGAGTATGTACTAGGTAGCTTTATAAAGTATGGCGATAGATTAAAATTTAAAATACCATACACCAGAGCAATATACCAAATGATTAAGGAAATAGAAGCTGGGACAAGAAGAATTACCCCAAAAGCATTCTATGACCCAATGCTTGTTAATATAGATAAAAAGAGAGGATATAAAAAATGATTATAGAAGAGATTAAAAAAGCAAATGTTCAAGCACTAAAAGATAAGGATAGCCAAGCTAGAGTAATATATGGCATTATAATAAATAAACACCTACTAGCCACTGTAGACGCTAGAACTACTGGCAAAGAGGTAGAAGATGCAGATATGGTTAGAATTATCCAAAAAACTATTAAAGAACTAGAAGAAGAGAGAGACAACTACAAAAAAGTTGGCAACGAAGAAGAGGCTAAAAATATCGACTACCAAAAGTCTTTGATTGAAAAATATTTGCCCGAGCTTCTTAGCGAAGAGGAAATCAAGGCTATCATAATGACCCTAGAGGATAAAACCGTTCCTAGTGTTATGAGACACTTCAAAACTAACTACAATGGCAAATGCGATATGAAAGTAGTTAGCAATGTTCTAAAAAGCCTATAATATGTAAAATTAATAAACACACAAAAAACACCACTCAATGGAATCCAATCCACTATGTGGTGTTTTTTATTTATGAGGTTATCAGTAAACGAACCCGACTACATAATAAAATGTTATCACAAAACTACTCTTTTAAATTATAAAACAGTAATTTATATGTTTTATCGGTTTATTTGTTTCTCAGTTTACTTATTTCACTTACTTGGCAAGGTTATCAAATTTGTCCCTCATCTCCATCTGTTTGCCACAGCACATTCTGCCCTCGGGACAAACTCCATAAGTATAGCAACTAGGGCCATAGCCCTCAAACATCTTGCTATCTACCGACTTTAATTGCCTTAGCATCTCGATAGATAAATCTCTAATTACCCATTGTGCTCTAGAGCAATTCCTTAGGTTGCAGAAATGCAAAAGTTCTCTAGCATTCATAGTGCTTACTAGGTCTACACCTGCTCCATGTGGGATTAAGTAAACTAGGTCTCTAGGGTCTAGAGCCCCTCTAAGTTCATTATATAGTTTTCTATTTTCTCTTATGCACTTTTTGAAGTCTTTGGTTAGTTCTTCCCTCTCTAATATCGTTTTAGGAATTACAAATTTACTAGCATCAACCATTTTAACTAGTGGTGGGGTGGCTAGGGATTGCATTCTATGACGAGTTAGGTGCTTTAGGATAATTAGGGCGAAATTATGCACCTTAAAGGTGTAATTAAAGTGCTCTAGTAATTTAGCCTGTTTATCGTCCTTTAGTGCCGTCTTTAAATCAAATTTCTCATATCCTGTACTCAAGGCAAACTCATCTAAAGTCTCCCTTGCATTATTTGGATAAGAAATTAGTTCTACATCTTGATATACAAATTCTACCTTATCTACCGGCTTTGGATTAACATCTAGTACGCTATCCAATTGGTCGGTATAGGCATTTTTGCTACTCTCTATTAGATTTGGATAACGGCTATCGAATTGCTCCTTTAATTGCAATCCAAGCGCTTTAATCTCACTATACTTAGAGCCTCTGCCATATATCATTGTGCAAATAATATGTATTAGTTCCCTAGCATTGACACTCATATAAATATTGGTCTTTAGTCCATAAGGCAAGATAAACCTTGCGTCCTCTACTGGGATACCAGCACTTACAAATTTATCGTAGTATTTAAACATACGCTTGTAATGAGCCTTAACCTTTGCTTTTTGCTCCAATGTAAAGGTATCTGGCAAATTAAATCCAGCACTGCTAAAATTAACATATCTACCCGATTTAATAGTAAATGATGCTAGTCTAAATTCTATCAAAAATTGCTCTACAAAAATAGAAACATTATTAAAAGCTAGATTAAAATAATGATGTTCCAAAACAGTCTTGTGACCGGAGGACACCACCTTGGATATTAGGTTTAGATTTTTATCTTTATCGGTAGCACCCCTATATAATTCTATAGCCGTACCCGGCCTAGTAGATATCCTACCTCCACAAGAAACTATCCTCTGTCCATCTTTAGTTTCGCTAAGTATTAGCACTCCACTTTCATTTTTTTTCATTGCAAAAACTCCTAAAATTACTTACTACATCTAGTTTAAACTATATGCCATCTAGAGTCAAATTAATAGACAACAAAAAAATTTTAATTATTATATATAATAATTAATGTTAGCAAAAAACTCTGATTTGTACTCACTTAGTAACACCTATTAAATACTAATACTATCTATTTTAACTAACGCTATTTTTTACAAATTTACTCTACTTATTTAAGAATAAAAAAGTATATAAAATAAAAAAATAACCCCACTTGCTCAATTTGCTTATGGGGTTATATTATTATCTAAATATGGATATTACCTTGCTCCAACTAGCAGATATTTTTTCTCCAAATCTTCTCTTTTGGATTTCCTTTAGAGTTACCTGCTCGGCATTGGATATAATATCGCTCATATCTTTAACTATATCTTTCATAACATCGCCGTACATATATACTCCACAATTGAAGTGCTTGTATGTACTAAAGCAATCTAGGTTATTAGTAGATATAACTGCCGAATTATTATCGGCTATTATTAATCTTGTGGTCATCTTTCTATTATTAATCTCGTAGATTTGTATGCCCTCTTTAATAAGTTCGGCAAAGAACGACCTAGCAAGGACTTTTACCCTAGGGGCTTCTGCCTCACCCGAATATACTATCTTTACATCGACTCCCGATTTTGCCGACATAATTAGGGCATTTTTTAATTCATCATTTAGGGAAATATATGTAGTAGATATTATTATTGATTCCCTAGCATTATGTATCATACTAAGTATAACATTTTTATTGCTATGACCAATGGATACTGGATTGGTCGAATATGGCAAAATCCAGTTTTTAGATTTTGAAGGAGTAGCATCTACAAAGTACTCCTGCAATTTAATAACTTTCTTACTAGCATATTGATAGTCTTCAAAGAAACTAACTATTAGATTTCTTACAGCATTGCCTGTAAATCTAATACCGGCATCTTTGGTAGCCACAGCACCTAGGTCTTCACTAAGATTTAGATATTCATCGGAGATATTAAATCCCGACATAAATCCCTTTTCACCATCGACTACCACTAATCTTTTAAAGTTCCTGCAATTTGAGAAACTATTGCCTAGTCCTGCCATTCTATTAAATGGCACAGTCTCTATGCCGTGATTACGCATTTTGATAAAGTCATCGTGAGAAATATACTTGGTGCATATTCCATCATCATAAACTAGTTTTACTTTGACACCCTCTCTGGCTTTGACCCTGAGGATATCAAATAGCGACCACCAGACCTTACCTGGGACAATCTTGTAACATTCAATCAAAATATATTTTTTTGCATTGGTACAAGCATCGAATAAATCGGCAAAATAAGCATCGCCCGAACTATAATACTTTATATCAGATTTATCATAACAAGGCATTCCAATAGTCTCAACTAGATAATTACAAGTCTTGTATGCCGAGATTGAACTATGTTTTAGAGAGTCTAATGACTCATCACTAGGAAGATTGGTTTTTCTATTACGATATAGAATATTCGCCCATTCTTTCTTAATTTTCTTGCTACCCTTACGCTCTTTATTAAGAACGGCATAGGTTATTCCATATATAGGAAGAACCAGTGTTAATAGAAAAACTGTAACCTTGTAGGTATCCTTTTCCTTTCTATTAGCAAGGAAAAATATAACTATACAGGCTGTAAGTATAGATACTATGTAATAAATGTATAGGTAATTAAAAAACCAACTTACGAAAACTAAAGCAGTATTTACCAAAAATGCCACAAGTAACCTAAGTTTATTAGATGCAAAAAATCTTTTTACCTTGTTCACTCTATCTTTCTTCCTTTTAATTATACTCTTTTAAGTATGCTATTATTTTATCACATTACACACAAAAAAACAATTTTATACTTTAATTATTATAAAAATTATTTATGTAGAATGCAATAGTTATATGATAAATTCTTGAAATATTTTTGACATTTTTATATGAAAAAATATAAGAAAAAGACTAGGAAATAAACCTAGTCTAATGGGTATTTAATTAAAGACATTTGCTCTTTAATAATTTGCTGTATAGTTCTACTAGTGTATCATAGCTATATTTGCTAATAAATTCATTTTTCTCACCACTAGTTACAGGGCCTGGGCCAAGAAGTACAACCGAACAATCTGGCAAGTAGTTACCATCAGAAACAACTGCTATAGAAGACCTCTGGTTGCCTGTCAAATTCTCCATCTCTGCTATAAAAGACTCAGCAAATGTATTCATAGGAGGCACATCATCGATAATAGTTACATAGCCATTGTATTTCTCGGCTAGTTCTCTAATCTTATCTATTATCTGTCTATTGTGCTCAACCTTAATAGTTCTATACTCTAGATAAGCCGAACAATTACCTGGTACTCTATTTAAAGACACACCACCCTCGATTTTACCTAAGTTAAAGGAAGTATAAGGCAATTCAAATGAAGCATTTTTGTCTTCTTTTAATCTATTATTAAATGTATAAACTTCACCTAAAAATCCAACTGCTTTTTCTACTGCATTTATACCTTTAGTTGGGTTAGAAGAGTGGGCCTCTTTGCCACTAATCATAACAGACATTTTTAGCAATCCCTTAGTTGCGATAACTGGGCATAAGCTAGTAGGAGTAGGAACGATAATATTCTGTGGAATATTAGGCTCTTTGGCAACAATAGTTTTGATACCAGTGAAGTTATTTTCCTCGTCAAAAGTAAAGAATAATTTTACTCCTTTCTTAGCACCCTTCCAATCAAATTTGCCTACAGCGTCTAGTACAGCTGCTAGACCACCTTTCATATCACTAATACCTAGGCCTACTAATTTATCTCCATCTACGGTCAAATCCATAGCATCGTAATCTTTCCAGTTTACTCCTAGTGGAACGGTATCGGTGTGGCATACAAAGCCAAGCTCTGGGTCTTTACCAGCAGTAGCTATTAAACACAATTTTTGACTATCGTCATCAACACAATACTTAGTTAAGAAACCTAATTTAGTAAGGTATCTATCGATGTACTCCATAATAGATTTGTTTTGAGCATCAAATGCTGTATTGAATTGAATTAAATCTCTTAGAATTCCGTAATTTTCCATTTTATATCCCTCGATTTTTATTAATTACAAATTAATTTTAACACAATTTATATCTTTTTACAAATAATTATCTTTATTTATCCGATTGTAGTAGTTATTTTTTTTGGATATCACTACTAGATAGTTTTAGTTTTTTATTCCTTTTTATGTAGCAAACTAGCCATATAATAAGTAGGGTAGTGAGCACGGCAAATAGTGCAAAGAAGGTAATGCTCATAATATACATTCCCATAAAATTGGTATTTACTTCCCCATAAATTACGGGGTGCTTTGTCCCCAAAACTAGATAACCTATCCACGAATAAAGCAAATAAATATCTACAAGTGATAATACACTAAATAATATCTTTTTAAATATCTTCATATTCCCCCTCCTAAAAATTGTACTCTACAAAGTTTCCATCGCTATAGTAGCCAAAGGTTTCACCAGTACTAATAACTTTGTTTACTTCGTAAGTATCGAATTTTTTAATCTTAGAGGCAATATAACTAGGAGTGTAAATAAGTGGCAAGGCAATGCTTTCACTTTCTTCTGCCACAATATCATATAAATTAAGAGCAAAATAAGAACAATTTTTAAGTACTCCCCAGTGGTCGTTATCTTCTATAAATTCATTGATTTTATCTACATCTTCTCTATCAATTCCTATAGTAATAGATACTCTGCCATCGTATTTATTGTAGAGTCTAGAGTAATTACTCTCTAGATTGTACCACAAGCCAAAGTGAGATTTAATAGACCAAGCACCTAGTGCCATTTCTTCTCCACCACCTAGAGTCATTCCTCCTATAGTCACATCTTCTTCCGAAATATTTTCCATAGATAGATAAGTATGCCCTAGATTCATAAGTCCGAAGTGACTCTCGCCCTTGCCGTCGAAAGTAAATAGAGATAATTTAACTATATCTTCGCTACCCACACTGGCACTATATTTCTTTCTATCCCCACAACCCAGCAAGGTAAACGAACATAGCAGAAGTAGTAGAGTTATGGTTAGTATTCTTCTTATTCCCATATCAGTCCTCGTTATATTTTTTCTTGAAAGTAATCCCACTAGTTAGATTGTTTTTACAAAGAAACACAAATATTCAATGTCTCAAATAGCCCTATGCAATATAAATAATCGCTTTAGTCTTTAAGTGGAATTTTACACTAGTTACTACTTATTATAATAATTTTTTTGAGGGGTTTTATCAAGCAAAATGCAAACAAAGGCGTATTTTGTTGCCATTTAAAAGAAAATTTATTACAATGAAAAAAAGGAGATTATTATGGAAGAAATTTTTAGTCCGATACTGGACGATGACGAAAAGGTAATTAAGGTTATCAAACCTAATAAATTTATGCAGTATGCTAGAGTAATGCTATCTACTCTGCTTTGGTATATCTTTATAGGTATATTCGTAGTGATAGGTGCACTAGCAGGAGTGGAAGAAGAGGGAGTAGAAACGGGAGGAGTTGCTGTAAATACTCAGATAGTAGAATTGGCAATAATTATATCTCTAGCAATAGTTGTAGGCTTACTAGTAATCACTCTACTAATCGAATGGTTATTTACTCACCTTTATTACAAAAATGTGTATTATGGCTACACCAATAAAAGGATTGTTATCCGTAAAGGAATATTTGGCGTAGATTACAAATCACTAGATATAAAGATGATAGGTGCTAGTACAGTCAATGTAAGTTTACTTGATAAAATATTTAGAAAGAATACTGGTACTATAAATTTCGGCAGTATGGCTAGTCCAATTAATGGAATGAATGGAATTAATAATTACATTCTAGCTAATGTAACCGACCCTTATGGACTATACAAAGAAATCAAAAGTTATATATCCAGTGCTAACCAAGTGGCAGAGGCTACTACAAGTGTAAAAGAAGTAGAGGTTGCCCCTGCAAGTACTAAAGAGGTAAAACCTAGAAGCACTAGAAAAGCTACTACTACAAAAAGTAAAGTTACAAAGAAAGAAACAAAAGAAGAAAAGTAGTACCCTTTGCCAAATGGGAGACAAAGGAAATAAGATGTAGATGAGGGACTCACCCTCGTCTATACTCTACTACTACAAATACACGGGGAATAATAAGGTGGAAAAAAGATGGGTAAAATATTTAAAATTATTTTGGCTATAGTACTTTTCCCTATAGCCATTTTTTATTACTTACTAAAATTTGTGTATAACCGACTATCCAAAAAGATTGCCAAGAAATACATATCGGGACTTACAAAAGAAAAAATAGACGGACTGGACGGAGAAGAATTTGAAGACCTACTAGCCATATATTTCAAGGGTGTGGGACTAGGTGTTACAAAGACCAAAAAATCTCACGACTATGGTGCCGACCTAATAGTAAAACACAAAAAGGATAGCATTGCCATACAGTGCAAACTATACTACAAACATAGCGTAGGTAATTCAGCCGTACAAGAAATATCCACTGCTAGAGAATTTTACGGAGCAGATAGAGCAATGGTTATAACCAATAGCAAATTTACTCGCCCCTCCGAAATCCTCGCAGGGACTATAGGCGTACAATTAATCGATGGGGAGAAACTTATGAAAATGCTATCCATTGATAATAAAAAAGAACTTCTGCAATTCTTAAGTTTCTGACAATATCTCCACACATAATGACAAATGTCATTATCAACCTGCCACCATTTGGTGGTTTTTATTTTTGGAGTTATCCACATATCCACATAAGTTTTGGTGGATAAATGCACACTCCTGTGGGTCTTTTTATAAACGCAAAAGGCAACACAAAACAATAAATCTATACTAAATTAATTCATAAAGCAGAAAATAAAATTACAAATAAAGAACAAAAGAAAAAGGGCGAAGATTATCTTCTATGCCCTTTATTTTTTTAATTATTTTATTAATTACTGTGTGAGTCTATCTCTATCCATTTAGCATAAATAGTAGTAGTATCGTACACCTTGTCCTCATTAAATTTCCATGTAAT
Source organism: uncultured Christensenella sp. (assembly GCA_964439345.1). Classification (GTDB taxonomy): domain Bacteria; phylum Bacillota; class Clostridia; order Christensenellales; family UBA1242; genus UBA11490. The sequence continues at coordinate 60,752 of CAYTNS010000001.1, forward strand.
AGTTAGTTCCTTATCCTTGTACCAACCGGCAAAATTGTAGCCCGACCTAGTAGGGTCTTTTGGACGAGTAACAGTGTGCCCGTGCATAACTATTTGTGTCTCGTAATTGAAACTATCGCTATCACTGCTATATGTATAGAACATAACCGAGTAGCTATTTAGTCCGTCTTCGTCGTAACCATTGCCCTTGCAATTACACCCATTAAAGAATACTACCATAGGTAGCATAAATAGCGCTATTAAGATTGCTTTCCATTTTTTCTTCATTCGGGTATTCCTTGCTAAAAATATTTACTTCTCTTACCTTATTATCTGTAACCACTGCAATAGTATACAATGTGGATATCATAAGTTTTAGCACTCTCCACATAATAAGCAAATTAAAAAGCAAATATATTTTCTACTAATATTTTATTTAATAAATGGGAGTATGTCAAATCAAATACACAAAAAATGGTCTAAGATATTTAGACCATTTCATATTACTTAATTATCTATTCTACTACAACCTTGATGTAATTTTTCTTACCCTTTCTAAGTAGAGCATAGCCATTCTCAAAGTCACTAGCTTTTAAGGTAGCACGGATATCGGTAACCTTCTCTTCGTTTAGATATACTCCACCACCCTCAATCATTCTCCTAGCATCGGATTTTGATGAGCATAGTTTGGATAGAGTAACTACATCTATTACGCTGATATTATCTACATCGCTAGAAGCAATTGCGTACGATGGCACATTATCTAGATTCTGAGCACTGCCACCGAATAGTGATTTACTAGCCTCTTCGGCAATTCTAGCATCTTCCTCACCTCTTACAAACTTAGTTATCTCATAAGATAGTCTTTGTTTTGCCTTTACAATATCTCCCTTACAAATCTCCTTAACCTCGTCCATAGGGATATCGGTAAATAGAGCAAACATCATCTCTACACAAGCATCTGGTGTTTGGTATACCCCTTGATAAAAGTCGTAAGCAGATATTTTATCCTTGCTAATCCATATAGCACCCTTTTCGGTCTTACCCATTTTCTTTCCATCTGGAGTAAGTAAAAGGGGATTGGTAGCACCAATCAATTCAATATCTGTGCCATTTTGGAAATTTAGTTTTCTCTGCAATTCTACTCCTGCTACTATATTTCCCCACTGGTCAGCACCACCATACTGGATAGTACAACCCTTAGTCCTATTTAAGTGGATAAAGTCGTAGCTCTGCATGGGCATATAACCCATCTCAAAGAATGTAAGTCCACCACTTGATAGTCTATTATTATATATCTCGCTAGATAGCATTTTATTAATATTGAAGTGCACACCATAATCTCTCATAAAATCGATGTAGGTAAGTTTAGAGAACCAATCGGCATTATTGACTATCTCGGCCGGATTGTCTCCGTCAAAATCTAGGAAAACCTTTAGAGTCTCCTTAATCTTCTCGATATTATTATTAATCTCCTCTTTGGTAAGCATCTTACGCATATCAGATTTGCCACTAGGGTCGCCAATACAAGCTGTAGCACCACCCATAAGCAAAAGCACCTTGTGACCAGCCTTTTGGAATCTACGAAGTATGCAGTAAGGCACACAGTGACCTATATGCAAACTATCGGCTGTAGGGTCGCTACCCTCATACACTACTAATGGCTCACCACTCTCTAGTTTCTTTTTGAAAGCCTCTTCATCACTACATTGGTATAGTAATCCCCTTTCCTTAAGAGTTTTATATAAATTTGTATCTACCATAATTATCTCCTCAATATTTTTTATATTAATATCGTGTAAGCCTTTTTTAAGCCTCACACTACATTTATATACATTTATTTTTAAGGGGTAGAGTTTTAAAAGAAAAACACTCCCTCCTTGCTTAAAAGGACGAGAGTGTTATTATTCCCGTGGTACCACCTTTCTTCGGCTTATAAAGCCCTCATTTGCCCTATTTTAACCTAGGACTAGGTTTTCACTCTTACTAGTGTAATTCACCGTATGTACCCCGTATACCTCTCACCAACCGGTATATCTCTGATTTTGCCTAGTACACTGGCTACTCTTCTAGTAGTCACTGCGAATATTTAATTTATTTTACACTTGTTCCACAATTTGGGCAGAATTTAGCATTAGCTTTTACTTCTTCACCACAATTAGGACAATGTTTCTTTGTAGCCTTAGCTATTTTTTCGCCACAGTTTGGACAGAATTTAGCCCTAGCAGACACACTCTCCCCACACTTAGGACATACTGAGCCTTGCACTGCGCCACACTCCGGACAATGCTTAGCCTTTTCACTAATCTCAGCCCCACACTTGATACAAGCTCTGGTTTTTGCATTAGTTGCGCCCGATAGGGTATTATTAAATAGTGTACCCATAGAACCAGCAGCACCTAGGCCAACACCTAGTCCGGCTAGATTATTGCCATTAGGATTATTAGCAGCATCTCTAAGTGCACTAGCAGCCTGATACTGGGTATAAGTGCCTATCTTATCTTCCATTATACCTAGTTTACTTCTCTCGTCTAGAGCCTTTTCCACACTCTCTGGCAAAGAAATATTCTCTATCACTAATTTCTCTAGTTTCAAGCCATATTTCTCAAATTCTTGTATAGATGACTCGGTTACCTTTTCGCTAAACTCCCTATAGTTTGCAGCTAAGTCTAACATAGATATCTTGCTCTCAGCAATAGTATCGGTAATAGCCTGAATAATCATAGGTCTTATTTGCTCGGCAACATCTTGAGTAGTATAGATATTATTAGTTCCGAATACCTCGGTCATAAATACCTTAGCATCGGTTACTCTATATGAATAAATACCGTAGCCTCTGATTCTAACCATTCCGAAGTCTTTGTCTCTGATGGTAATAGGATTCTGAGTACCCCACTTTTGACCAACGAATTGTTTGGTATTAACAAAGTATACCTCTGCCTTGATAGGAGAATTAAATCCCATAGGTAGAGATAGCATCTTAGTAATAAATGGTAGGTTATCGGTAGATAATTTATAAGTACCTGCCTCGAATACATCGGCAACCTTGCCCTTGTGAACAAATACGGCTACTTGGCTCTCTCTAACAACTAGTGTAGAGCCTGTCATAATCTCGTATCTATCCTCTAGTGGGAAACGATAAACAACGGTAGTCTTGCTATCGTCCTTCCATTCAATTACTTTTTGTAGGTTCTTTTTAATAAATCCCATTGCAAACTCCTAAAAAGATTAGTTGGCCTCAGTACAGCCAATCTTTTTTACTACTATATAATTTTTGGGTGGCTTTGTCAATTATTCTTTTATAGTTTATGTACATTTGTTTATTTTAGGTACTGGGCTTGAGTTTACCCATTTCCCCCTAAATTTAGGCTAAAACCCACAGGATTTTTACTCTAATTTCAATCAAAAAAAGAAACCACTACATAAAAAGTGATTTCCTTTTATTATTAGAATTGTGCATTGTATAGACTAGCATACACTTTATTTAGTGCTAGTAATTCTTTGTGAGTACCCTGCTCTACTATTCTTCCGTCCTTCATAACTAGTATTAGGTCGGCATTAACGATAGTAGATAGTCTATGGGCAATTATTATACTAGTTCTACCCTTTAGTAGTTCGTCCATAGCCTTTTGGATAAGCACCTCAGTTCTAGTATCTACGCTACTAGTAGCCTCGTCTAAAATAAGCATTGGCGCATTATGAAGCATTGCTCTAGCTATAGTTAGCAATTGTTTTTCGCCCGAACTAAAGGTGGTTTCTTCATTTAGAACCATATCATAGCCATTAGGCTGAGACATAATCAAGTGATGGATTCCTGCCGATTTACATACATTTATTATATCCTCATCGGTAGCCTTTTTATTGCCATAGGCGATATTTTCCTTGATAGTGCCCTCAAATAGCCATGTATCCTGCAAAACCATACCGAATAGTTTTCTTACATTCTTTCTCTTGATATCTCTGATATCCACCCCGTCTATTAGTATCCTACCACTATCTACTTCGTAGAATCTCATAAGTAGGTTAACAAGGGTAGTCTTACCAGCTCCCGTAGGTCCAACTACGGCTACTTTTTGACCGGGTTTAATATTTACCGTTAAATCGTGTAAGATTTGTTTATCCTCGCTGTATCCAAAGTTAACATTTTCAAATGTTAAAGCACCTTTTACATCTTTAGCCTTTAGACTCTTAGTCTTACGACTCTCGTCCTCTTGCTCTGGCTCATTTAAAAATTCAAATATTCTCTCACTAGCAGCCATAGTAGTCTGGATAGTACTACTGATAGATGCCACCTGTCCTACTTGATTATTAAACATTCTATAGTATATTACGAATGTAGTAACGGTAGCTAGGAATAGTGGATTATCTAGCGACATTATACAACCGATGATTATAATTAGTGCATAACCGATATTTCCGAAGAAATTCATAAGAGGGTGCATAATTCCACTGATTAAGTTACCTCTAACGGAAGAAGTGAATAAATCATTATTGATTTTATCAAATTTCTCGTTTGCGATATCTTGAGCATTGTAGATAGATACTACATTGTGACCGGAATAAATCTCCTCAATATGGCCATTTATATCACCTAAGGCATCTTGCTGAGCCTTAAAATACTTTTGGCTAACCTTAAATAGCGAACTAATAACCAAGCCACTAATAGGAAGAACTACTATTGCTATTAGAGTTAATTTCCACGAATACACAAACATCATTATAATGCTACCTATAAGAGTAGTGATGCAGGTAATCATAGAACTTAATGAATTAGATAGAGTATCGGCTAGTAAATCTACGTCATTTGTTACTCTAGATAATACATCGCCATAAGGAGTACTATCTAGGTATCTAAGTGGTAAATTATTGATTTTTACCGATATCTTGCCTCTGAAATCTTTGGCAATCCTTGCTGTAACACCATTTAAAATAAAGTTTTGGATAAATGAGAATAGGAAACTACTTACATAGATTATTACTAGCCCTATGCCTAATTTAGTTACCCCACTTAGTTCAATAGGTCTTTGTAGTAATAGTTTACTAATCTCTTGGATTTGGTTAGGTCCTACTATGCCTAGTACTGTACTTACTACTGCGCATAGTAAACCTGTAATTATTTGCCAACCATACTTTTTTAGACTACCCATAAGTTCCTTAAAGGTCTTCTTAAAATTTTTGGCTTTATTTGTCTGTCTTGCTGGAGGATTCATACTACTTTACCTCCTTTTTTGTTTGAGAATCATATATCTCTTTGTATACTTTGTTATGTTTTAATAACTCTTCGTGAGTACCCATTCCTACCATCTTGCCATCGTCTAGTACTATTATCTTATCTGCTTGAGCAATAGTGCTAACCCTTTGGGCAACTATTAGAGTGGTAGTATTTTTGGTATTCTTCTTTAGTTCGCCCCTTAGTGCCTTATCTGTCTTAAAGTCTAGGGCAGAGAAACTATCATCAAAGATGAATATTTCTGGGTTCTTGGCTACAGCTCTAGCTATAGATAATCTTTGTTTCTGACCACCAGAAAAATTCTTGCCACCTTGGGCAACTGTATGAGTGTATCCATCGTCCAATTTTTCAATAAACGAACATTGGGCTATATTTAGGGCTTTTTCTATCTCTTCATCGGTGATATCGTCTTTAGCAACCTGCATATTGCTAGTTATATCTCCACTGAATAAATTAGCCCTTTGAGGAACGTAGCCGATTTTATCGTGCAAAGACTCTAGGGTATAATCTTTTACATTTATACCGTCTACTAGTACCTCTCCCTCTGTTACATCGTAAAATCTAGGGATAAGATTGATAAGGGTACTCTTACCACTACCGGTCGAACCTATAAAGGCTACAGTCTCACCTTTACCTACGGTAAAAGATATATCCTCTAGCACTGGCTCTTCGGCATCTGGATATCTAAATGTAACATTTTTAAATTCGATAGTGCCTAATTTCTCACTATCACTAACATTACCATCTTTGATACTATTATCGGTATCTAAGATTTCGTTGATTCTCCTTAAGGAAATAATTCCTCTAGGTATCATTACAAACATTAGGGTTATAAACATAAAGCTCATAATGATGTGCATACTAAACTGAGTAAAAGCAGTAACTTGGGCGTATTCTAGAGAGCCCATATCTATTAGATATGCACCCACCCAGTATATAGCTAGACTCATTCCGTTCATAATTAGGCTAAGTGACGGATTAAGTAGAGCCATTACCCTATCTACGAATAAGTTTACTTTAGTAAGTTTAGTATTTGCCTCGTCAAATTTCTTCTCTTGGTAAGCCTCACCATTGTATGCTCTAACTACTCTAATACCTGTTAAATTTTCTCTAGTAACTAGATTCAATCTATCGGTATTTTTTTGCATAACATTGAATTTAGGCAAGACAAAGAAAAGCATTGTTATGACTATTGCCAACATTACTACTAGGAATATAAGCGATGTCAAAGATAATTCTAGGCTACTCTCGGTAATTCTAAGAATAGCAAAAAGTGCCATAAATGGGGCTGTTATCATCATATTAAGCATCATTTGAATCATTCTTTGAACTTGGGTTACGTCATTTGTCGTCCTAGTAATCAAACTACTGGTGCTAAATTTATTTATCTCTACATTTGAAAAATTATTTACTTTCTCAAAGACTTCTTTTCTTAGGTTTTTAGCGATTTTTCCCGATATCGAGGTTGCTAGTAACATCTTAATAAAAGCCGAAACAAATACAATTAGCGCTACAACTAACATCTTCCAACCTACTGCCCAAAAGTCACTAGCCGTTGCTCCCGTTTTTACTAGACTAACCATAGAAGCTGTGTAATCTATAAATTCCATCTCGTAATAGGTCTGAGCGATGACTGCGCCAATGGTAATAAGTATGAGAATGTAGTCGTAATATTTCAAGTTTTTAAATATTCTCTTCATATCTCTCCTTTTTCCATATTTTGAAATAATTAAAAATTGCTAAAATTAAGCCCATTCACAATTTTTAATATATGATTTTTCGTTATATCTTTGCCACTTTTCACTAAAAAAATTTCCATTTATAGAAAAAACGGCACTTTCTAGTCTACCCCAAAAAAAATTTTTAGTAAACTAAAATCCGATATAAACTCTACTAATCTATCAAAATTATGTTGCAAAGTCAACATTTTTTACAATATAATTTGTAAAATTTTTCTATATTATATATATAAAATATAGAATAAATATTCGCCAGAGGTATTGAAATGGCCAGATTTGTGTGATAAAATACTTTTACAGACGAGAAATAATTAAATTAAGGTGGGGATTAATTATGATTATAAACGGAAATTATGTAAGAGTAGACTTTGAGAAAATGAAGCCTAATCTAGTAGAAGCATTTACCGAGTATTATGGGGAAGAGCATAGAGAGACAGTAGAGGAGAGAATAAATTCCATTCACTACATTCCATATCACTCTTTTGACTTTGTAAATGAGTATTACAAAAAGTACATTACCATTCTAAGAGACCAAATCTTAGATAACTTTTTTGAGGTCACCAAGATAAAAAGGACGGTAGCTAGGGAAGAATTGCTACTTCCAGAGGAAGCGACCAGCCTAGACGATAGTCCACTACTTACCTATCTAGACCCAGTGTTACTATATCAAACCGAGGGTCTAACTAAAGACACTTTTATAAAATTAGAAGACTATAGAAAGAAGATTTGTTCGGCTTTCGGTATTCCTAAGACTAGCACAGACTCTGAGATTGATGAAAAAGCCACCAAAATTAGGGATATTTTTATGGGTGCTATCCGTAAAGCTGAGAGAGATAACCCCTGCGATATCTTTGAAGATATGGCTAGAATAGATGCAAATGAGGATAAGGCATACAAAGATTATTTAAAATTTGCCGAGAAACACGGCTTTAACCCAACTCCACACGATAGAGAATTGATAGATAATTCCAAACATCTAAGGTTAGACAAAACTAGATTAGATTGCAATGGTCTACTATTTAACGGAGATATTAGTAGCCCAGGGCTAATTCAATCATATACAAGTGTAGCCAATAAAATAATCGCAAAGGGTAAAAATGACGAGCAAAATAGGCTATTTTTAATAATTTACGAAAGATTAAAATATATGAGATCACTAGGAGTAGACTTTAAAGTACTAGATCCCGATGACTTTAACCTACTTTCCCCTACTATCAATGTATCGGAAGAAACTATGGCAGACCTACTTAAGGAATATAATTTCCAAGTCCAAGCCGGAAATATTCCTGTCATCAATGCAAATATTGCCGATATCCTAGAAGTTAAGAGAAAGGGCTTCTGCGAAAAAATGTACGACAATTGCAAATTTGATGAAAATCTAACACCATCTAAGCCAATGGGATTTAATCACACTAGTGAAGACCCAACCCTATCATTCTTTATGCTTCCGGATAATTCTAGAAACAAAGTAAGTAGATTCAATAGATTTGTGTATATCAACGAAGACGAATTTTATACACCAGATACCTTCCTAGCAGCAATCTTACACGAGACCAATCATGCAGTGGGTAGTACTATCAAGGTAAAAGACTATCGCCATGGCGAAGAAAGATGTGGAATTGAGGTTCAAGATGTAAACCTTGTAGGTGATGATATTATTGGTAAAACCGATTTTGACCCTAAAATTAGGGCTATTATGGAAAATGTCAACGAAAGACAAGCCCAAGATTTAACCCAGATATACCTAGAGAAATTTGGGAACGACCTACCAAAGGGTGATGAGCTAGTTCCTCAAAGACCACTACAGATATTATATTCTTACTCAAATTTCCTAACTCAAGAATTTTATTCGCTATTTAACGACCAAATGAAGGAATTTAATATCAATCCCGATTATGATATCTACTTTTCTAAGAAACTAACCGATTCACCGGTCGGCAAACTAAAAAATCATGTGAAGAGTAAATTTGATAAGAAATTTAGACCATCGGCATATATGAGCAGTGGAATCTTAGACTACGAAAAGGTTAGAAGACTAGGTGGTTTAATAAGCGATTGGGAATCTAATTATGTAAATGGAGACACTTTTGGAAACTCCGTTACTCCAGATGACCTAATCCAAGGCACAAACATAAGTGAATTGCCTCCACACGTTCTAAGTAAAGTATTCAAGCTAAGAAAGTACAAAGACATCTTGATAAGCAGTATGATAAAAGACCTAGAGACTTCTGCCCCATATAGACAAATGTCAAACTTACAGGAATTGCTAGGCAATATTGACCTAGAATCATTAGATGCTGAGACACTAAGCAATATAGGCAATGAACTAGGTGTAGATATCGAAATCCAAAGAGAAAACGATGATAAAAAGCATGTCAAACAAATTACCAAAGAAACGGCTAAAGAAAGGGATTTTTAGTAAATCAACTTAAAAACAAAAAAATAAACTAAAATCAATTTTTAGATATTTCAAAAATATACTTTAGTTATTCCAAAATCTGATGCCAGATATATTATATTTATATTTTATCCACTAGTTTTACTAGTGGATAATTTTTTATATTTATAGAAATACAGACTTATCCACAATCCCCATCTCAATGTGTATAACTCAGTGTCGCAAACCAATTTTACTCCCCTCCATCGTGTATGCTTATACGGGTAAGCGTACACACTCACACGCGTAAAATATATATAATATTATAAACTAATTATATTCAAAAACGCGCTTAAAATATTTATTGTGATTAGTATATTTTATGTGTAAAATTCGATTTTTCCTAAGTAGTTTATTTTTCACTTTTTCAAAAAGCAATCTGAATGCCTTTATACCCTAAAAGCCCCAAAATCGCCCCTTGGAGCGACTTTGCAGTATTTTAGTATCAACAACTCGCAAAATTTTTAATCGTTCCAAAAATCAAATATTTGAGGTTTTTAAAATTTTACAAATTAGAATTTTTGTTCGATTAGTTTTGCCAACCTAAGAAATTTTCTTCCCTTTTTACTCTACTAGTTATCTGCTAATTATATTATCTGATGTCCCACTTTTGGGACAAGCAGTTTGCTATTAATAAAATATTCACACGAAAGCAAGGAGAGCCAATAGATATACCAGTTCCTTCCATTTAAAGGAATTTAAAAACTCACTATCCACTCCAAAAAATTATCATTTTTTAATTTTTATTTATTTTATAAAAATAAATAAATTTTTAATTTTTTTGATTTTTCTTATAGCCAGACTTAATATTTTTATTTCTTAGTAGATAATTTTTTATATGATATTTTCGCCCGAAACTCAGACTCAAAAATGGCTAAATTTGGTTGTTTTTATAAATTCTTATAAATGGAAGGGGGGAGGGCAATCTATAACTAATACTTGATATATTTGAGATGGATTTTTGTATTTTTATTTTTTTGAAATT
>CAYTNS010000001.1:71221-80699 GCA_964439345.1 uncultured Christensenella sp.
TTTTAATTGCGAAAAAATTTAAACGATTAAATAGTTTAGTATAGACTCTCCCTTGCCTTCCGTATGAAATTAAATATCTAACTTATCCACATCTATTAGATATTTGTGTAAAACTCTTTTTCCAAAAATTCAGGACTTTATAGATTTACTCTTATTGTATTGAAACTCTAAAATTCCTAAGTAAAACTTAATTTTAAAAATATTTATAATATTTTTAACTTACTTTTTTAATAGATTTTATTGATTTTTAATATGATTATAGCGAAATTAGAAATTTAGTCGGTTTGTAAAAAATGCCTTTATTTGGTGGATAATGTGGTTTTTATGAGTTTTACACTACTATTATAGCAGACTGAAAAGCTGAAATGCAAAAAGTATGTCATTTTTTGCACAACTTTTTTAATTTTTTTATTTATTAGATTTTTATTTCTTTTATTAGGGCTGTGAAAATGTGGATAACTTTTCAAAAACACTACATATTGATTTTAAAATGGCTAAATTTCGTCTAGCGAACCACAACATATTGTGTTTGGGGTTGTGGATAAAGATGTGCTTAACTATGTGGGTATCTCACTTTTTCTGTGTAATACATTGTGGAAAAGGTGTTTTTTATGTTTTTATTTGTTGAGTTTTGACGAAAAATATTTGCTCCCCAAGTAGTTTATGCCGGGGTTTTAAAAGAAAATTTGTAGAAAAATGTCTAATATAGGCATTTTTTGTAGGTTTGATTTTTTAAGGACGAGCATTTTTATTTAATCGGGCTACATTTTTAAGAATTGACTTTCTAGTTTTAGATGCCCAAAAAGTAGGTAAAAAAATAGGAAAACACCTAAATATAGGTATTTTCCATATTTTTTAATTAGCCCATAATTCTAACTGGTAGGATTAAGTACAAGAATTCGCTAGTATCGTTGCTAGTAATAATACATGGCGATACGGCTGAAGTGAACTCTAGTTTAATAAATTCATCGTTAATAGCTCTTAGTGCTTCGGTGAAATATCTAGCGTTAAAGGCAATTGATAGGTCTCCACCTTTTAGGGAAATAGTGATATTTTCCTTGATGTCGCCGATTTCGCTCTTGCTAGATAGAACCATTACTTTATCGGAGATATCGAATCTAACTAGATTATTCCTATCTATTCTACTTAGTAGACTAGCTCTCTCTAGAGCATCTAGTAATTGGTCTTTATTTAAAATAGCTGTTGTATTAAAGTTAGTAGGGATAATTTGATTGTAATCGATGAACTCACCTTCTAGTAATCTAGTGGTAATCTTGGTATTATCGATATCAACCATTAGGAAATTTCTGCTAACATTTATCTGGATATCGTTATCGCTATCCTCTAGAGATTTAGAAATTTCGCTAAGTGATCTAGCTGGAACTATACAACTAAATTCAGCAGTTGTGCTAATTAGTGGCTTTTTTACTACTGCTAGTCTATAGCCATCTAGTGCTACAGCCGTGATTTCGTTTCCCTTTATCTCTAATTTTACACCCTTTAGTATAGGTCTAACATCTTCCACTGCTACTGCGTAGATGGATTTTGTAATAAGAGACTTAAAGTCTTTTTGCTTCATTACGAAATTATTGCTATCCTCTAATTTCTTGATAATAGGAAATTCGTTGGATTGCATACATTGGATTTTACCTACACTATCGGTGTATTTGATAGAAAGCATATTTCTATCGTCTACCGATAATTCGATTTGTTCGTTATTCAATTTTTTGATGTATTCACAGAAGAATTTACCAGGGACAACCATTTCACCTTCGATTTGAACCATACCTTTTATGGTCTTTTCGATAGATAATTCTAGGTCGGTCGCACTTAGAGTAACATAGTCTTCCTCTGCAACTACTTTGATTCCCTCAAGGATTGGGTTTGTTGTTTTATTAGATGTACCTTTGCTAACCTTTAGTACTGCATCAGATAGGTCAGCGCCATCACAGATAATCTTCATTTGCTCTCCTTTCTATACTTACTATATTATATAAATTATTTTTTACTCTAAAAAATTTAGAAATTATTAATAATTTCTAAATTTTTGTTATTAAATTATAACAAAAATTCTTATTTATCAATAATTTTCGTAAATTTTAGCTCATTTACAACGATAGTTTACCATAAAAAAACAAAATAGTATAGCCCTTTTTGAGAAATTTATTAATAAATTATTGACTACTTTTTTCAATTGATTTTAATTTTCCACTCTCAATATTGAATTTTGTGTGTGGAATATCAAAATTAAATTCGGTGCAAGTGAGTATTGTTTGTATTGGCTTAGTAAATTCTAGTAGTTTTAATTGCCTATCTGGGTCCAATTCACTAAGCACATCGTCTAGTAGCAAAACGGGATATTCACCGATATTATCTTTGAAGACTTCCAGCTCGGCTAGTTTTAGAGATAGTGCTGCTGTTCTTTGTTGACCCTGACTACCGAATGCTCTTAGGTCAATGCCGTTGGATTCAATTTTTATATCATCTCTATGTGGGCCAACGGTAGTGAAACCCAGTTTTATATCCTTGTCAATTGCTTCATCGTACTTTTTTAGGAGTAATAGCTTTAAGTCATTTTCACTATCGGCTGTGTAGCCTTGGTAGGATATCTCTAGATTTTCTTTTTCGTTAGTTAGGAATTTATGGATTTTTCTAACTTTCTCTTTTAGATTTTCTACTAGTTTTAGTCTGGCCATTATTAGACTAGCCCCACTAGTGGCTAATTGGTCATTCCATATAGATATGGTTTCTTTTAGAACTGCTTCATTACTGGTTTTTAGTAATTTGTTTCTTTGTTGCAAGACCTTATTGTAATTTGATAGGGTGTAAAAATAGTTCTTATCAAATTGACAAAGGTCAATATCCATAAACTTTCTTCTCTCTTCGGGACTTTCTTTTATTAATTTTAGTTCGTCGGGCGAAAAGTAGATGGCATTGAAATTGCCCATAAGTTGACCAATTCTCTTAATTCCGATTTTATCAATTTTGATAGCTTTATTCTGATTATTAAATAAATAAATATCTATTTCTTTTGAGCCTAATTTCTTTTCGATGTCTAGGCTGATTTTTGCATAAGTGCTTTCCCATTTTATGAGGTCTTTGTCCTTAGTGGTCCTTGGGCTTCGACCGATGGCACATATAAAGACGGCCTCAAGTAGATTGGTTTTCCCTTGAGCATTCTTACCTATTATTACATTTAAGCCCTCTTTGAAATCTACTTTTTGATTGGAGTAGTTTCTAAAGTTTGTGATATTTATTGATTTTATCTTCATTTCAAAATTAATTTAGTCTAGCAATTAACTCATATATTCTATCTAGGTCGTCAGAATTGTAGTAATTGATAACTATTTTACCCTTTTTCTCATTACCTTTAATATTTATCTTTGTAGAGAATTTTTTCTCCATAATATCTATGAACTCCTGCATCTCCATAGATATTTCTTGAGTTTTAGCCTTGGTTGGTTTCTTTGTATTTTTGGATAATTCCTTAACGGCATTCTCCATATCCCTAACAGTTAGTTTGCTACTCATTACCTGCTCAGCTAATTTTAACTGAACTTCTGGATTGGTTACAATTACTAGGCTTCTAGCGTGACCTGCAGATAATTTGCCTTGCTCGATTAATTCGATTACAGCTGGGGTTAAAGTAAGTAGACGCATTGTATTGGCTACTGCCGACCTAGATTTACCTAGTCTATCTGCTAACTGTTCTTGTGTCCAACCATATACAGTCATAAGTTCTTGCATTGCTCTACCAGTTTCAATTGGATTTAAGTCTTGTCTTTGAATATTTTCAAGCAGTGCGATTTCTTTGATTTGCTTATCCTCTAGTTCTTTTACAATACATGGGATAGTTTTTTTCTCTGCAAGTTTACAAGCTCTGAATCTTCTTTCACCGGCAACAATCATATATCTACCATTTTTTGGCGATACTAGGATTGGTTGAATTATTCCGTAAATTTTGATACTTTGTGCTAATTCATTAAGCGCATTTGGGTCGAAGTTTTTTCTAGGCTGAGTAGGGTTATTGTCAATTAATCCTATTTCAATCTCTCTTACAACCTCACCTTCTGGAATTACCATCTTTTTTGGCTCTGGTTTTTTCTCTTCCAAATTTACGCTTTTTGTTGCAGGTTTTTTAGTAACTACTTCTTCTTCGTCATCTAAAATGCCTAAAAGTGAACCTAATCCTCTACCTAATCCTCTTTCTTTTGCCATTAATCTTACCCTTCCTTTTGTTTATTTGATTAATTAGTAATTGTTTTATTTTTGTATTTTCTCCAGTATTAGTGCGTATTTTGACAATATCTATGCCATAAATTTCGCTTTATTTGGAGTTTTTTTAAAAGTACCCGATATCTTTTATGGGATATTCTATATTCACATATGCTAATTTTGTTATTATTATATAACTTTGTTTGGTTATAAAATAATAACTTAGCCACATTATTATATGTTTCACAGTGTTTCACATATATTATATAATGATTATAAATTAATAACAATTGATTTTTATTAAAATATAACTTTGTGTGAAACAAATTTCAAAAATCACAAAATTTCATTAAAAAATGCGATTTTTGATGTTAAAATCCACTTTTTGAGTGAAAAATTGTGAAATTTTATTAGCTACCTATTGTTATGTGGTATAGGTGTTTATCCATCTTAAAATGTTTCACCGTGAAACAATTTATGAATTATTTTTTAAGAATTCTTCTGTCAAGGCCTTGTATGCCATTGCACCTGTACATTTGTGGTCATATACAACTATTGGTTCACCAAAGCTTGGGGCCTCTGCTAATCTTACATTTCTAGGAATCATAGTTTTGTATAATTTTTTACCAAAATATTTAGTAATGTCTGCAGCGACCGATTGACTCAAATTGCTTCTATTATCCTTCATAGTAAGCACTACACCCTCGACATCAATATTTTCGTTTAGGTGTTTTTTAACTAATTTAATAGTGTACATTAGTTGGCTTAATCCCTCTAGTGCAAAGTACTCACATTGAATAGGTATTAGTACTGAATCAGATGCAGTTAATACATTTACAGTGATTAGTCCAAGAGACGGTGGACAATCTATAAGTATAAAGTCATAATCGTCTTTAATCTTTTTTAGATGATTTCTGATTATCTTTTCTCTATTGTTCATTTGAACTAAATCTATCTCTGCTCCAGCCAAATCTTCACTAGCTGGTATAAGATAAAGATTTTCAAGTTTAGTAGGTGTGATTGCTTCTTCGATTGTGCAATCGTCAACTATTACATCGTATATTGTATTTTTACCTGAGTTTTTTTCTATACCCAAGTGGCTAGTTGCATTACACTGTTGGTCTATATCTACAACTAGAGTTTTCTTACCAAAGTAAGCAAGGTAACCTGCCATATTTACACAGGTGGTACTTTTACCAACTCCACCTTTTTGATTAAAAATTGCTACTATTTTTCCCATTTTTGCTCCTTTTGTCTTAAAAATAAGCGTTTTATGCGATTTTTTATGCTTTTTATAGTGTTTTTCACACTTTTTACTAGTATTTTTGTGTGTGATTGGTTTATTTTTTGTATGATTAATTATATGTGATTAATCATTCATATATAAATTGTTTGATTGACTATTGTTTTATTTTAAATACTAGTACTTAATTTATTGTTTGCCAAGTTTAAAATGTACGTTATTTATTAGCTTTGTTTTTAGTATATATTATAAGGTTAAATATTAATTACTATATATAATATATATAATATGTGGTGTTTCATTTTAATAATTTTACCATTATTGTTTAGCTATACTTTTATTATATATTATAGTGGCTGTAGCCTTGGTTTATTTTGAGGTCGTGGATATTTGTTTGGGGTTTTGTCCACTTTTTCTATTATAATAGCCACCCTATCGGCATCTATTTCATCAATATGGTATTTTTTAATATCAAATACTCTACAATTTAATGTTTTTAATGCATTTTCTGCATCTTTTAGTTCTTCTTTATAATTACTTCCTTTGTATGCGATTATTTGTCCACCTATTTTTAGTAGTGGTGCTGAATATTCTATAACAGTATTCAGTGGCGCTACAGCTCTGGATATTACTGTATCGAATGTCTCACGATATTCTGTGTTGTGTGCAATATCCTCGATTCTGGTGTTTTTTACGCTTAAATTGCGTATGTTTTGTGTATTTTTAACCATTTCAACAAAATCTGTTTTCTTTTTTGTACTATCAATGGCCAGTATATTTAATTTATTATTTACGATTGCTAATGGAACGCTGGGGAAACCTCCACCACAACCAATGTCTATAATTTGAGAATTTTCTTTAAATAAATCTATGGGAAGTAAACTATCTACAAAATGCTTATATATAACACCCTCTTCATCGGTTATTGATGTTAGATTGTGTGTTTTATTATATTCTAGCATTTGATTATTAAACTGAACTAGATTTTCTATGGCTAGATTTTCACATTTTATACTGTATTTATCTAGTGCGTCCTTTAATTTGTTTATATCCATTCTATCCCCATATATAATATATTTAATACTATAATAACTATATTCCCAATTATCTTAATTTAAGTATATCAAATAATTATTTTTTTCTCAAAATGAATTTAAACTCTTTTTTATAAAAATTAATAATTTTTTATAAATATTTGCGTTTTTACCCATATTTTTGATTATTTTTTTATAATTATGCCTTATTTTATTAATTTGGGTTTGTGGGTATGATGCGACTTAAAGAGTGTATTTTGCTATAGCTGTTTCACGTGAAACTATAGCCTTGTTCTGAAATTGCTGTGATATAAATAACGTGCCATCACTTTTGGTAAATATGTTTGATGATTATTTGATATTCATTTGTAATCAAAGTTAATTAATGTTTCATATGAAACATTTGATGTATTGTAAATAATTATATATATATATCTTATTGTGCAGATGTGGTAATTATTGATTTATTGTTCTCAATTGGTTGTTTTGTTTTCTAATAGAATACTAGGGATTATTAAGGAATTAATAAGTATGCTTCATGTGAAACAAATATTTTTATATTTAAAATTGGGTTTAATTTTATATGTTTTTGTGTTGTTATATTTAAAGAAAAGCTCTATATTTGGTGGATTATTTAATTTAAAAGTTTCACGTGAAACATTGTTCCTTTTATAAGTTTTTTAAAAAATATATTAATATTTGAGATTTGTTGCTATTTTGTATAGTTATTTGTGTGCTTGTTATTATTTATATGTTAAATGTTTCATATGAAACATTGTATATTAAAATAAGAGACATTGATGTGTGTTGTGACCAGTATAATACCCCTTATATTGTTTTTGGTGTATATTGAATTATGATTCATTGTTTTATAAGTTCGGAATTGCCATAATTGTTTCATGTGAAACATTAAATAACGGCTTTATTTCGTTATTATTTTTTCTTAAATAATTTAATAAATTTATTATAGTGGTAAAACTTGTGTGTGTTTCACGTGAAACATATGTATGTATAATACTATGTACATTTTGCGAGAAAATATTAATTATTATTCCTGTAATGTTTCATATGAAACATTGTCTATGAAATATAAATATTATTTTTTATCTTAAATAATTGGCTTTATGTAGGGATTAAATTCGTATCGGAGCCTTGTTGTACTGTTTAATCTAGGAATTTGTTTAATGTTTCACATGAAACATTGCTTATAAAAGTATTAATAAAATATCTATATATTGTTTCATGTGAAACAATTTGCCGGAGTAATTTGGTATTTGAATGTTTACATACGGATGGGTAGTTTTAAGTTCTCATTTGCCTATTAAGTAATTAATTTAAAGTTTAGAAAATGACTTTATTTGGTACTTTTGTTCAAATTACTTGTGTTTCACGTGAAACATCTAAAGATTAAATCTAGCTTTGCATTTTAAAGGTTTGCTTATATATGATAATATTAAAATTAGTTGTACTTGTAGTATATAACTGCTCAATGTTTCATGTGAAACAATATGCGTAGGCTTTGCATGTTATAAAACTGGGGAGATAATCATAAATAATTGTGTCGCTCTGCGTTTAATATTGGATAATAATATATAGTGTGCATTGCAATGTAACTGTCTATTTAATTACCTCAATTAAATGGTTACCCCCATTGAATTATTAGTTGAAATTCTATCAATCCCCCACTACAAATATATATAATGTTTCACATGAAACATTTATTAAATAAAAATTCATAAAACTACTTCAAAATTAAAAAATGGCTATAATTAGTCTTTTTTTAAAGATAAATATCGAAGAAATCTGAGTAAATTGTATTAATTTTGGCAGAAAAAATGTGTTATATATAGGTGTATTCTTTATAGATATTATCTTCCAATTATTATACAAGTGAGTGCGAATACTATATACAACAGTAGATACATATGATGGCAATGTGTCCCCAACATTGAAGCTAATGTGATTAGATACAAATATAGAGCAATCTGCAGAATCACCTGTCTATTTGTAGTTAAATTGCAGTATGTGCGATACCTCCACAGTTATTAGTTAGTTTTCTAATTATAGTCTGTAGAGTGTAATAAACTATAATAGTATTTGCCTATTATTTAATTAGTTAAAGGGGGTCTGAGTGTCTGCTTATCCCCTATGAATTTTGACGCTTTGGGCACTCTACACTCAGTCCATTTTGAGCAAAATTATTTGAGATTTTTTGTAAAATACTCGTACATAAGTGAGTGTATTTTTGGTTGTTTTCCGATCTAAAACTAGAGCCCAATACGGTCAAATTTTTGTTAAAAACCCCCACAAATTTTTAAATTTAACTTATCCACATCGCATCTAAAATTGTGAATAACTAGCTTTTTAAATTTCAAAATTTGACATATATATTTCAAAATTTTTTTGCGACTTATGCACATTTTATTAAATTATCAAAAAATCAAAAACGAGAAATTGGCTAAATAAAGCCATTTTTTAATCATTGAAATTTTTGAAATTTGGTTATTAAAACACAACCTAATTAGTTATGTAATAATAACCATATTGTTCTATGGGGCGCAAAAATTATTGTTATAAAAATATAACAACGGGTATATATTCCATAACTTTGTTATAAAAACATAACTGAACTATTCTCCTAAAATTTTGAATGTTTTTGTTATAATAATATAACCGATTTAGTTATTATAATATAACTTTTTAAGCGCCGTTATTTCAAGCTTAAAATCCATAATCTCAATATTCTAAATAAGCTATTTGATACCTGTTGAATATAGCCTCTAGCCTGTTCCTACTACTGAACCAAAGCTACAAAAATATGGGGACTGCCCTACTCTTATGCTTTCCCCATTTGAGATATTGTTGCCTTGTCCCTTGGTATGTCTTACTAATTTACGGCAATGACTATTTGTTGATATATAAATATACCTCTTTATCTACTCACTCATCTATCCATTTACTTATCTATTTGCCTACTTATCTATTT
>CAYTNS010000001.1:80799-92008 GCA_964439345.1 uncultured Christensenella sp.
TAGCTTCTAGTCTTAAGCCTTTTATTTTTTCGTAGTCTAGGTCGGTTGGTAGGGTCTTTTCTTCTTGTTTTTTTGCTTGGGAAATTTGAATGTCTTGCCTCTTTAGATATCCCTCATATTTTAGATTTATCTCCCATTGTTTTATTGCTCTAGTGGAGTATGAACCCAAAGTATCGGGGAAAGAATCCTTTAAAATTTCGGCAGTGATTTTGTTTCTTCTTAGCATATCTTTTAGGCTAAGTCCACTTGTGCCATTTAAAGTTTCGCCCACTTTTTCAAATAATTCCTTTATCTCTTTAGGTGGATAAATTTTGTCGAGTATTGTATTCAATTCATCTATTTCTTTTAAATACTCTTTAAATTGATTATATCGATTACTGTCAACAAGCCCCACTTTTCTGCCATATTCTGTAAGTCTAATGTCAGCATTGTCCTGTCTTAGGGTTAGTCGGTATTCTGCTCTGCTGGTCATCATTCTGTATGGCTCGTGGGTTTCTTTGGTTACTAGGTCGTCTATAAGTACACCTATATAACTTTCACTTCTTTTTAGTATTAGAGGCTCTTCTCCTCTTAGCTTTAGACTGGCATTTATACCTGCCATTAGTCCTTGAGCTCCTGCCTCTTCGTATCCACTAGTACCATTTATTTGACCGGCAAAATATAGTCCAGATATTGCTTTTGATTCTAGGGTAGGGTATAGGGTGGTGGCATCTATACAGTCGTATTCTATAGCATAGGCGTCACGCATTATTTTAGCCTCTTCTAACCCCTTTAATGACCTTACCATATCTTCTTGCAAGTCTATAGGCATACTGGTGCTAAAGCCTTGCAAATATACTTCATTTGTGTCTAGTCCTTCAGGCTCTAGGAATAATTGATGTCTTTCTTTATCAGCAAATTTAACCACCTTAGATTCGATGCTAGGGCAGTATCTAGGACCTGTGCCCTCTATCGCTCCATTGTACATAGGTGCTTTGTCTAGATTGTCAAGTATTAGTTTGTGTGTATCTAGATTTGTGTAGGTTAGGTAGCAATCGGATACATTGGCTGGTTTTTCTTTTGTTAGGGTAGAGAATGTTTGGATATTATCTTCACCCTTTTGGATTTCCAATTTTGAGTAGTCGATAGTCTTGCCATCTAGTCTTACAGGTGTACCGGTCTTAAATCTTCTTAGCTTAAAGCCCAGATTGATTAGGGAATCAGATAGGTCGGTGCTATTAGCAAAGCCATTAGGACCAACTTCTTTTGAGTAAGTACCTATGATAATTCTGCTCTTTAGATATACACCCGAACAGATGATAGCAACATCGGTTTTGTATTCTCCACCTTGCTTGGTTTTAACTGCTGTAACCTTGCCATCTTCTACTACTATTTCACTTACTTCGCCCTGCCTAATATCTAGGTTTTCTTGGTTCTCCAGTACCTTTTTTAGTTCGGTGTGATATTTATTCTTGTCGGCCTGAACTCTTAGTGATTGAACGGCATATCCCTTTGAGCTATTAAGCATTCTCCTCTGAATAGTGGATTTATCTGCATTTATACCCATCTCTCCACCCAAGGCATCTATCTCGCATACTAGGTGACCTTTGGCTGTGCCTCCTATGCTTGGGTTACAGGCAAGAAAACCTATGCTATCTAGGTTTAGGGTGAGTAGTAATGTTTTTATTCCCGTTCTTGCTAGTGCTAGGGCAGCCTCGCTTCCTGCGTGTCCCGAGCCAATAACTACGGCTTGATAATTGTTTTCCATAAGTTTGACCTTTGTTAATTAATTCTAATAAAATTATTTTTATTTTTCGTATCAGTTTTAGTGCTATTACTAATGCGTTTAAAAATCGCATTAATTATATTACAAATAATATACTAGAGCAAGGGTTTTGGCTAAATTTGTGGTCAAAATTTACTCTAGTATAAAGGTAATTATTAAACTATGTTTGGTATTAAATCCTTGACTAACGCTCCATTTCCATAACGTCATCACTAGTTAATACTTTTCTGTAAAGATGATATTGTTTGCCGTGTTTAATACCGAATAATCTGTGACTACCTGGTACTACCTTAAAGCCATTTTTTAACATACATTTGATGCTAGTTTCGTTATCGTCTCTGATGGTTGAATGAACTACACTTACATTGTAGTTATAGTCGGCAAATACATCAATGTTATCGGTAAAGGATTTAACCATCGCTGTGCCTAGACCTTTTCCACGGTATTTTTTGTTCACAACATTGTAATCAATATTGCAATTATCGGTCATGGTGCGAGTGAAAATCATCGCTCCCATTATCTCTACATCATCACAAAGATTGTCCTTGTAATCAAATAGATATCTAGATGGGCTATACATAAAATCATGTATTTGAGATTTTGAACAATTTGGCTTTACTGCGATTGCTAGATTTTTATCTCCAAATCCACCCATTAGTAATTCGTCTACAAAGAAATCTCCTAATTTGCTATCGTCGGCAATAAAGTTGGTAATGTCTTCATCTTTCCATTTATTTAATTTGTCCTTGATGTAATTTAGACTTTCATTTGTAAGCCCTGTGTTTTTATCGCCTACATCTTCCCCTGATGGTTGTCTTATCCAACATATATTATTTTTTTTATCGAAAAAAATGTAATTTGCTGGATCGGTAACTTCAAATTGTTTAGATTTTTTTGCCATTGCTTTCTCCTTGTTGTTTTATTAAATTCTTTTTTGAATAAATTGATTTTATATATAAGTTATATTTGGTTGAGGGGCTTTATTTAGTCCCATAGCAAAGTCGTCGTGTACGAGAGCTATGTACTTAGAAGAACTTGATTCGTCCTCCATTCCTTCTATGTATGGATTTTCAAATTTTCTAAATCCCATACTTCTAAATAATGCCTTGCTAGATAAGTTATCTTTCTTTACATAAGTTGCTAGAGATCTAGATAAATCATCGGTTGTAAAGAAGCCAAAGTTATTAGACATAGATTCTAACATTTTAGAGCCGTGTCCCTGCCTCTGCATTTTAGGATTAACTACTATATATTCTAGATAATCGGGATAAAGTGCTCTATATCCCACGCAGTGGCTTAGAAGGGTTGTTCCTATAGCCTTTTTTGTATTGTTATCATAAGCCACATATAGGGAAAACTGCTTGTCCTCTTGCTCGGGACGAACTTCTCTATTTGGGTCGATATATTTGCTGTATAAAAATTTACCTAGAGAAGTATTTTCTTTGCCCATAAGTATATACTTATTGATTCCCTCGCTATTTTTATCTTGTGACCATCTGTCCAGTTCAGCAAGGGCATCAATAGTGGAGGGGATTGAATTATCTACTGCTTGAATGGTCTTTGAATTTCTATTTCGGAAGTAATCTAAAAATTTATTGCTCTTGGGTTTCTTTTCGTCATTAAAATAATCTACCCAAAGGATATTATTTTTTTCGTCTAAATACTTTCTCATTTTACCCTCCTAAAATTTTATTTTCCTACACAGAATTTACTGAATATCTCATCTATTATTTTTTCGTTATCGCTATTGCCGGTAATGTCGCCTAGATTTAACCAACTAGCCTTTATATCTATAGATATTAGGTCTAGGTCAAATCCACTATCTAGATTTTGTATAGCTGTATCTAGATTATTTTTTGCCGATTTTAAAGACTCAATGTGTCTAGTATTAGTTATAACTAGCGAATTATTATTGACCCCCGAACCTATTACATACGATAGTAATTCTTCTTTTAGAGTATCAATGCCTGTGCCTAGAGTAGTGGATATCTCTACTTTTTTATCAAAAGGTATTTTAGATAAATCACACTTGTTTTCTAGGTCGCATTTATTAATAACAGCTATTACATTTTTATTCTCAATATCTTTCATAATCTCATAGTCTTCGTCGCTTAGTGCTCTAGATGAATCTACGATGAAAAGAATTATATCGGCAGTTTTTATGGATTGCTTGGATCTATCTATGCCTATTTTTTCTACAATGTCGCTAGTATCTCTAATACCGGCTGTATCCATTAGTATAAATTTGTAACCCTTGTATACAAATGTCTCTTCTATTACATCTCTGGTGGTTCCTTGTATATCGGTTACTATCGCCCTTTCGTAATTAAGTAGGGCATTAAGCAAACTAGATTTACCAGCATTGGTCTTGCCATATATTGCTATCTTAGTTCCCTCTTTTATGGCTTTGCCTAATTTAGCAGTGGATAGTAGAGCAGATATTTTTTCTTTGGTTTTTATTAGCCTAGACCTAATAAATTCTTTGGATTCTTCCTCTAGGTCTTCTTCGGGATAGTCTAGGGTTACTTCTATCTTGGCAAGTGTCTCGGTTAGAATATCTTGAAGAGAACTAACCTCACCCTTTAGCTTACCTTGAACTAAGTCATATCCTGCCCTAAGTTCACTTTCACTTTCGGCATTGATTAGGTCTATTACACCCTCGGCTTCGTCCAGAGACATCTTGCCATTTAGGAATGCCAGTTTACTAAATTCACCCTTTGATGCAGGGGTGCAACCCAAATCCACTAGACTTTCATATATTTTATTTGTAAGTGTTACTCCACCGTGTATCTGAAATTCCACAATGTCTTCGCCGGTATAAGAAAATGGTGCTTTGAAATATACGGCTAGACACTTATCCGAAATATCTCCATACTTAAATGTTCCCAGGGTTAGTTTCCTTGGTTCTAATTCGGCACCCTTTTTCATAGGAGAAAAAACTGACTTTGCTACATCGAGTACAGTTTTGCCACTCATTCTAATTATAGATATTCCACCATTGCCTAGGGCTGTGGATATTGCTACTATGTTTTTCTCTCCTAACATTTTTCTTTCCTTTTTTACACATATTCTTAATTATATTTTACCATAAAAAAATGCCCTTGAGTAGGGTTTTAGTAAAAAAAGTTGAATTTTTAATCTATATATATAATAAATGTCTATATTTATGGGCTTTGAAATAAAGTTTTTGGGGTGTGAGTAGGGGTAGAGAATGTTTCCAATAAAGAATTATTTTGCTACAAAAGGCGTTTTTCATTTTGAGGGGGTGTAAATGTATGTTAATATATAAATATATATTAAAGTTTATTTTAAGCATAGATTGCATAGATAAAAAGTTTTTCACCAGAGATTATATAGGGTGGATAGGTAAATGCACTAGATAATATTACTAATAAACTACCCACTGACTATGGGAATTTTATAAAATGGAAAATGGAAAATGAAGAAAATAGAAAATAAAGAATTATATATGTTTCACGAGGGAACATATACACATGCTTATGAATATATGGGTTGTCAGCCGGTAGACGGGGGTGGCTTTGTTTTTCGTACTTGGGCACCTAATGCAAAAAGTATTAGTGTGGTTGGTGATTTCAATGGCTGGGATAATACCAAATCTCCTATGACTAGGATATCCAAACAGGGTGTTTGGGAGGTTACGATCCCCGAGGCTAAAGTTTATGATAAATACAAATTGGATATAGAGGATTCCACTGGGTATCGTAGGTTAAAAGCCGACCCTTATGCCTTTATGAATGAGACCAATGGCAAGAATGCCTCTATTGTATATGATATTAGAGGCTACGAGTGGCAGGATAAAAATTATCTAGAGTACAAAAAGAATAAAGACCTTTATCATACACCACTTAATATTTACGAGGTCAATCTTTGTTCGTGGAAAAAGACTCTAGATTGCAAGTACTTTACCTATAGAGAGATTGCCGAGGAATTAATTCCTTATGTTAATGAAATGGGCTATACGGCTATAGAACTTATGCCTATTACCGAGTATCCTTTTGATGGTTCGTGGGGATATCAGGTTACGGGATATTATTCACCTACTAGTAGATTTGGTGACCCAAAGGACTTTATGTACTTTGTAGATAAATGCCACGAGAGTGGAATCACGGTTATTATGGATTGGGTTCCTGCACATTTTCCTAAAGATGGCTTTGGGCTAATAGAATTTGACGGAACTAGATTATACGAAAATCAAGGCTGGGATAGACTAGAACACGCCACATGGGGCACTAGGAAATTTGACCACGGCAGAAATGAAGTGCAATCTTTCCTAATATCTAGTGCAATGCTATTTTTAGATAAATATCATATAGACGGAATTAGAGTAGATGCAGTGGCAAGTATGCTATATCTAGATTACGATAAAAAACCGGGTGAATGGATACCTAATCAGTATGGTGATAATAAAAACCTAGAGGCTGTGGCTTTCTTAAGAAAACTCAATGCCTCGATATTTAGAGAATTTCCTCATACCCTTATGATAGCCGAAGAAAGTACAGCTTGGCCTATGGTCACTAAGCCTACTAATATCGGTGGCTTAGGCTTTAATTTTAAATGGAATATTGGCTGGATGAATGATTCGCTAGAATATATGAAAACCGACCCTTTCTTTAGAAAGAGTATTCACGACAAACTAACTTTTTCAATGTTCTATGCTTTTAGTGAAAATTTTATTCTCCCTATATCTCACGACGAAGTGGTTCACGGCAAGTGCTCCCTTTTAAATAAGATGTATGGCGATTATTACGATAAATTCAAGGCGATGAGGGCGTATATGTCATATATGTTTGCCCACCCAGGCAAAAAACTTCAATTTATGGGTAATGAGTTTGCTCAGTTTAAGGAGTGGGATTATCAGGCAGGGATTGATTTTTGTTTGCTGGAATACGATACCCATAGAACTATGCACAATTTCACAAAGGAACTAAATAGATTTTATCTAGATAGTCCTGAACTATATGTTGAGGATTTCTCTTGGAAAGGCTTTGATTGGTTGGTGCCAGATGACAATATGCAGAATGTGCTAGTCTTTAAGAGAATGGACGGCAGTGGCAATGAACTGATATATGCAGTTAATTTCTCTACAGTCGATAGAGATAATTACTCCTTTGGTGTAGGCGGCAGGGAATATGAAGAAGTATTCTCCACCGATTGGGCTAAATTTGGTGGCAATGATACACACAATGGCAGGATAAAAGCAGTTAAAGAAAAATGCAAAGGAAAAGATTATAAACTTACAATCAAGATACCAGCAATGAGTGGTATATTCCTTAGAAAAAAATCTAAAGAGATAAGGTTGGGTTAGGAAAATGGAAAAATTTAATTTGAAAGATATGGTAAGAGACCTAAAGGCTAAGACGGGTAAATTATTAGAAGAAGATAATAAATCTGCCGATGTGGATATTGGACTTAAGAGGAGCACTCCTACTAAAAGTGAAAAGAAAGTTGCTCCCAAGGTAGAGAAGGAAACACTTGTAGTTGAGCCTAAGACGGAAGAAATAGATAAAACCGAGGAACTAGAAGAGGTCGCTCCTTTAGATGATAGTATAGAAGATGCAGTATCTGAGATTGAAGAAATGGATACTAGTGTAGACCTAGAGGAAGAGGAGACTGAGAACGAAGAGGATACTCTAGATAATATCGATGACGAAATCGCTAGATACTATAAAGAGCAAGAGGTCGCTAGAAAGAAACTAGAAGAAAAGACTAGAAAGGCAATACTAGAGAAAACTAGAGATATAAATAATTCCCGTGATATGGATAAAGAGTATGCTTCGGTGCTAGGCAATATGTCTATAGATGATGACGAAGAGGACGACGATAATATCGGCAGAGCAATACTAAAAGAATTTACCCTAGACGAAGACGACTTTGAGGGCGAAGAGGAAGAAACCACTCTTGCAAGTTTTCCAAAAGAAGAAAACGCAGAAGAATTACCCGAAGATAGTGAGACTATAGAAGAAGATAATAACGGAACTGAACTAGCCAACACAGAGGATATAGAAGATATCAAGCCTAGTGCCCCCGAAATGGTGGAAGAAAAGGTAAAAGAGAGTGTAGAATCCAAAGATAAAGAGTCAGAGCCTAAAGAAGATAATACTACCAATCTATTAAAGAGTTTGACTAATAAATTAAGCATCGTAAGTGAAGAAGAAAAACCTAAAAAGGCCACTACTAAAACTGGTGCTAAGAAAACCACATCTACTAGCAAATCTGGAAGTAAGAAATCTACTAAAGAAGATAGTGAAACTAAAGCAAAGACTAGTAAAACTACTACTAAAAAATCCACCACATCTAAAGGTACTACAGCCAAGACAACTGCCAAAGCAAAAACTACTACAAAGACATCGTCTAAGTCTGCATCGTCTAAGTCTACTGCAGGTAGCAGGGCTAAAAAATCTACTGCAGTAAAATCTGCAAATGTAGAGGAAGAAAAAATTATTTCAGACGATATAGTGGCAGATAAAACCAGTATTCAAGATATTTCTCGTGAAATAGATAGTCTATTAGATGATATGGCTAAACTTAATGGTGGCGTTCTAAGTGTAGAAGAAAAAGATGAAATTATAGATAGCGTCGTGGCTGAAGAGATTGAGCTAAGTAATGATGAAAAAGCCGAGAAAGTTATAAGGGATATTAGAGACTTTGCTGGTGATGATACTACTGATGGTGATAGCGAAGAGTTAGAGTCTTTGGATAATAACCTAGAAGAATCAAATAGCGAAGACGACCTAGAAAATGTAGAGGACGATGAACCAACCCAAGTGGATACTAATATTGAAGAGTCTGGGGTAGATGATAGCAATATAGATAATGTTGAGATTGCAGATAATCTAGAAAGTATCGAAGAAGAAAATTTATCTGATATGACAGTTGTTGAGGTTGATAGCAAGGATATCACACTAGAGGCAGAGGAAGAATCTACTAGCGAAGAAGTAGTCGCTCCACTTAGCGATGGCTGGGAGGTAAATGATTACAATAAATTAGTAGGTATTAGCGATGTAGAGCAAACACCTAATACAATGGAGACTGTATCGGTAGATGGCAAATTAGATAGTTCGGTGGCTTTAAATGATAGCGATATAGAATATTTAAAAGAAGATAAAGTAGATAGGGATAGCAGTAATTATTTCTATGGCAGTGATGAGCATAATGAGGCTAGAAGTGAAGAAAAGGCAAAGGAAATCGCTCTATCAGTTAAAGAAGTTGAAGTAGGAGATAAGAACCTAAATAAAGATATAGCCAATGCTACTCCTAGTAGCAAAGTAGTCCCAATGGGAGAAGATAAGACTTTAAGCGAAGAAGAAAAATTTATAAAAGAAATGGAGTTAATATATACGATGTTTGGAGTTGAGGGAAAATACAAACCTACTAATCTTGAAGACCAAAAGAAGATATTATATGTTGTAACCGAGTGTCAGCCATTTGTGGCTACAGGAGGTCTAGCCGATGTAGCAGGTAGTTTGCCTAAGGCTATAGCTGGACTTAATATGGATATTAGAGTTATTATGCCTTTGTACGGCAGTATCAAAGATATTTATAGACAGGATTTTGAGTTCCTAGGCAACTTCACTGTACACCTAAGCTGGAGACAGGAATACTGTGGGCTATTTAGATACTATAGCGAGGGTGTTACATATTACTTTGTGGATAATGAGAGATATTTCAAGAGGGACAATTTGTATGGATACTTTGATGACGGCGAGAGATTTGCATATTTCTGCAAAGCCGTAGTTGAGGCACTTCCTCACTTGGATTTCTTCCCAGATATTATTCACTGCAATGACTGGCAATCGGCACTAGTACCAGTGTACGTAAAGACGGGCGATTGGCAGGATAATAGATATCGTCAGATTAAACATATTTACACCATTCACAATGTAGAGTATCAGGGTGTATATGGTATGGAAAATCTAAAAGATTTATTTGGAATTGACGAGAGATACACTCACGACCTTGAGTACGATGGAGCAATCAATCTAACTAAGGCTGCAATACAATTAAGCGATAAAGTTACTACCGTTAGTCACTCATACTGCGATAACTTAAAACAACCTTATTGTAGCAGAGGGTTACATCATATTATTTATAGGAATGAGTACAAACTAAGTGGTATTATAAATGGCATTGATTACAATTTCTACGACCCAGCTACTGATGAGACTATTGCATACAATTTTGATATTAATCACCTAGAGGGCAAGAGAAAATGTAAAAAGGCTTGGCAGGAGGAATTGGGACTACCTGTAGACCCAGATACCCCAATGCTTTCGATGGTTACTAGACTGGTATCCCACAAGGGCTTAGACCTAATCACTAGGATTATGGAAGACCTACTCAAAGAGGATATCCAATTTGTAATAGTGGGCACTGGTGACCAAAGATTCATAGAATACTTTAGATGGTTAGAGGATAGATACCCAACCAAAGTTAGAGCACTAGTAGATAAATTCTCACTAGAGTATGCTAGAAAGAATTATGCTGGTAGTGATATATTTATTATGCCTAGCAAGATTGAGCCTTGTGGCATTAGCCAAATGGTTGCTAGTAGATATGGCACAGTTCCAGTTGTTAGGGAGTGTGGTGGACTTAAGGATACTATCACCGACTTTGGTTGTGAGGGTGGTGGCAATGGCTATACATTCACCAATTACAATTCGGACGATTTAAAGTACCAATTAAAAAGAGCAATTAGCGATTACCACGATAAAGATGGTTGGCTACAAAAAATGAATACCATTATGCAAATCGACTTTAGCTGGAATAAGTCGGCTGAAGAATATGTAGATTTGTATAAGTCGTTATTGAAATAAGGAGACTAATTTTGAGTACTAAACTTACAGAGCAAAAGGCAGTAGAATTATTAGAGGAGACTATTAGAAAATATGGGGAGGCAGACCAAACTATCGAGAAAGCCCCTCTTAGCGAATTATATAGAGCACTTGCTATTATTTCTCACGATATCCTAGTGGATAAGA
Source organism: uncultured Christensenella sp. (assembly GCA_964439345.1). Taxonomy (GTDB): domain Bacteria; phylum Bacillota; class Clostridia; order Christensenellales; family UBA1242; genus UBA11490. The sequence continues at coordinate 91,564 of CAYTNS010000001.1, forward strand.
GGGAAAAGTATCACATAAAAGTGAGCAAGTCTATGGGCAAAAGAGTACACTATTTGTGTATGGAATTTTTGCTAGGTAGAAACTTAAAATCTACTATGTTTAATCTAAAGATAGCCCCTGTATTTGCAAAAATCTTAAAGGATAGAAAGATAGATATCGAGGATATCTACGAGGTTGAGAATGATGCAGGACTAGGCAATGGTGGACTAGGTAGATTGGCAGCCTGTTTTATGGATAGCCTAGCCACTATGGGCTATCCAAATATGGGGCATAGTATTCTATATGAATATGGCTTTTTCAAACAAAAAATAGTAGATGGTGAGCAGGTAGAACTAACCGATAGCTGGAGGAGTACGGGAGATTACTGGCTTCAAAAGAGGTCGGATAAGACGGTTTTTGTTAAATTCGGTGGCACAGTTACCGAGAGAATGGAAGATGGTAGACT
>CAYTNS010000001.1:92108-95868 GCA_964439345.1 uncultured Christensenella sp.
CTTAGACTTAAACAACAATATTTCCTAGTATCTGCAGCCCTTCAAAACATAATCGCTACACATATTAAAAGATATAGAAATTTAAAGACTTTGCCACAACTAGTGAGCATTCAATTAAATGATACTCACCCAGCCCTTGCAATACCCGAACTTATGAGGATTCTTATGGACGAGTATGGCTGGTCGTGGGATAGTGCTTGGAGTGTGGTTAATAAAACTATTAATTACACCAATCACACAGTGCTTATGGAGGCACTAGAGAAATGGGACGAAAAAATATTTGCTACCGTGCTTCCTAGAATATATCAGATAGTAAAAGAGATTAATAGGAGATTTACTAAGGACTTACTAGATAATCATCAAGACAGCTTTGACCTAGCTACTATTGAGAAAATGGCTATTATTAGTCAGGGACAGGTTAGAATGGCTAATATGTCAGTTGTTGGTTCGGGCAAGGTAAATGGTGTTAGCTCTTTGCATAGCGAAATTATTAGAACACAGTTATTCAAACCATTCTCCGATTTGTATCCAAAGAAATTTACAAATGTAACCAATGGTATTGCTCATAGGAGATGGTTATGTCAATCCAACCCTAGACTAGCCGACCTAATAGAGGAGAGTATTGGCAAGAGTTATTATAAAAAGCCAGAAGACCTAAAAGGTCTAGAGAAATGGGCTGAAGACCCCTTATTTTTGCAAAAATTAAAGAAAGTCAAAGAAGATAATAAAAAAGACTTTGCTAAATTTTTAAAGAAATATCAAGGGATAGAGGTCAACCCTAGTCATAGATTTGATGTGCATATAAAGAGGATACACGAGTACAAAAGGCAATTATTAAATGTGCTTAAGATTATTTATCTGTATAGCCAATTGTTAGATAATCCCGATATGGATATGACTCCACAGGTATTCTTCTTCGGTGGCAAATCTGCACCTAAATACTATATGGCAAAGAGGATTATTAAGCTTATTTGTAAACTATCTGAGGAGATAGAGGGAAATCCTATTGCCAATAAAAAATTAAAGGTAGTAATGCTAGAGAATTACAATGTTAGTCTAGCTGAGAAGATAATCCCTGCTACCGATGTTAGTGAGCAAATTAGTCTAGCAGGTAAAGAGGCTAGTGGTACGGGTAATATGAAATTTATGTGCAATGGAGCTATTACCCTAGGTACTTACGATGGCGCTAATGTCGAGATGACTAAGCTACTTGGCGATGATAATATCTTTATCTTTGGACTAACTGCCGATAGGGTAGATAAGGAATGGAAGATAGGATACAATCCAAAAGATATTTATGATAATAACCCTAGGGTAAAAAGGGTAATTGATATGTTAAAGTCGGGCTTTGCCGGAGAGGACTTTACCGATATTGCTAATTACCTAATTAGTGGCAATAGACCAGACCCATATATGTGTCTAATTGACTTTGATAGTTATGTAGATACTCACTACAAGATGGATACTTTGTACAAAGACCAAAAATCTTGGAATAAAATCAGTGCTATTAATATCGCTAGATCGGGCTACTTTGCAGCCGATAGAAGCATTGAGGAGTATGCCGATAATATCTGGAATATAACTAAAATAGAAGATTAATTTTAGTAGAATTTTATGATATCGAAATATAAATTTATACACTTATCGTGGAGATGGTAAAAGGTTTTTAGGAATGAAAAAGTATATATTTAATCCCACTTGCAGTAAGTCACCTTTGGGTGTGCAACTAAAGGGGAGTACAATTAAATATAATATTAAAGTTGCTAAGTTTACAGGAGTATATGCTGTAAACTTCCTTTTGCATAGAGATGGCGAGTGCCCTCTCTCTTACCCTATGGATTTAGTTTTTGCCGATGATAGATATTTCTATTACGAGATTACTCACACTTATGAGGTTTCTGGTCATTACTGGTATCACTTTGAGGTAGAAACCACCACCAGTCGCCATAAAATTATTTCTGGCAGTGGGTTAGATGCTGTAGAGGGCGAGGACGACAGGGACTACTTAGAATTGATTATAGATAGCGAGTCCACAACGGGGGATAATTTTAAAAAAGGCATCATTTATCACATATTTGTAGATAGATTTTGTAGAGTCGGCAGGATAGAGGCTAGAGAGGGGCTAGAACTAGTAAAAGACTGGTCGGAAGGTGTCGGTTACGAGTATGACCCAGTAACAAAAGAGAGAGTTAATCGCAGGTGTTATGGTGGCAATTTTGAGGGCATAATATCCAAACTGGATTATCTAAAAGACTTAGGCACTACTATGATATATTTGTCTCCAATATTTGAGGCTAGTAGTAGCCATAAATATAATACTGGCGATTATAGCAAAATAGAGCCAATGTTTGGTGGAGAGGTTGCATTCAAAAAACTAATCAGAGAGGCTAAAAAGAGGGATATTGAAATTATCCTAGATGGTGTATTTAATCACACTGGTAGTGATAGTGTGTACTTTAATAAGTATGGTAGATACGATTGTGTCGGTGCTTATCAGAGTAAAAAGTCTAAATACTATGATTGGTACGACTTTGAAGAATATCCCGATAAATATAGTTCGTGGTGGGGTGTAAAATCGTTGCCCGAAACTAGAGAGGATTCCACTTTTCCTGAGTATATTGCAGGTAAAAATGGAATTATAGAAAAATATATGGATATGGGAGTATCGGGCTTTAGGCTCGATGTCGCCGATGAACTAAGTGACGAATTTTTGTATAAGATTCATAATGCCATCAAGGGCAAAAAGTCGGACGCATTAATAGTGGGAGAGGTCTGGGAAGATGCTGCTAGTAAAATATCCTACGATACTAGGAGAAAATACTTTATAGGCAGTAGTCTAGATAGTGTAACTAATTACCCTATGAAGAATGCTATTATTGATTATGTAAAGAGTGGAAATGTGGATACTATGGTTTCTACTATAAACATTATCAAATCGGAATATCCTAAGTCTATTCAGAGAAACCTTATGAATATCCTAGATAGCCACGATACTATGAGGATTATGACCAAACTTACCACTAGCGATAATATGGGAGAAATAAAGAGGCATCTGATTAGTGAAGAGGAATGGCAGAGTGGGGTGGAACTACTTAAAATCGCTACTATCTTGCAATACACCACCTTTGGTGTGCCAACTATTTACTATGGCGATGAAGCGGGAATGACGGGAGGAGGTGACCCCTTTTGCCGTGAAACTTACCCTTGGGGTAGGGAGCGAAAAGACATCTTAGATTGGTACAAAAAAATAAAAGTACTTAGGTCTAGACCTGCTATATATGATGGTGACCTAAATATCCTATATGCTAGTGACGGAGTGCTAGTATATGAGAGGGTGAGCCCAGATGATAGGGTTATAATTGCTATCAATAGGGGCGACGACACATATACTTTAACATTTGGTGAAGATATGCTAGATTTGCTAACGGGGAATAAATATCATAAAAAGGTGGAATTATCTAGAGATGGTTTCTTAGTCTTGAGTAATATTGAAACGAAAAATTTTATAAATGTTAGTAATATTAAAAATGAAGAGCCCGACAATGTGGATAAACCTAAAAAGATAAATAAAGCTAAAAATATAGACAAGACTAAAAAGTCTACAAGATCAAAGTCTGTAAAGTCCTCAAATGATAATTCTAAATTGGGTACTAAAAAATTGGGTAATAAAAAGTAAGTTTTTGAAATTGAATAAGAAAATAAAAGTGTCGCCAGTGGTGACACTTTTTGTATTTAATAAATAGATTTTTAGCTCTTTTTT
>CAYTNS010000001.1:95968-106364 GCA_964439345.1 uncultured Christensenella sp.
ATATTATCTGCACTATCTTCGCCCGTATATAGATATATAAATTTCTTGCCTTTTAGTGCTTGATTGCCGTAGAATTTGTACGACCTATCCACAAAGTTTTTGGCTAGTCCCGACATATTGTAAAAGTAATTAGGAGAGGCAAAAACTACTATTTTTGCGTCCAATACTTTTTCTAGTAAGATGTGTATTTTGTCTTCTTTTATACATTCGCCTCTTTCTTGACAAACTCCACAACCCATACAGCTATCGCAAGTATAGTCCCTTATATACACTACTTCGGTGCTGTATTTTAACCAAAATTTCTTTTGCAATTCTTCTAGTAATAATTTGCAACTGCCATTTCTAGCCGATGCCGATACAAATAATATTCTGTCCATCTATTTCTCCGTCTATGTTTTTAAAAAAGAAACGCAATCTTATTTTTAGTCGTCTAGCCTTTTTAGTTTCCGTATTAATTGATATTGTATCACAAAAAATGCAATAGTCCAAAAAAATACTAGGTATAAAGGCATAAATAATCTTTTAAGATAATTAAAGCTTTGATTTTAAAGCAAAAAAATGATATAATTGTGTATATAAAGTGGTGTAATCCCCATCGAGGTAATAATGGCAAAGTGGATAGATAAAAAAACTATAGTTATAACGGGTGCAACTAGTGGCATTGGTCGAGAACTTACTAAACTTTTTGTGCTTAGGAATGATTGTAAGGTAATAGGTGTAGGTAGGAGGGAAGAAAGATTTTTAGAACTCAAGGAAGAATTGGGGGATAAGAAAGATAATTTTACCTATAGGCTATTTGATGTGTCTATCGAGAGCGAGTGGGAGAGATTTTCACAAGATATTAAGGATATGGGAGTATCGGTTATTATTAATAATGCCGGAGTACTACCTAAGTTTAGTACATTTAGCAAAGCCACATCGGATATTACTCCTGCCGAGTACCTAAGAACTATGGATATCAATTTTAATTCTATAGTATATAGTACATATTATATGTCGCCCATTATTGAGGGGAGCGATAGCCCAGCTATTATTAATATCGCTAGTTCTAGTGCACTATGTCCTTTGTCCGGAATGGCTAGTTACACGGCTAGTAAATCGGCTGTCAAGAATTTTACCGAGGGACTAGCACTAGAGAAAAAATATTATGTGGGACTAGTTTGTCCAGGCTTTACAAAGACGGAAATATTCAGAGCCCAGAGGGGAGATATCGACAAGGGGCTTGTAGGTAAGGTTGCCACCAATCTAGATAAAATGGCATATAAGATATATAAAGGCATACTTAGGCAGAAAAAAAGAATGGTTTTTGGCTTCGATGCTAGGGCTATGGATTTGGGTTATAGATGGTTTCCTAGGCTTACGCCCAAGCTTTTTACGGGTGTGATAAGAAAGGCAAAAATAGAACTTTTTGACGATGTCTTTGAAAATAATAGAGGTGATAAGAATGATTAAATTGGATTATAGTGGTGTAGATAAAGAATATCTAAAGAGTGGACTAAATGTAAATACTATTGCATCTACTACTAGAGCTAAAAATATTTCTAAAATATATGGCAAAAAAGTATCTGTGATGTTAGATTTTTTGGATTTGCCTAATATGAGCGAAGAAGAACTATCTAGAATAGAAAGGGTAGGCAGGGAAATATCTAAGAAAAATAAAAACCTAGTAGTTTTAGGCATTGGTGGCAGTGCACTAGGGGTAAGCTTTTTGGAGCACACTTTTGTAAGTTCTATTCACAAAAAGGCTAAGACTAAAGTATATGTTTGCGATAATATCGATGGAGATAGCTTTGTAAGTCTGCTAGATAGTTTAGATTTAAAAAAGACGGCTTTCAATGTTATTACAAAGTCGGGTGGCACCAGCGAAACTATGGCGCAGATGCTAATAATGCTAGATAGATTAAAAAAGAAAAAATTGGATATTTCCAAAAAAGTAGTAGTTACGACTACCGAAAATAATAATCTACATAATTTTGCTAAATCTATGGGAATGGAGACTTTCCTAATACCTGTAGGAGTGGGTGGCAGATTTAGTGTGCTTTCCCCAGTAGGATTATTACCAGCAGTAGTAATGGGTGTAGATATCAGAGGCTTACTAGCAGGTGCAAGTAGGTCTCTAGAAAATGGCAAATTAAATGAGGCTAAAAATCTAGCATACACTTGTGCTTATATCAATAATTACTATTTAAAGAGGGGAATGACCTCGCTAGTTACTATGCCTTATAGCGATAGGCTAAAATTGTTCCCCGATTTCTTTGCACAACTTTGGGCAGAGAGTCTAGGCAAGAGATACGATAGAAATGGTACAGAGGTTTACACCGGTCAGAACCCTATAAAGACGGTGGGTGTAACCGACCAGCATAGCCAATTGCAATTGTATAGCGAGGGGCTCAAAGATAAAGTTATAATGTTTATAACAGTTGGCGAGAGTAAGTACGATGAGTGTGTCAGAGAGGATTATGGTCTAGCCAAGCACCTAAATGGGGTTAGCCTTAAGAAACTTTTGGACTACGAATATCAGTCTACAGCATATTCACTTACTAGTCTAGATAGACCTAATTATAGATTGCATCTAGATAAAATATGTGAGGAGTCGATAGGGGAACTAATTATGATTAGCGAACTAATGACAGCGTATATGGGTGAATTTTTAAATATCAATGCTTTTGACCAGCCGGGAGTAGAGCTAAGTAAGATATATACAAAGGCGTGTTTGAAGGTAAAAGGCTATGAAGTGGAGCGAAAAGAGATTAAAAATTTTGCAGATTCTAAAAAATTTTTTTCGCTTTAAAAAGCCATTTTAATAAAAAGTTTTAAATTTTGTGTCATAAGATATTGATTTTTGACTTCCAAGTTTGGTATAGTATTGGTATGATTATAGCCAAAGACTTAAAAAAGTAAAAATCAATGAAAAATAACAATAAGGAAGGTAAGAATGAACATACAAGAAATATGGGCTAATGCACAAAGCAAATTGGAAAAAGAAGTTAGCGCAATTAGTTTTGAATTGTGGATAAAATCATTAGAACCTATTGACTTAAGAAATGGAGTATTATATTTATCTACAACTAGTGAGACTGCTAAGCATAGAATTATGGATTTGCACAAGGGCGAAATATTTGTAGCAGTTACTGGTGCTAGTGAAGATGTAAAGGACTTTGTGGTTTTAGACCCTGTAGAGAGTGAAGCTTATAAACAAAATAAGGAATTGGTTATAGATACCGATATCAAGAAAATTCCAGGGCTTAATAATTTTAATGCTAAATACACCTTTGATACCTTTGTAGTAGGTAATTCAAATAAGTACGTATATGCTGCTTGTAGGGGTGTTGCTGAGAAACCTGCTGGAATGATTAACCCACTATTTATTTACGGTGGTGTAGGACTGGGCAAAACTCACCTATTACACGCTATAGGTAATTACATAGTACAACATTATCCAGAGAAATCTGTATTATACTGTACTTGTGAAAAATTCATAACCGATTATGTTAATGCTCTTAAGGGCTCATCATCATTCTCCGCTATGAATAATTTCAAGGAAAGATACAGAAGTCTAGATGTGCTTATTATAGACGATATCCAATTTATATCTAAGGCAGAGAGTACTCAAGAGGAATTTTTCCATACATTCAACGAATTATACGAGAATGGCAAACAGATAATTATTGCCAGTGATAGACCACCTAAGGAAATATCTACTTTGCAGGAAAGACTAAGAAGTAGATTTAGTATGGGGCTTATCCAAGATATCCAGTCGCCAGATTATGAGACTAGACTAGCTATTCTTATGAAAAAAGCTCAAGAAGAGGGATATCTAATCGCAGACGAGGTAGTAGAGTATATTGCTGAGCACTTTGATACTAATATCAGAGATATGGAGGGAATTCTATCCAAGGTTTGGTTCTATGCTAGATGTCTATGCAAAAAGTCTGCCGATATGGACGATATGAAAGAGGCTCTAAAAGACCACGATTTTGCCGATAGGCAGAATTTAACTATAGATAGAGTAGTAGATTGTGTATGTAGATATTATTCTATTAGAAAGGAAGATTTGCTAGGCAAAAAGAAAAATAGAGAGGTTGCCGAGCCAAGACAAATCTGTATGTATGTTATTTGTGAACTACTAAATTTACCACTTATGACTATTAGTGCGCACTTTGGCAAAAAAGACCATACTACAGTAATCTATGCTAGAGATAAAATCGCTGGTATGATAGAAGAGGGCAATCAAAAGATAAAGATAGCCGTAAATGATATTAAAGCAATGGCAATGAAGAATTAATTGATTGTTAAAAAATCCGAATTAATAAAAACTAATTTAAAGAAAAACCAGATAGACTAGGGATAATCCAAAGTGGTCTATCTGGTTATTTTTTATTTTCTATCGCTATCTATTTTTATTAGGTTTTGACCTACGCAGTATATTACTACAGCTAGTGCATTGATAATGTAAGTTAATAGTATTAGTCTAAAGAATCTTTCGGAGATATCTATAAATAATCTAATACTTCCCGAATTAAGGGCAAATACAATAAGTGTAAATACTACGACCAACATAGTAATAACATATAATATTAAGCCCGATATGTACTTTTCATTATGAATACAGGTACATACTACATCATATGCAACCACTCCTGCTAGAGCGCCTACTAGGATATAAAACATTATTCTCTCCCAAGTAGCTAAGTTTGCTCCAGCTAGGGATAAAAATAGGAATACTACAAATGCCACCATTACGGCAATAGTTGAGTAGTAAACTATATTTAAAAGCGTTTTCTTTTTATCAAAATCCATATACCCCTCCTTTGATATATTGTTATTATATTTTGGCTACTAGGGAGGGGATTTATTCTAAAGTAACATTTCCAAAATATGTAATGAAAAAAACACTAGACGTTTGTCTATATAGTAAGTATCTGCTATATGTAAAATATCTAGTGTTTTTATTTGTTTAATTGTGAAGATAATCAAATATCCCTTTATATATCTATTGAGATATTAGTCAAATTGTAATTGACTAGGGTGCTTTTTAAAGAAGTCGTATTTTGCTTCGATAAATTTAGGCCTGTAATTATCTTTATCTTCTACAAAATCGTAAATAGGGTCGTTGATAGTATCCCAACTAAATATATCTTTGCTTACCTTTAGGTCGTCAGCTAGAGCTTCGATATTCTTAGGGCTAACAGGGTGAAGTAAAATCATTGCAACTTTTACCATATGCAAAGTATCTGCAATTACTTGTGCTAGTTTCTCATCGTCATCTCCTGCTAGTTTTTCATTGGCAACGAAGTATTTATTGATGTTTCTTATGAATGAATCTAGTTCGTACATAACCATATGGAATTTATTATCAAACATCAATTTTTCTATTTTTAGTATGGTCATAGTACAAGATTTTAGGATATCTTCCGATATTTCTCTATTAGGGACAACTCCATCAAATCTACTTTGCCAAGTATAGAATAGTGTCCTTAGTACTCTATTATATACATTTGTTAGCAAGTTGCCATCTTTTGTAACTGGGTCGATATCGCTTTCTTTTGCATCTGGGTCAAAAGCCTTAGGTGTAAAGGAAGAAGATGTATTGCCTATAGATAGTCCCAAGAAGTGCATTCTTAATTGCTCGACTGTATAATACTTTAATAATTCTTCTGGCTTTGGTGGTTTGATTGCTCCCGATGAACTAGCCTTGTTGCCCATAAACATTGAGTGTTTATTTACGATTAAGTGTGACATATGTAGGTCGCCCTCTGGTACATCTAGGGTAGGCTCTCCATCTTGAGTGCATAGCCACATAGCGTGTTGTACTGGACCATAGAAGTAGGCATTGTCTTCGCCTAGGATTTGATAAATGTAAGCATCATCACTGCACCAGTATTTCTTCCACTCGTCTTGAGATTTTCCTTGCAAATGTAGATAAGTTTGAGTAAATGATATAGGCGCCCATAGGCTCTCTGGCCATACATAGAATGTTAGTCCCTTTAAATCCTCTTTATCTGGAACTGGTACACCCCATTCGATATTTCCACTTAGTCTGCTAGGGGTTAGGGTTTTACCTGTTCTATATCTAATGCCATTGTCGCTAAGCATTTCACAAGCACACTCTCTATCCTCTAATCTATCAAATACTAGTACAAATGATGCTTTGCTTTTCTCTTCCCTTAGTTCAAAGGTTGGTAACAAGTATCTGATTTCCTCAAAGGCTTCCATTTGGTCTTTTTTAATGTAGATTTCTGGTTTCTTTAGAAATTCCTTAATCTCTTTTAGGAAGAATGGTCTAGCCTCGGTCTTCTCTAGTCTATTTACCCATTCGGTAAGCAAAGGCAAACATCTAGGCAAATCAAAATACCAATTGGATATTTTCTTTAGGACCGGTTTCTTGCCTGTAATAGTGCTCACTGGGTCGATAAGTTCACTAGGTTGATATTGGTGACCCAAATCACATTCGTCGGCATAGCCTTTTTCACTAGCACAATTTTCATAAGGGCACTTACCTATTACCTGTCTGCCATTTAAAAATTGTTGGCTTTCTTCGTCATAGAATTGATAGGTGGACATTTTCTTTAGGTAACCATTGTCGTATAGTTTATTAAAGATATCTGCACTTACTTTATTGTGGAATGGCACGGCATCACCTATAGCACTACCACCGAAGAAATCTAGAGATATTTCAAATTCTTTTAGGTCCTTTTCTTGCCTTAGGTGAAATTCATTTACCATATCGCTTAAGCTCTCCTCTTTTCCTGCCTCTTTTCTCTTTCTGTGAGTCTCTAGGGCAGGAGAACCATAGCAATCGGTTCCCGATACAAATATTACATTTTCTTTGCCTATTCTATCACGCAAAAATCTAGCCATAAAGTCGGCATACAAAAACATTCCTAACACATGTCCATAGTGTAAGTCTTTGTTTCCATAAGGCATACCGCCAGTAATCACGGCTCTTTTAGGAGCGTGTGGTCTATGCTCTATCATTCTTTTTAATCTTTCATCTCCGTAGTCTTTCATATTTCACCTACATTATTTTTATTAATAAGTAAAGTATATTATATTTGTTCTCATTTGTAAAGAAAATTAATTTTATTGTGTGGGTTAACTCTTTTTATTTTTACAATTTACTCATTCTTTATATAAAAAAATAATTGATGGAAATGACGAAAATGTGAGAATGCTACATTATGCTATGTATGATGAAAGGGTCTTGTACAAATTTAATTGTATTTTTCTGTGCCCTCTGTTATAATAAAAGAAAAAGAGGTGCAGAAATTATGGAAACACTACCTATAATTATGCTATGTTTATCTTGTGCACTGATAGTGCTATTTATTGTGTTTAGGACGATTAAAGGTGGGCTTATATCGGTTCTACTAAAAGCCCTTGCCTCGCTATCCCTAGTCGTTACGGCTGTTGTGGGGCTGGGCACTTGCGAATTGGAAAATACTACCCCAGTTATTTTAATTATAGTGGGATTGCTATTTGGAATGCTAGGGGATATACTACTTGACCTAAAGGTTGTCTATGATAATGACAAAGTCTATCTAAATAGTGGAATGCTTAGTTTTGCCTTGGGGCACTTTGCGTACTTTTCGGCATTTACTATTATGGCCCTTGAGTCGTTGGATTTTTTGGACTTCTCTATAATTATTAGTATTTGGTCAGCCATTGCACTAACCTTTGTAATTATTGTCTTTGGCAAGAAACTTATGAAATTAGATTTTGGCAATTATTTGTGGCAAAGTGTGGGATACACTTTTGTACTATCCTTTATGGTTGTTTATACTATGATACTTGCTATATTTAATGCTGGGTCGTGGATTACTATGATTGCTCTAATGTTATTCTTCCTATCTGATATAGTTTTATCCACTCAGTACTTTGGTGGCAAATTACAATCCAAACCACTTATTGTGATTAATCACCTTTTGTACTACTCGGCTCAATTAATAATTGCCTTGCTTGTATTCCTAATTTAATGTTTGCAAAAAATATTGCTTCGGTTACTTCTCCTCTATTGTGAGAAAGTAATCGGAGCATTTTTTTAGAACCAATGAAGCAAGGCAGAATTGACAATTAGGAAGGTGGATAATATCAATAGATAATATCCAAAGTAGGATAGCGTATTTTTGCGTGATAGTACTGCCACCCATTTGATACTGAGTAACCCCACTAGGAAGCAGACGATAAAGGCAATCGCTAGAGCCAAGACATTTATATTTGAGAATCCTCCACCCGATATTAAAGTGTACACTAGACTAAGTAGGATTATGGGAATGGATATTAGAAAGGAGTATTTGGCTTTGTCACATTTTACTCCCATTAATCCAGATATTGCTATAGTACTACCACTCCTACTAATCCCAGGGATTGTGGCTAATCCCTGAGTAAGTCCTATGACTATAGCCTCCTTATATGTTATCTGCATATCCAAGATGTCGGGTTGTAATAAAATCTTATTTTCTGACAATTTATTTATTATTCTTGTCTTATAAAGCCTGTTTTCTGACACAAAGTCGCTAATAAATAATAGAAATGCTGTTATAATAAAGAAAATAAATAAATACTTCGTGCTAAAGAATTTGCTTATAAGAGGCTTAAAGAGAATAAAAACGATACCTGTGAAAAATGTGGTTATAAATATCTTTCTATTGGTTTTGCAAAAGGGGTGACATATAAGGGGTAGGATATCTTTCCTATAATACACTAGTACAGATAGTAGGGTGGACAGGTGTAGTATCACACTTAGCAGTAGGGTATTATCTTCTACTCCCATAATGTCATATAGGATATTTAAGTGCCCACTGCTACTAATAGGCAAAAATTCTGTTAGCCCTTGGACTACGGCTAATATTAAAAGTACGATTAGTGGCATATTTTAACCTCACGCAATTTGTGTACAAAGGGGAATACTATACACTATAGGTATGAGCAAAAAATCTTTTTGATTACAAATAGTTGCAAAATGTTTAGATTTTACTACCAAAAATAATTTTATTATGTTAGAATATGATAGTAAAAATTAATTGCATAACTTTAGTTTCACACCAGTATATTTTTTGTATTTAAAAAATAGAGATGGTGGAGACTTATAGATATGCGAGTAAAGATATAAAGAGAGGAAGATATGAAAGTAGGAATAGTAGGTTTGCCTAATGTAGGAAAGAGCACACTTTTTAATGCTATTACAAAGAAAAAAATACCTAGTGAAAATTATCCATTCTGTACCATAGAGCCTAATGTGGCTATAGTGCCAGTACCAGATAGTAGACTAGATGTTTTGGGTAAGATGTACAATACCCGTAAGATTACTCCTGCTATACTAGAGGTTGTAGATATAGCTGGTCTAGTTAAAGGAGCATCAAAGGGTGAGGGACTAGGAAATAAATTCTTAAGCCACATAAGAGAAGTAGATGCTATTATCCATGTAGTTAGATGTTTTGAAAATTCAAAGATTATTCACGTAGAGGGTAGCATTGACCCTATTAGAGATGTGGAGGAAATCAATCTAGAATTAATCCTAAGCGACCTAGAGTCGGTTACAAAGAGACTAGAGAAATCTCAAAAGGCTCTTAGAAATGGCGATAAAAAATTAGCACAAGAATGTGAATTACTAGCCAAATTAAAAGATTTGCTAGAGCACGAAAAGCCAGTTAGGAGTTATCCTGCAAATGATGACGAAAAGGAACTAATCAGGAGCTTTTTCTTAATCACTAGCAAACCAGTAATTTATTGTGCAAATGTTAGTGAGTTTTCTTCGCAAGGAGAGGCCGAGAAAGAAAACATTGCCAAATTAAAAGAACTTGCTGGTTCGGAGGGTGCTAAGGTTATAGTTGTATCTGCTAGAATGGAAGAGGAACTATGCGAACTAGATGACGAAGAGAAAGCAATGTTTAAGGAAGAATTAGGCATAGATAGTTTCGGTCTAGACCAATTAGTAGTTGCCGGATATGAGACCTTGGGACTGATTAGTTATCTAACAGCAGGAGAGCAAGAGGTTAGGGCTTGGACTATTACTAAGGGAACTAAAGCACCTCAGGCTGCAGGTAAAATCCACACCGATTTTGAGAAAGGATTTATAAAAGCAGAGGTTGTTGACTACTCCGTTCTTACCGAACTAGGCAGCTATACTCTTGCTAAAGAAAAAGGTCTAGTTAGACTAGAGGGCAAGGATTATGTTGTAAAAGACGGCGACATAATGCTATTTAGATTCAATGTATAATTAAGCTTGGGTTATAAGGCAAGATGGTCTTATAGCCTTTTTGATATAAATCATTAAAAAACGAAAAATACAGTTATCCACATCGATATAGTCTTTGTGGATAACTTTAAAAACAAAAATAGGGGATTGTATGGAAGAAAAAAAGAAACCGATGTCGGAAGAGGGCAAGAGAATTAC
>CAYTNS010000002.1:0-25639 GCA_964439345.1 uncultured Christensenella sp.
CAATGTTAGTATACCTCACCCAAAGCCATAAGTCAACACTTTTTCTCAATTTTTTTAACTTTTTTTAACTTATTTTTTACCCTCTAACATACACACACCCGTGTGTTCAGTAGCACAAATCAATTAATTAGATTTAATTACCCTCAATCCATATACTATATAATATTTACCCACTTTTGAAGATGGTAAATAATTCCCTCAAGGCAAGGCATTAAACACTAAAAAATTCTCCCACAGTATTTTATAAAATATAATATATTTATATGATAATCCTTAATTATTAATAGACTGGATTATAAATTTTTTCGCAAAGATATATAAGTTGACACAAAAAAATGAGCTTTCACCCACTAAAGAATTACATCTTTCTAATAAACTGCATATATTGATTAGCCGACGATTCACGAAATTCGTCTTTGATAATCAAATCCTCTATCTCGTCCTTTGTTAGCCAAACTACGCTCTCAACCTCTTCCTTCTGCAAATTAAATTTAATTTCCTCTAAGTCGGTATCCTCGTCCTCATAGTAGTATATATCAAATATGGCTTTATCTAGATATATCCTACCAAGGAAACTCAAGTTTTCGTCTTTC
Organism: uncultured Christensenella sp.; assembly: GCA_964439345.1. GTDB lineage: Bacteria > Bacillota > Clostridia > Christensenellales > UBA1242 > UBA11490. The sequence goes on from CAYTNS010000002.1 coordinate 594, forward strand.
AAATCAAAATCCAATTCCTCTTTGCATTCAATCTTAATTTGCTCTCTAGAGGTATTTCCAGATGAAACACAGCCACCAGTTGAGGCATATACTGAACCCTTTTCTGGGCTAGTATGTTGAATTAAGTATCTAATGCCACTCCTAATCCATATAGTTGTGACCAATACATACTCATCGTCACCTGGCATACCCTCGCCTCTAACAATGGTCTTATTAAGTTTATTTAAGTGGATATCATACAAATCTAGCTCTTCCATAATGCCTCCAATAATAATATACTAGATATTAGCAAAAATAAATTTTTCTATCAAGTAAATTATCATAAATAAAAAAATCGAGTGTTTTATTACCACCCGATTTGTATTTTATTTTATAAAAATGAGTTTTTAAATATCGGCTATATTTAGCCTATTTTTATTAATCACAAAATTTATAAAAGCCTACATAAAACTTAAAATTAATCTTTGTGTTCTTCTACGAAGAAATCAAAAGCTTTCATAATTTCATCTAAGTCTTCGGTAGGATTCATAGCCTCTTCTAGACTGAAGCCACTCTCACTTTTTTCTGCTTTTTTCTTTCTAATAAGAGCTTTTTCAAATGCAGAAGAATCGATATCATCACTATTTAGATAATCCTCTGCCATATTGCCAGTACCCTTGACCTTAATCTTATCTAGTTTACCCTTTAGATTGATTACTCTATTGGTCTCTTTTTCGGTCTCGGCAGATAGACTCTGAACGATAGATTTTGTAGCCTGTGGCTTTTCCTTAGAATTGATAGCATAATCCATTCTATTAAGCAAATTACGAATATAACCGGTGCTATTATTATGTAAATCTTTTCTAACAACGGTCGAACCAATCCTCTGATTCTGGCTAAGAACTTCTTCAACTGTTGACTTAAAAGTCTTCAATTCTTTAGCAATATCCTTATCCAAATCACATTGACCTAGTTTATCCAAAATCTCTTCCCACTGTTTATAAAGTAGTCTCATTCTCTTGATTTCTAAGTCATATAATTTACTAGCGTTGCCCTCTATTTGTTCGGCTTTTTCCACAGCATAAATCAATGCTTGGGATATTTGTTTATCTTTATCCTTGTAATTATCCAGTCTCTGTTCCATAATGGAAAGTTCATTTTTTAGTGCAAAAACCCTATCTCTTTGCTCAGATAGTTTTTCTTCGTATTTCAAACTCAATTTATTAATAAAAGAATCCACCTGCTCGGGGTCATAACCCTTTTTATTAATATCAAATTTAGCCATTTTATATTTTCTCCTTATCGAATGTAATCCCTTTAGATATAAAAACTCCCATTATAAAAGACAACAAAATAATCCCTAGTTTTAGCCATATTCCCATACTAATATTGTAAATTATTGACACAGGCAAAGCGATGGATATATTTAAAATAATCACCTTTAAATACCCCACTTTACCCATAATAAGCATAATAATACTAGCTAGAATTGGCAGGTAAGCAAAGAGATAGCCATACCCCTCGTAAGTTACACCACCTACCTCAAATAGAATTATCAATATAGCATATAGTATTAGCGACAGAGCAAACCACAGAGTAGAATAACTCTTTAATATAGCACCCTTAAAGCATAACACTAGTGACACACTAGCCAGTAATATGGAAAATAGCAAAATATCCATACCCCCTAGCACCTGCGACCCCTGACTCAAAGCAATAACCACGATATAGAGGGCAAATAATACTATGCCGATATATTTAATAATTCTAATCTTAACCATTGTAGCCCTTTTGATTAAAAAGGAACTTACTCTTTGCTAGTATCCTTTTTCCTATTATTAACCAAAAGTAACGTACATATTCCAATTACTCCAGCTATAACCAAAACAATACTTAATAATTGAGATACAGGATATCTACCTATAAATAAGGTCTGCCCTTCCTCTCTAAAAGCCTCCAAAATAAACCTTACAAGCCCATAACCAAACATATAGGCAAAGGTGGTCATACCAGTGGTTTTATTCTTTCTAAGCAGGGTTGTAAGAGCGAAAAATAGGCACAAATCTAGTATAGACTCATAAAAATTGGTTGCATAGTAGAAACTACCGTTTATTTTAAGTGCAATAGGGAACCATTGAAGAGCCTTATTGGTCACCTCTACCCCATAACAACAGCCACCGAAGATACAGCCAATTCTACCAAAAGCCTGTCCTAAAACGAGCAAAGGCGCTACTACATCGGTCATTTTAGCAATATTTACCTTGGAAATAAGGCAACTAATAACTAGCCCTATAAAGCCACCTATAATGCCACCATATACGGCAAGTCCACCCTTCCAAATAGTGAAAATATCCCAGAAACTATTGAAACTGCCATCAAATACCAAAAAGTAAATCCTAGCACCTAATATAGCAAATGGGAAAACCCACCAAATAAGTGTAAATGGGTAATCGGGATTGATATCCCTCTCCTTGCACAATTGTCCAGATAGAGCAAGGGCTACCAAAAAGCCTAGGCCAAAGAATACACCATACCAACTAATACCCACACCAAAAAGTGTTAGGGCTAGTAATACAAGAAGTACGCCTACAGCACACGCCATAGTTGTCCAAAAAGTTTTTGCCTCAAATTTAAAACCGAAAAATTCAACATTTTTACGATTATACTCGTCAAATTTCTTTCCCATAAAAATATCCTTATACTATTTCACTAGACTAATTTAAAATACAAATAATTAATACTAATTAAAAATCTAATTTTTGTGAAACAATATTATCTTATCAATTAATTATATTTTAGTCAAATAGTTAATTGTCACAATTTGGAAATATGATGATGGAAATAAATAGAAAAACACCCAGAGCATAAAAAGTAAAACATTTATTCTTGCCCACTTTTTAAAACTCTGAGTGCGTTTTTTTAACCAATATCTAGTTTATATCCTCTTTTTTCTCTTTATCGTCATCATTTTTATGTAATTTTTTATAAAGAGATTCATACTCTTTCTTTAAATCTTGTAATTCTAATTCCTTTTTTAATTTTTCAATCTCCGATTTGACGATGTCATTTTCGGTGCCGTCCCCACTTTTTACCGGCAGAACTTTCTCTTCTGAATCTTCTTTATTAACATTATTGTACCTACCAAGTGAAATTAGCGAACAACAGACATTTGCAACACACGATATTAACAATAAGATAAAACAATCATTATACATCATATCCAAAATGCCATTAACCAAATCAATCGCATCTGCGAATACTTCCGTTTGTATATCTCCCGTTATTATTCTATACATATAATCGGATTTTTTGTATAGTAATACAGCAAAAATAATAACAGTAGTAATGGTCACTAATACATTTAAAACAAATACTACCAAATGAAAGGCTTTATCTACTCCCCCATCTTTTGAAAAAGAAATATGTAATAATAATGTAGTTGTCGCCAAAGAAAATACAATCACAACAAAAATAATAATACAAATATTCCAATCAGAAATATATCTACCCAACTCTCCTTTTTCAATATCTGCAATTTCCGAATAATTAATTGTTGCAAGTAGTGCAAATATTCCACACACAATGGAAATCACAAAGCACGAAACCAATGAAAACATTCTTTTAAAATTAGACATTTCCCCTCCTATTATTTTTCTAAAATTATACCACTAAGAAAACTTAGTGTCAACATATTCACTTAGTTTTCTTAGTATAATAAAAGTATGAAAGTATTTGGAGAGAGACTAAGATACCTAAGAAATGGTGCAAAACTATCTGCCAAACAATTAGGTTTAGCCATTGGCGTAAGCGATGCAGCCATAATAAATTGGGAAAATGACGTAAATGATATCAAGGGAGAATATTTAATAAAACTCGCCCAATTTTTTGGTGTAACAACCGATTATTTACTAGGATTAGAAGATTAAATTAAATAGAAAAACAAAAAACTCACTACACATAAAATTGTATAGTGAGTTTTTTATTACCTAGTAATAATTATTTTTCTAGAGCGTCAACATCGATTCCTGCGTTTTTAGCGTCAGTATAATCTTTCATTTCAGCTCTTTGTTTAGCAATTTCTGCTTTTCTCTTTGCTAATTCTGCAGCTAGTGCCTTATCTTTCTTAGCAAGAGCCTCTTCAGCAGGAGTTACATCTTCTAAATATTCTTCGGTTTCAACCTTTAATGTCTTTTTAGAATTTCTCTTCTTGATTTCGGACATAATGCTAAGAGCAGTAGGGCTAACAGCTGTTGGGCTAACGCCTACATCTGCAATTCCCTCGATTAATTCCTTAACCTCGGTATCACCAGTCTTGTAATCATCACTAACTTGATACAATCCCGGCATCTCAAATTCTAGGTCTGCCATATCATCAGCATACTCTTCTGGGTCTAATTTACCACTAGCTAGTTTATTATCTAATTTGTGTTTCTTATTTAGATAACCACCTAGAGCCATAGTCTTTTTGCTCTCTAAATCATTTAGTTTTTGTTTAGCAGTAACTGCCTTATCTACAGTCTCTACATAACTAGCTTTAGCCTTACTTAGTGACCTTCTGTGACTTCTAAGTACTTTTCTTTGAATACCCTTAGCAGCCTTGTAAACACCCAATTTAGCGAATAAATTGCCACTTCTTTGTTTTTGTCTCAATTCCTGGATATTATCCTGAGTTCTTTGAATACTAGCAGTTTTAGAAGCAACTTTTGCCTTTTTCTTCATAGCCTTATTGTATTTCTTCATAAACTTAGTATATTTTCTCTGTCTTCTACCAGCAGGAGTTATTCTAGAAACTAATGAACCTGCTAGTCCTACACCTGCTCCCATTACTGCGCCTGTAGCGATTGTTGGGAAGAACATATTAGCAGTAGTTAATGCTGCACCCAAGCCACCAGCTGCAATAGCGCCAACACCTGTAGCAAGTAATGCACCTGCACCTAGGCCAATTAATGCACTACGGAATGGGTGTCTAGCAATAAATCTGCCCATTCTCTTGTACCATGGCAATTTAGGCTCGTGAAGCATATCCATTAATTTTTGAGATTGTTTAAGAACCTTTACCTGTTTTTTCTTTGCAGGAGGCAATTGAGCTGTCTGAGTTGGCTTAGCTGGAGGTGGTGTAACACCAGTAACTGGCTTAGTTGGTGCTGGAGTTACTGGAGGTTTAGCAGGAGCGTTTGAACCACCTGTAGGATTTGTTGGATTAGTTGGATTTGTTACCCCACCAACTGGAGGAGTTACCCCACCTACTGGAGGTACTGGACCTGTAGGAGTTGTACCACCTGTAGGAGGTACTGGAGGAACGGGGTTAGCATTTCCACTTACAGGATTTGCAGGAGGTACTGATGTACCACCTACTGGGGTTGCTTGTGCTTGTCCAGCAGGAGCACTCATCATTGGACTATTGTAATTACCAATATTAACTGAGCCATTCTCTGCAACTGTAATATTTCCATTTATAATAGTTACATTACCTGTAACATTACTGATATTGTATGTAGGTGCTTGTTGAGGCTGTGCTGGAGTAGCTGGAGCATTAGCACTAGCTTGAGCCATATTAGCCATAGCCCCTGCCATAGCACTCATTTGAGCCTGTATTGCATCTAGATTAGTCTGGTATGTAGCCAAGATATTAAGTATCTCGCCATATACTGCTTGACCACCAGCAAGAGTCTTTAATTGTTCTGCAACTTGAGCAAAATTATTGCTATTGCTTCTATCCATATTATCTAATCTGCTGATTACCTGTGCAGTACTCTTGCCTACAGACCTACCAACTTTACTATCTAAAGAAGCAACATCATCTTGAACGGAGGCAAAACCACTAGCCATATCATTTTGCATATTGTGCATTCTAGCAATTGTTGCAGCAGTAGCCTTACCTACTGACCTACCGACCTTGCCATCTACTGAGGCGATATCATCTTGTATGGAAGCAAAGCCACTAGCCATATCATTTTGCATATTATGTACTCTAGCGATAGTAGCTGCTGTTGCTTTACCAATACTGCTAGTTGTTCTAGCATCTAATTCATCAATTCTACCATTTAGGTCTCTGCCCATAGAATCAATTTTACCAATAGTAGCAGCTGCAGCCTTGCCAACCGATCTACCTACTTTGTCATCTAACATAACAAGTTTGGTTGCAAACATATCTTCCATTGCCCTAACTCTAGCAATAGTGGCTGCTGTAGCACTACCTACTATTTTACTTACATCTTCACCCTCAGGAATTGCACTAGTGATGATATTTTTAAAAGCATCAGAATTAACGAAGTTCTCCATCTCAGAATAGGTAATACCCCTATTATCTACGAAATGTTGTCTTAGACTATTTTCTTGCTCACTAGATAGATTTACGCCGTTTGCTCTTAAATCTTCTATTGAGTTATTTGCCATTATTAGTAATTCACTAGTAGATGGCTTGTGCTCGGTCTCTGGTGCTGGTTCTGGTTTGATTCTTTCCTTTGCGTCTAGCATAACCACATAAGAAGGTTCACCCATACCAGTATCACTGATAAGAGTCCTAGAAGCACTTAAAAAGTCATCTAAACCACCTTGGTTTTGACCATCTCTAGCAACCTCAAAAACTGAAGCATAATAGCCATTTTTCTTAACTTGTGCTTTAGAATTAAGAGTAGTAAAATCGGCATCATTAGATGATGGACCATTTACCCAATCGCTACCTCTACTAAGTCCTACTACACTAGATAGGCGTGGGCAATTGCTCCTTAGATCCTTAACTCTTAGATTCATTCTAGAAGGTGTGTATAGAGTCTCAAGAGCATCAAATCCCTTGAGTGCAGCAGTAAAATCACCAATATCATTGATTGTCTTTTTTGCATTGTTCATAACAACCAATTCTCTGATACCAGCTCTTTCCTCTGGAGTAATATCCTTAATATTTTTTGTAACGGATTCTCCTGCATTATTAATATAATGAACGTTAAAACTACTTATGGCCATATCCTTAGCCCCTTTTCCTTATAATTTTTTTGCTTCCCTTTTCCATTGCACCATCTGTAATATTAGTCAACACTAAGTATTCCATCTAGTATTTCCAATTGTTTACTGTGATTAGTTCTCATCATTTCTAGTAATTGATTAGATTGATTAATAGCTAGTTCCTGTATCTCTGCCATCTCGTATAGAGTATCATTAGATACTTTCTTGCCAAGAACGATAGCAACATCTCTAATAACCTCATCGCCAATTTTCCTAAAGGTAGTCAAATCTTTATTCAAACTAGCATTCCTACTAGCATAATCTTCTAATTTTTCACTAATAAATTTCTTCTGAGATTTCTCTAGTACCTTATCCTCATTTTCACCTAGATTGTATAGGCTACTAACTGAGGCAAATATGCCAGACATTAGATTATTTCTCATAAATAAGTCTTTGCCCTCGGTGAATATCTCTACTAGAGTAGATAGTCCAGCCTTTGCTAAAGATAATACTTCTTTACTAGCAGAATCCTTTTGCATCTGGCTACCAGCAATCTCCAGTCTATTCTCTAGGTCTTGTAATCTATGTTTAATAGAAGAATATTTTTTCATCTCCGACTCGGTAGGAATAGCCGACTTAAATGCTAATTCCACATTGTCTATCTTTTTGCGATACTCCTCTACTCTCTCTTTCATCTTCTTTAGTCTTAGTTGAGCCTCATTGATACCTGCTAGATACTGGTCATTCATAAATCTCATAGAAACCATATCTCTCTCAGCCTGAGCCTTGCCACTAGTTGTCATAGATTCATCTATTTTAGCCTGTGTATTTGCTAATTTCTCAGCATCAGCCTGTTTCAATTTATTCTCGTGAATAGTTAGTTGTCTAGAATATTCCACAGCATCTATTAGTGTATCCTCTGCCTTATCTATCGTACGCCTATATGGATTAAGTGCTCTAAGAGCCTTTCTAGCATTATCTGCCTTTTCGCCATCGGTAATAGAATCATTAGATATTGCATACAATTCCTTATTTACACTAACAACTGTATCTTGCAATTTATCAAAACTATTATCTAGTGAATTAGATAGGTTATCACATAATTTATTAAGTTTCTTTAATTTATCCTCAATAAATGTATTTGCATAAGACTTTGTCTCTAGAGGAATAGGATTTAATTTCATAGAAGATAATCCTATTAGAAATTCATTCTCCGAAACCAAAGACAATTGAGATATAACATTATCTACATATTCACGGCTAATATCTGCACTGCCTATAGTAACTGAGTCCTCACCAAAAGTAATGGAATTAACCTTTAATAAAAATTCAGTCATATCGGACATAATTCCTTGTGCAAATTCTCCAGCCATAGATTTACCCATCTCTGCTAGTCTGCTATCTATAACTGCTACTACGGCTAGTAAGTCATTCTGTGCCGTTGCCTTATTATTAATCCACTCTTGCACACTGCCAAAAGAAACATCAGCACTATTCGATGCAATTACACCAATTCCATCAAATAGGTCGCCCTTCTCTATATCTGCACTTCTTAATTCCTCTCTAACTCTATCTAATAAAAATTCAAAAGCTAGTCCATTAGCAAAGGCAGAAAGTAGAGTGCTTGAGTCATATTGAGTATTTAATCTTAATTCAAATTTAGTTTCCATTCTTCCTCCATGACAAGACAACATTCTTCTTGTTTACAAATATTATAGTTTAATGCAAGTCTTTTGTCAATAGGTGAATTAAAGAAAATCCCATTAAATAGTATTATTAATACTATGTAATATTTATCTCTACACTAGCCCAGCCGTTCCATAAGTATGACTAAAAGACATAATAAAACCCCTCCTAAGATATAGAGGGGCAAAAGTCTCCTCATCTTAATATGGAGACACAAAAGCCCATCAAGTTAACACTAAGAAGTAAAAATGCCCATCACACTAATGTGAATGGGCACAATCAAAAGCCTAAAGATATTAGCAAGGCTTCATTTACTGATTTCATACATTTATCGTCTAAAAAGCCAATTTTTTCTTTTAATCGTCTTTTATCAAGTGTACGAATTTGTTCTAGTAGTAGCACACTATCCTTAGCCAGGCCATAATCGGTGCTAAGTTCTATATGCGTAGGGATTTTTGCCTTATTTATCTGACTAGTTATGGCAGCGACAATAACAGTGGGGCTATATTTATTGCCAACATCATTTTGCACTACCAATACTGGTCTAACGCCACCCTGTTCGCTTCCGACCACAGGGCTTAAATCGGCATAATATAATTCTCCTCTTTTAATATCGTTCATTCAACCATCTCTCATAAAATTCTAAATCTACCACATCTATTTTTTGAAAGTCGGCATCTAATTCTAAATACACTGGGGACATTTCAAGATACGCCCTTGCAATGTCCTTACTTACATTATGTCTTTGGACGCCCAAAATGTGATTTTTTATATCAAGATTATTTACAGATTTTTTATAAATATGCTTATTTTTTAAAATTTTCATTAATACTTATTTCTCCCAATATTTAGGCACTTTTTCTAACTTTAATATACTTTATGCAAAAGTAAAAAATTTATTAAAAAATTTGCATTATTTTTTCTCGACATTATTCACCGATTTTACTCATTAATCGCTACAAAAAAGAAAAAATCCCCATATCAAATGAGGATTAAATTATTAATTTAGGTATTAATCATCTGCCATTTTTAGTAAACAAACGGCTGTACACACTTCATCGGTATGCGAAATATTAATCTCTATAGATTCCACACCCATAGTTTTTATCATAATATTTGCCTTGCTAGATGTAAGACTGATATATGGTTTACCTGTATTTTCGTGCCTGATTTCTATCTCGTTTAGAGCAATTCCACCACCAATGCCTATGCCTAGAGCCTTTAAAAAAGCCTCTTTTGCAGAATAAATCCCTGCCAAAGACTGAGTAGTTCTCCTAGTTCTAGAGACATACGCAATCTCGTACTCGGTAAAGTACTTATCTAAAAAATGTTCATTTTGAACAAATTTTTCCATTCTAACAACATCTAAAATATCTATTCCTACTTTCATTCTAATCACCCTTTTTTATTTTAGAAATATACGATTTTATTTTATCAAATTCATAGCCTCTGCTAGATAAAAATCTAATAAGTCTGGCTATATTTTTTTCATCTAATTCCTTATTTTTTAGATATTTATCTGCTACAGCCTCCATATTATCTGGCACTTCTTCTTCGCCATCTAATATGTCATCTAGGATACTATCTTTTATGCCTTTTGACCTAAGCAGACTTCTTAGTTTTAACTTACCATATTTATTTGAGTAAGTCAACACAAATGACCTAGCATAGTTTTCATCATCTAGATATCCATACTCTAGCATTTTATCTATAACATAATCTATGGTTGCAGGGGCAAAATCTTTGCCTTTTAAATAATCCCTTATTTGCTTAGTTGTCTTTAGTGCTCCACCCATATATTTAGTGGCCTTTGCCATAGCCACACTCTTTTCGTCATCTAGGATAATCTCGTCTAAAGTATCTCTATCTATCTCTACACCCTTTTTAAGATGTTTCTTTATGCACGTCTCTATAGATATCCCAGCATAGAATGCGTCATCTAGATATAGATTCGCTCTAGACTCATTCTTCTTTTGCACCTCTAATTTTGTAATTACTGACACCTTAGTTCCCTTCCTAATTCCTTTATTTCCATATCTTTATATAGAGCACTCAATTGGGATACATCTACCCTACTCAAAAATTCTATAGTAACCCTCTCGCCAAATACATTGCTAAGTATCTCGCCACCCATACTCTGGATAGAGGATATAACCCTTGCCCCTATATCGCAAGGACATATAGCCATATATTTCTTAACCTCTACAAATTCGGATATCTTAATATCATTAAGTGCCATATTTCCAGCCGTAGTGTATGCCCTAACTAGTCCACCTGCACCCAATTTAATTCCACCGAAATATCTAACTATTATTAGTAGCACATTGCTTAGTTTTTTCTTTTTCAAAAGTTCTAGCATTGGTTTACCTGCCGTGCCGGTAGGCTCTCCATCATCGCTCATCTTCTCTACCTTAGGAGAATCTAGCACATAAGCATAGCATACATGTGTAGCACCCTTATGTTCCCTCCTAATATTTTCAATAATTTCACCTGCCCTACAGGCATCAAAAACGGGATAGGCAAATGAATAAAATTTAGATTTTTGTATCTCGTAGAGCGCCGAATACTCTTTATCTATACTTATCACAGCCCACCTCCCAAATAATTCTATTACATCAATAATAGCACATTTACCCCTCTTAACAAAACAAAATTTTAAAAAAATCCCTCTTATGCCTATTTAATTTGCTTTATAAAAATATATTTTTGTGTTAAAATAAAGGCATAAATCCAAAAGATTAATATATTAAAAGTGGGAGAACATACATATGAATATTGTAGAAATCTTAGCTAATGGCAATACTCTATTCGCAGAAGTGCCTAGCAAAAACAAAAAAGTAGATAGTCTAGTAGCAGATACAAATGCACTACTTGCTAATCTATATGCTTTAGAGCAAGAGACTAAAGAATTTTTAAATTCTCAAGTAAGTGGAGATAGAAATACTTTAATCGTTGCTGCTAAAACTCTTCAAAATTTCTATGAGGGCAATAAGTTATTAAAAGTGGAAACTTTAGTTGCCAATCTTCAAAAAGAAGAACAAGCAAAACTTGCTGAACTAGCTAATCTAAAAGCTAAAGTATTAGCAAACCTAACATTAATCCAAAAAGATACAAAGAGTGATGCTGTTACATCTAATTATGACCTATTCGATGGCGACCTAGCTCAATGTCAAGAGGGTCACGAGGTATTAATCCTAGGCGAACACGGTGGCGCAATATTAGAGAATATAATCGAGCAAGTAACTAATGAATTTGTACTAGAGAGCAATTTCGATAGCATTTCTGCTGGTGAATTCCAATACTCTATGGATACTGTTCAAGCAAACGTAGCTCTATGCGAAGAGAAAGCAAACGAATTATTCGGTGCTAAACCAGACAAAGTAGCTAAACAAATGGCTGTAGTAGAGAAAATGGTTGAATCAGCTAAAGCAGTAGTTGCATTCTTCTCTGCTAAAGATATGCTAACTAGATTAGGTTGCAATCCAAAAGCTCTAAAGGCTTATGAAGCTGCATTATCTAAAGCATATATCCCTTACAAAAAGACTCTAGAGAAAACTCTAAAAGTAGAATTAAATGACATCTGTGCAGTAGAAATCGATGAAGAGATGTTCCCTGCATCAGAGGATATGACTAGCGACCCAATGACAGCATTAACAGAGGCTTCCCAAACTGAACTAGAGGAAGAGATGACCGAAGTTACTAACGAGGAATTTGCTGAGGCTGCTAACCAAGTTAGCGAAGAAGCAGTTGCTACCGAAGAGACAGCTGAGAATGATGAGGAATTAAAAGAAGTTGGAAGCAAATTATCTTCCCTTACTGCAAACCTTAAAAAAATGAAAAAAGATGACTAATATTTAGTTCTCTTATGCAAAGAAAAAGGCTTAGAAGAATCTAAGCCTTTTTCTTTTGTCTGTTCCCCCTTTTTCTTTTTAAAAATACGACACCAAAAGTATAATCGTTTTTAAATTTAACCTTAAAAAAATCTCTCCACTTAAAATTCCCCTTTTTTATTGATCTAATTTTATATCTAATAAAAAATTTTTGCCATTTGAAGAAGATACACCTCTCCTCCACCCCGTATAATATGAAACCCTAGGTTGATAGATTAATATTTTCATAAGCTCGTTACATACCCCAATGTTTTTTTGCAGCCATAATCTGTTGATTAAATACTATTCCGTTTGACCACTTTATGTACCTAGGCAAATCTTTTATATCAATAAATTTTCTTTCGCACGTCTCCCATTCCTGCTTAAACGGAAGAATTTCCGAAGTTCTTGCAGTATATCGTAATTGAAAATATGTTTCACTATTTTCTTGAACTTCTACTGCCCCAAGATAACTTACTTCCCCCAAAGTTACACAAGCTTCTTCCATCAATTCTCTTTTTAAAGTATCCTCTTTACTTTCGTTTTTTTCTGGATGGCCTCCTGGAATTGTCCATACATCATTATTTTTTACTATCAGAAGCTGATTGTGTTTGTTAAAAACATATCCACTTACTTGTGTGACTCTACCATTTTTAATGTTAAGATTTCCTCTCCAAGCAATTTTACAACTTTCTGATAATATTTCGTATTCTGCCATAAACCTCTCCTTAATATCAGTTAACATTATCTCTATATCAGCCCCATTTTAATAAACCCTATCGCACTTCTTGTTAAAGTCTGCAAAATTTTCGACACTATAATCTGTCTATTTACAATAAAAAACTTTGAATATAAGAAAAGGATTCTCACAAATCAAAGTTTTTTCTAAATACTCTATGCTCTATTTGAACTAGCGAATACATTGTCCATTTTATTCTTAACTACATTTGTAATCAGTTCCATTCCAACCTTATTGTATACTCTCATATCCACATTCTCTGGATTTTCTACAAAAGATTTTCTAACACCGGCAGTAAAGGATAGTCTTAAGTCGCTATCTACATTTACCTTACAAACATTCATAGCACAAGCCTTTCTAAGCATTTCCTCAGGGATACCAATTGAACCTTTTAATTTAGCGCCATATTCCTCTGCCAAAGCAACCATATCTTGAGGAATACTACTAGCTCCGTGTAATACTAGTGGAAAATCTGGCAATTCTTCGCCAATAGCCTCAAGAATATCAAATCTTAATTTAGGTTCGCCCTTAAATTTAACTGTTCCATGACTAGTGCCAATGGCAACTGCTAGGCTATCTACACCCGTTCTAGTAACAAAGTCTTTAGCTTGTTTAGGATTAGTAAATTTAGCATCTTCTTCACTAGCAGATACCTCGTCCTCTACTCCTGCTAAAACACCTAATTCTGCCTCAACTGTTACACCCTTGCTATGAGCATACTCAACGACCTTTTTAGTTAAAGCGATATTCTCCTCATAAGGCAAAGATGAAGCATCTATCATTACATTAGTAAATCCTGCATCTATACACATTTTGCAATCTTCAAATGTTTTGCCATGGTCTAGGTTTAAACAAACTGGCACGGTCATATCTTTAGCATAAAGTTTGCAGATACTAGCTAGTACATCTACTCCTGCATACTTGATAGCGCCAGTAGAACATTGTACTATTACTGGGCTTTTATTCTCTTCTGCTGCTCTAAGTATACTTTTTAGAGTCTCAATATTAATAAAATTGAATGCACCTATAGCATAGTTATTTTTTAGTGCAGATTTAAAAATTTCTTTTGAATTTTGTAATTCCATACCTCTCTCCTTTTTGTATATTATATTTTATTACAAGAAAACAACTTTGGCAAATTAAATATGGCAAAATACATTTTATTTAAGATTAAAATTTCCTTAATGCAAAATAACAATCTAATCTCCCACTCTGCCCACATCATATTACATATTATCCCACAATAAAAATTAAATATTTTTTATGTTTTAATTGTTTTTTTTGTAAGATTAATATAAAATACTAATATATTAATGTATTAAAAACATAAAATAATTATTAGTTATGACTTACAAAGGGGAGCTTTTATGAAATTAGCTTTTATAATACCTGTATTAGAGGAAATTGAATTAGAAAATACAGTTAACAAAATAGACGAGGGTTGCGATGTAGATTATGATATCTACTTTGCTATCAATGGCAAATTAAATAGTTTCTTTACCAAGGTTAGAACTACATATCTAGATAATTCTAGAATCAAGGCTTTTATGGTAGATAGACCAGTAAATGAGCATAAACTTATCACCCTAGGTATGGAGATGACGGGAGATTATGATGCTACTATCATTTACTCTGCCAAGGAAGAGCCTAATGTAGATGTTATCAAGGCTTTCTTATCTAGCTGGAAGGCTGGAAACAAATTAGTTTATCTAAAGAAAGAATATTCTGGACTTAAAAAACTTTGGGTTAAGATGAAGAGATTCTTCTATAGTATGGGAATCAAAATGCTAGGCATTTCTCCCGACTACCTAGCCGAGACAGATATCCAATTACTAGATCAAGATGTAGTAAAGACTATTAATCAATTACCCCTAAAGAATAGACAATTAAGAGTACTAGATAGTTTCGTGGGATACAGTGTAGATATTATCCAAATAGAAATAGATAACAAAATGAAAGAGAATAAGATATATTCGGAGAAAATCAAGGCACAAAAAGTTTGTGGAATAGTAGCCCTTACCTCCCTACTAATAGCAATTGCTTGTCTAGCAGTAGGATTTGTAGCAATCGGACTAAGCTGGGCTATGAATATAGTAGTATATATTCTCCTATTTACCGTAGGTGCATTTGGAATAATACTAGCATATATCTATGCAACAAAGAGGACATTACATTCTAGAGTAGGTCTTGCAACCGAATTACCAGAATTAAACGATTTAAGAAACAAACTAGAAAAATACAATATTTCTAATAAAAAATAAAGAATTATAAAAAGGCAAAATTAATTTTTGTCTTTTTTTATTCATTTAGTAGATAAATTTTAATTTTTGTATTAAACTTGCATAATATACTAAAAAAAGGAGTAAATAATATGTTCAATAAATTATTAGCAGAAGAGAAACTAGCAAATAAATTAGTTAACTATTCGTGCCACGTTAATCCGGGTGAGAAAGTTCTAATAACATACAGTGATTGTCCAGATAGTCTAATAGAGTGCTTAATAGAGGAGATAGTAAAAGCAAAAGCCATTCCACTAGTATATAGGCTAGATAAAAAGATAAAAAGAAGGCTTTTACTAAATTCCAGCAAAGAGATGTTTGAGTACTACAAAGATATGGTTAAGCCAATAATGCAATCTGCCGATGCCGTAATACTAATAGGTGGTAGCAAAAACGACTTTGAATTATCCGATGTTCCTAGTGATGCCTTTGCAAATTACAGCAAAATATATGTAGAACCAATACACTTTAATATTAGATGTAGCAAAAAGTGGGTATTACTTAGATATCCTAATCCATCGTTTGCTCAAAGTAGCCAGATGAGTAGCGAAAAATTTGAAGAATTTTTCTTTAATGTATGCACTCTAGACTATGAGGGACTCAATAAAAAGATGCAACCATTAAAAGAACTAATGGAAAAAACCGATAAGGTAAGGATAGTAACACCTACTACCAATTTAAGTTTTTCTATCAAAGGGCTACCTGCTATCAAATGCAGTGGTGAATGCAATATCCCAGATGGCGAATGTTACACTGCCCCTGTCAAAGACTCGGTCAATGGCACTATCAAATTCAATACCCCTGCCCTAGATAATGGTGTAGAATTTAACGATATTACCCTTACCTTTAAGGACGGCAAAATAATCGACCACGATTGTAACGAAAAGGAAAAATTCCGTGAAATACTAGATACCGATGAGGGTAGCAGATATCTAGGCGAATTTTCATTCGGACTAAACCCATATTGCACATATTCAGTTAAAGATATATTATTTGACGAAAAAATATCGGGAAGCATACACCTAGCCATAGGTAGCAGTTATGACGATTGTTACAATGGCAATAAGAGTGCTGTACACCTAGACCTAATCCAGAGACACTCACCAAAAGATGGTGGTGGCAAGATATACTTTGACGACAAATTAATTTACGAAGACGGCAAATTTATTTGTCCAAATTTAGTTGCTTTAAATAGAGAAAACTTGGTATAATTATAAATGTTAAAAATAACAAATTTTAAGGAGTAAATATGAGCAAGAAAATTAGACTTGGCATCAATGGTTTCGGCAGAATCGGAAGATTGATTACCAGAATTTCACAAGACTTTGACGATGTAGAAGTAGTAGGAATCAATGACCCATTCCTATCAGTAGACTATGCTAAATATCTACTAGAGAGAGATTCAATGCATGGCACATTCAAGGGCACACTTAGTTATGACGAAGAGAACTTAATCATCAATGGTAAAAAGGTTAAATTCTTTGCAGTTATGAACCCAGAAGAAATTGACTGGAAATCTGTAAAAGTAGATTACGTTGTAGAATGTACTGGTAAGTTTACAACCATTGAGGGCGCTAGTAAACACTTAGTAGGTGGCGCTAAAAAAGTTATCATCTCTGCACCTAGCAAAGATGCACCTATGTTTGTATACGGCGTAAACGAGAAAACATATAATAAAGATATGCAAATAGTATCTAATGCTAGTTGTACTACTAACTGTCTAGCACCTTTAACTAAAGTAGTTAAAGACAACTTCGGCGTAGTAGAAGGACTAATGACTACCGTTCACTCCACTACTGCTACTCAATTGACAGTAGATGGTCCTAGCAAAAAGGACTGGAGAGGTGGTAGAGCTGCTAGTGGCAATATTATCCCTAGTTCAACTGGTGCTGCAAAAGCTGTTGGCAAGGTTATCCCTGAGCTAAATGGTAAATTAACTGGTATGAGTTTCAGAGTTCCTACTCTTAATGTATCAGTAGTAGACCTAACTGTTAGATTAGAGAAAGAAACTACTTACGAAGAAATCAAAGAAGCTATGAAGAGAGCTAGTGAAAATGAATTAAAAGGAATCTTAGGTTACACCGAAGAGCCTCTAGTATCTAGCGACTTTATGAGCGACAATAGAGCAAGTATATTTGATGCTAGTGCAGGAATTATGCTTTCCCCTACATTTGTAAAACTAGTTGCTTGGTACGACAATGAGTACGGCTATAGCACACAGTTACTAAGAATGGCATCTTATATGGCTAGTCAAGAGTAATTAGATAGCAAAAAGAAGTGTATTTGATACACTTCTTTTTTTATCTCAATATTAGTCTTTATGGCAGTTTAGGACTCTTAAGCTATTTAGGATTGCAATTAGGGTTACACCCACATCGGCAAATACGGCTAGTAGCATTCCTGTAATTCCTAGTGCTCCTAATACTAAGAAAGTAAGTTTAGTAACTGCCGAGAAAATTATATTTTCCCAAACAATCTTTTTGGTATATCTAGAAACATTTATAAGCTTAGGTATTTTAGAAATATTATCATCGGCGATTACTACATCACTACTTTCAATAGTGGCATCACTACCCTTAATCCCCATACTGATTCCTACATCGGATAGAGTTAGTGCTGGGGCATCATTGATTCCATCGCCCACAAAGCCTACATTATATCCCTTGTCCTTTAATTCCTGTAAAACTTTGTATTTGTCATCTGGCATTAATTCTGCTCGATACTCATCGATTCCCATTTTACAAGCAACATTCTTTGCAACCGTTTCTTTGTCTCCAGTTAGCATCACAGATTTTACACCTAATGCTTTTAAATCTTTGATAAGGTCGATATTGCCCGACTTGATTTCATCGGTAAGGACAATTACACCTTGCTTTTTGCCATTCTTCTTTATCTCAACTGATGTATTGCCTAGGTCGTCAGAACTTCTGCCGATAGAGTATTTATCTTCACCTATTTTATATTCAATTCCCTTGCCAGTGATTTCTTTAAAGTCGGTTACCTTTACTCTTACATCTTTGCCATAGTACTTACATATTGCTTTAGCGATTGGGTGCAAGGAATGTTTCTCTCCTGCTACAACATTTTTAAGAAGACTATCTTTTTCTACACCCTTTTCTAAAATGATATCCTCTACTACAAATTCACCAGTAGTAAGTGTGCCAGTTTTATCAAAGCACATATAATTTAATTTAGCAACAGCATCTAGATAATTACTACCTTTAATAAGTATGCCCGACCTACTGCATCTACCTATTCCACTAAAGTATCCTAGTGGAACGGAAATTGCAAATGCACAAGGACAGGATACTACTAGGAATATTAGTCCTCGATATATTGCTGTGTATACATCTTTTAATACTATCCAAGATATGCCAAATGTTATGATAGCTAGTACTAATACACCCAAAGTGTAATAAGATGAAAACTTAGATATGACAGTCTCAGTCTTGGATTTTTTAGATGAAGCATTGCTAACTAATTCTAATATCTTAGAAACCGTACTATCTTTGTACTCGCTAGTGACCTCTATAATTAGCATACTATCTAATACTATCGACCCCGACTCGATATAATCCCCCGTGCTTACAACAACCGGCACACTCTCACCAGTCAAGTGCCTCTTATCTACAGTAGCATTACCCTCTACTACCTTGCCATCTAGAGCAATCTTTTCTCCGGCACGAACAATTATCTTGTCCCCAATTTTAACAACCTCGGGTTTAACTTTAGTCTCCTTACCATCAGCAATTATACAAGCATATTCGGGTTGCGAACTAATAAGGGAAGATATACTCTTTCTAGAAAATCTAACAGCCTTTGCTTCAAGCATCTTGCCTATAGTGTATAGTGCTATAACCATTAGGGCTTCCATTTCTTCGCCAACTGCTACTGCACCAATAACCGATAGGGTGACTAGAGTATTTTCGTTTAGTTTAAATATCTTTAATTGTAATAATGCCTTGTAATAGGTCTTGTATCCCATAAGCAAAGCAGATATTACTAGCATAATCCAGTATAAAACTGGATTTAATGGTGCGAATATGACAATAAGCCCCATTATAAAGCCAACAAAGAATAAGATAATGTCAATATAATTAATTCCAGCCTCTTCGCCCTTCTCCTCAGTTATCTTTACCGATGGATTACACTCCTTGGCACTCTTAAATATATTCTTAATAATAGCCTTGCTATTCTCATCTTCTATTTCTAAAAATAATTTACTAGTAGAAAAATTAACATTGCAAGATTTTACGCCCTCTACCCTCTCTAAATATTTTTCTAGAGTCAAGGCACAATGCCCACAATCTAATCCTACTATATTGTATTCCTTTTTCATAATCCCTCTCCTACATGTCTAAGACCTATCTCGTACAAATCCTTAATATGTTCATCTGCTAGTGTATAGTAGACCTCTTTGCCACTCTTTCTAGCAGATAATAAATTCATATCTTTTAGATATCTCAATTGATGAGATATGGCAGATTTGGTCATACCTAGTGAATAGGCGATATCGCAAACGCACATCTCCCCCACCTCATCTAATATACATATTATCTTTAGCCTAGTCTCATCTGCAAAGGCCTTGTAAAAATCTACCAGATTGCATATCGGCAAATTTTTTATCAAAGTATTAGCAGTATTTATATGCTCGGGATTAATACACCCACAATCACATTTACTCTCTTTCATAATACATTCCCTTTTATATTATAGTTGAATATTTATTCAATTGTTACCACCATTATAGTTGAATATACACTCAACTGTCAAGTATATATTGTAATATTTTTAAATAAAAAAATATCCCACTATTGGGTTAAGCAAACCTTATCACAAGTTTCACTCAATCCCAGTGAGATATTATATATTTTTTCTTCTTTATTTATTTCTGCCACCCAAATCTTTATCTACATATTCTAGGTCACTTTTGCCTAAAATGTAATTCATTTGTGGTTGGTAGCCTATAAGGGTTCTTAGTGCTCCCTTGCCCTTTAATCCTAGTAATCTATGTTCTAGATTAATATCCAATTCATCGCAGTGTTTAAAAAATTTAGCCATTCCATTCTCAAAGTTTCTAGCCGATGTAATCTTTCTATCCACCGATGGACTAAGCACAGTATAAGCCTGAATCTTGCCACTATCGGTTAAGTGATTATCATTCAAATCTTTTAGGATAGGGAAGAAATCTTTTTGCTTAACATAGTCTAGTATATTAGATAGCATTATTAAGTCGTACTTGCCATCTGCAACTTTAGGAAAATCAGATAGGTCGGCTATCTTGATATCCACTTTAGCATCTTTTAATTTTGCTTTTAACTCATTAAATTTTTTCTTGCTAGTATAGTAAGAATGAAATTTCATTCCATATTGATAGTCTTGCCCCTCTATGCCATTGTGTGAGAATATTTCCAGTGCCCTATTTTGAATACTCCATGGTAACTCAAACATTATTTTATCCCAGAATGCTTGGGATTGTTTGCTTAAATCGTGGGAGACCTTTGAATACATTTTTGAGTAGAAGACATTGCCATAACACATATATGTTTTAAAGTCTTCATAAGAAAGATTTTTCATAGCTGCTAATTTTAATTCCACAAAAGGTAGTGTCCACATATTGCCATCAACTAAAGTAATATCTTTAGCACCCTTATCTACAGCGTGAAGCACTTGGTCACCCGAACTGCCTACCACCATTGCTCTGCCGCCAGTCAAATCAATTTTATCGAAAAATTCCTCTAAATATTCATTGCTAAATGGATACACTAGCCCAGTAGCCCAATTACCCATTATCTCTTTTAATTCGCCATCTTCAAATTCAAAGGCATCAGAATCCATCTCGCCAGAAACCATATACATTAGCTTTTCTGCTAGTAGGTCATATTCCTTGCTATTTAGATAATCGTAAATCTCCTGCCTCATATTTTCCCCTTAATAATATCTTCTAATACATTTAAAAATATTTATTCTTATTTAGATATATCCTTTTAATATTTTAAAAGCATACATTTAATATTTTTAAATATACATTCACTTCCAAATATATAATAACATATTTCTTTCCCTATTTCAAGACCGAATTATAAATAAAAAACTAGGACTCAATTAATTATATATTCCTATAATATATCTCAATTATCCTAGTTTATAAATAATCTATTTAATTACTTCCTCTATTACTCCTCCACCTAAGCAATCGGTTTCGGTATAGAATACTACATATTGCCCAGGGGTAACTGCCCTTTGCTTTTCGTAAAAATCTACTATTACTTTATCACTCTCGATAGTTACTCTAACTCTCTGGTCGGGCTGTCTGTATCTAAATTTCGCATAGCAATCAAAGGTCTTTTCTTTAGGCTCATTAGGAATCCAATTAACCTTGTATGTTATTAGCCCCTTGGAGAATAATTCTTCACCCTCGCCTTGAGAAACAATTAGCTTATTATTCTTTATGTCCTTATCTATTACGAACCATCTATCGCCATTGCCATCTTTTGTGCCACCGATATTTAGTCCTCTTCTTTGACCTAAGGTATAATACATTACACCCTCGTGTTCTCCCACTTTTTTGCCATCTTTATCTACTATATCTCCCTTTTTGCAAGGAATATAATTTTTTAAAAATTCTCTAAAGTGTCTTTCACCTATAAAGCATATACCTGTGCTATCCTTTTTCTCGGCAGTAGAAAGCCCGTATTTTTCGGCAATCTCTCTTACCTTAGGTTTACAGATATCCCCTAGTGGGAATAGCACCATTTCCAATTGTTTCTGGCTTAATTGATTCAAAAAATATGTTTGGTCTTTATTGGTATCCATTGCCTTTTTTAGATAAGTCTTGCCATCAATTCTTTCGACCTTTGCATAATGTCCAGTTGCGATATAATCTGCCCCTAGTTCCTTTGCATACTCTAGAAATGGACCAAACTTAATCTCTCTATTACATAGCACATCGGGATTAGGCGTTCTACCTTTTTCGTACTCCTCTAGGAAATACTTAAAGACCTTATCCCAATAAATTTTAGCAAAATTAACGGTGTAATAAGGGATTTTTAATTTATTACAAACCCTCTTTACATCTTCATAATCGGAGACGGCAGTACATACACCACTATCGTCCTCTTCTTCCCAGTTTTGCATAAATAATCCTATTACATCGTATCCCTCTTCCAAAAGAAGTGCTGCTGCAACCGAACTATCTACACCGCCAGACATACCTAGTACAACTTTTTTCTTCATCTTACTTTACATCTCCTTTATCTGGTAGCACTACTGGCACTTTAAAACCCTTGAATAAGAGGGATATTATATCAAATACCCACATAACTACATTTATAGCCATACATATAAAGAATACATTATATAGCACATACACTATCCAGCTACCTATTTGCGTTCTAGTCTTTACAAAATAGTAAAATAACATAATACAAAATGAGCCTACGGTACTAATAACCGAGTACCACGCTCTAGCAGGACGATTGACAATAAAGTGATTCACCCCACACCAGCCAAAGAAGATTGTAAATAGCCATAGTGCTACTTTATTAACATCGCTAGGGATTACATTAGTATAACAAATTAGGTCTTTGTTGCCAGTTTTTCTGCACTCTTTGACCTTTTTATTACTAGCACCAAATACTTGCTTATCCACAATCTTGCAATAAGGGCATATTTGCTTATTTATCATCTTAGCGCCACATATTGGACACCTCATAGTCTGCTTTCCTCCTCAAGTACTTTTTATATTACGAAAATAGCCTTGCTATTTTATCCTAAATTTTAGACACATTTATTTTAACACAACTAAACCTTTTTTACAATTATATATTGCTTTATACACAAAAAATAGGGCGATAAGCCCTATTTTTACTCTTAATTAATTAGCAGTACCAGAAATAATATTCTTTATTTCCTTTAGATTGCCCAAGGTCAATTCCTCGTCAATTTCCTTATAAGCATTCTTGAATGCTGTTTTAATTTCTTTATTGATATCATCTCTTTCTACAGCGATATCTCTTACCTTTTTTGCGAAGTTTACCACTTCATCTTTAGTAGTAAAATCTACCTCTGTAATTATCCTCTCAATGATTTCAAACTTATATATATTAGGATTTTTAGCCATTTGTGTACTCTCCTATAATTTACTTTATGTATTAATTGTACTACCTAAATGCCACTTTGTCAATAGTTATTTTTTCGCTACATAGTGCGACTGCTAGAATTATCCGGCCATGGATTCTTAACAAGTACATTATTAAAAGATTCTATTATTTGGTCTAGGAATTTAAGACCTGCCTTTATATTGAATGGTTGCAATTCCTTAGCCACCTTGAATGCTGGTGTTGACCTAGGATACAATTTGCCAAATTCAATCAAATTTTCTTTCTCTTCTTTTGTCGCTTCTTTAGATATTTTAGGACTATCTAAAGTCATTCCATAGCTATTATCAATATTGATATCTACACTATCTTCGCCTATATTATTTAGTGTTTTTTTGTCATACAAATGTCTAGACCTATCACTATTTAGATTTTCAGCAATAGCACCGGCAAATTTATTTAAAAAACTACCGCTTTTGGTGATATTGACTCCATTATCTCTCATATTTAATAAAATCGCCTCATCACTACTACGCCTATAGTATGCCCTCCATCTAAGTTGAGCCTTTTTCACTTCATTCTGTGATGGTTTGGTTAGTGTGCCAGATTTTTTCAACTTTTTTAAGATAGACATTATCATAGTCTGTCTACCCGACTTATCCATAGATAAGTAACTAGCTTTCAAATTCTCATCGTTTGAGATATACTCCGAAACCTTATCCATATAATAGTAAGCCATATCTGCGCTATCTGCTACATCTTTAGTCCCCTTGGAGGTCAAAACTGAGGCTACAACGCCCGTTCCCTCTACCCCTGCAAAGTTATCAAAGACATTAGCGATAGTCCTTGTAGAGGTTAGTCCGGATAATTCTTTATCCATATCTACACCCTTGGAGGTATATGACTTTTTAAGGGTATCTACAAATTCATAAGCAGAATAATTAGGTCTATCCTTTCTAGCCACTAGGTAAGACCTGTAAACACTATCTACCCAGTTATAATGAGAGGAGTGCATTGTCCTAATAAGCCTATTTTGCATAGCCTCATCTTGAAATCTCTTGCCAAAGTCAATATCATCAAAGCTTAGGTTTATCATATCTGACATAATATCAATATATTGTTTCTTTGTTTCCATACAACGCACCTCCCCAATAAATTATAACATTTTACATCGTGCTAGTAGCATTTGTCAATGGGTAGTTTTATTTTTTTATGATTATCTAGTAATTTCCACTCCAGCCTCAGGATTTTTCATTTCCTTACCGGCTTCAAATATTCTATCTATAGTAGCTTGGTCATACATTCCCGATTGTACTATCAAGTCTTTGACATTATTTATGTCTTTAGTTTGTCTAAATACTGCAATATCCTCAGGAGTTAATTTAGAGCCTAATTCAATTGTCATTGGTTCTCCCTCTTTGGCTGGAGACATCTCGGCAGTAGTGCTAAGCAT
>CAYTNS010000002.1:25739-93924 GCA_964439345.1 uncultured Christensenella sp.
ACCTCAGCACTATTCATATAAGTAACAGCACTCATTACTTGTTCTGCGTCAATATTCTCTTTGCCTAAATCCAATTTGCCTAGTATAGATTCTATGCCCATCCCAACTGCCATCATTGCAGTCCTTGCTCTTACTTGGTCATCGCTTAAGCCATCGAACATAGGATTTCCTTGAACACCCTCTACAGTTTGAGCCTCGTCATTTTTAGGTTCTGGAGTCTCTGGATTTTGAGGCGCTTCTGGAGTCTCAGGAGTCTCTGGAGCAGGTGCAGTAGTTTCTTCACCCTTTTGAGCCTCGTCATCGGTTTTTTGAGTTCCATCGTCGGTCTTTGGAGCATCAGCATTTTTAGCATTTCCATTACCTAGGGCAGTCTTAACAATATTTTCTACATCTTTATCTGTGGCTTTTTTGGCTGTTGCCCAAGGATCTTCAACCAATACTTTATTAAAGGCGTCCATTATTTGGTCTAGGAATTTAAGTCCTGCCTTGATATTATATGGTTGCAATTCCTTAGAGATTTTGAATTGAGGTGTGCCTCTAGGATATAATTCCTTAAATTGAATTAATTTCTTAGGCTTTTCCTCGTTTTCTTTCTCTTTTTCCATCGCGTATTCTACGACTGGTTTACCCTCTGCCTCAAGTCTTGCAGTCTCGGTCTCTAGTAATTTTTCATTTTTACTAGCATTTTTAGCAAGTGCAGATAAGATTTTTTGACAATTAGGATTATCTACATCTCCACTCATCTCATTTGCTAATTTTTCAGTACTACCGATATTATAGTAATGACCCCATCTAGCCTCGGCATCTTTTAATTGCTCTTCAGTAGGGGTTGTATTTAATAAACCATTAGCTTTTAAATTCTCAAATGTAGTTTCGAATAATTGTTTTCTCTCGTCCTCTGTTCCCTTTTCGTAGATTTCACGCGATTTAGGGTCAGTAAAGATATTATTGGATACAATATCCATATAGTAATATGCTTTTCTAGCATTATCATATATAGCACTAGTTCCTGCAGTATCTCTAATAGAAACCTCTGTAGGTGGAGTTTTACTAGCTCCTGCCTCTTTTTCACGATAGTAATCAAATACATTTTTGATAGTATTAACATCACAAACACCGGCTAGATTACCTAGAGTATTTGCCCCTGCCTGAGCCTCAATAGCACCTATAAATTCCTCAGCGCTCTTTCCACTCTTTTTAAAGCCATCATATAGTTCAGCAACGAAATTATTGCCTTCCTCTAACATTGTGATTGCTCTATCCTGCATAGCATAAGCTTCCATAGCACTCTCAAATGTCATATTATTTGGTAGTGCAACACCTAGCGAATAAGGGCCTACATCGGGAAGCATATCCACTTTAGCTACATGTTGTGCACCGTTTGAAGGTTCTTTTGGCTCATTTTGAGTTTCTTCTTTTTCAGCCTCTTCTTCTGGCTCTTCTTGCCCGGCAGTCTTTTCCATCTCGCCCGACATAAATTTACTGAAATCTTCTTTTGTAAGCCAAGCCTCACCCTTGTCATCTACTAGGTCATCATTTAATATGAGTTCGCCATTTTCAAATGAAATATGTTTTGCTAGTTCCTCATAGAATCGTTTGGAATTTAATTCGCCATTTAGTACATGAGGACATCTCATTTGAGCAGTCTTATTCTCTTTTAGCGATTCATTAACTAAAGAATGTAATGCCTGATATTGAGTAAGCAATTCATTTTTCTTTTGCAATTCTGCTATGGACTTAGATAAACTAGCTGGAATTGCTTGTCTAGATTGCGTATAAAGGTTTGCTCTCTCCTGCAAAGAAGTAAGCATACCTTGATATTTATCACTTATAGCCTGTGCAGCATTTTCATTGGCATCAGCTAAATCTTGAGCCCTATCTACTACACTCTCGTGATAAGCCTCTATTTTGCCTACTCTTCTACGATTCATAAGAGTATTAGAAGCATCAGATGTTAGCATTCCTGCATAATCTGGTACTTTTCTTAAATTGACAAATCCTCCCCTCTCCAATTCAGTGACATTTGCCTTAGCAACACTAGCAATTCTTAAATCATCAAGGAATAAATCTGGATTTCTAGACATATTGTAGGCTTCCCATTCTGGGGAATCTACACTAAATTGCCTTTGAGCTCTAAGCAATACTTCCTTATCCAATCTTCTTTTTGAGGTATTGCCAATCAATTCTTTTTCTACAAAGTATGTAAATAGTCCCTTAGGAGTAATTGTTTGTGCTTTTTTAGTTTCAATCGCCGATTTTATTGATTCAATTTTCTTTTGTTGCTTAGCAATATCGCTCTCCGATGGAGCATACATTCCACCAGCCTTTAGGTTATCCCTCATATTGCCTAAGATTTCTTCGGCTTCGGCTAGTTCCCTTTCTTCCTTTTCGTAAGAAACGCCACCAGTACGAATGTAATTATTTATAAATGATGTAGTCGCCTCACGCGAAATTCTAGCATATTGAACTACACCACTAGCATCTTTGTATGGTAATCCACCATTAGGAACTTCCTTTACCTCAAAAGTGCCATCGGCTTTTTTAGTAATATCCATTCCCATATAGGCAAATGCCGATAACAAATCTTCATTTGGGTCTTTACTTATAGAAGGCTCAGGGACTTCGCTCTTTTTTACATCTTCATTAGCAAATGTAGCCATATGAAGAGCACTAGCCATTTTATCGAACCCTCTAAGGCCTTTTAACCAATCTTGATATTCGGCATTAAGGGAATTGTGTTCACCTTTTATACTCTTAAATTTAGATAGGTGCAAATCAAAAGACCTGATTAAATCGTCGTACGCTCTAGCTTGTGCTAGGTCTCCACCCATCGCTTTAAATCTTTCTATAGCTGATTCACTTGGGTGGGTAAGTCCTTTTAACCCATCAAAGATATTACGGTCTTCACCTGTTAACTGGTCTCCAACAGACTCATAGTGCAAATTAAGTCCACCCATTATTGATTCTATCGTGTTACCACGAGCAGACATAATTTTATCGACCGATTCTTTTAGTTTATCTTTAGCCTTAACAAAAGCACCAGCCTTTTTTACTGAGGAGATATCTGCCATTTCTTCAAATATTTGTGCCATAATATTATCCTTCCTAATTGTATATTTGTATTAGTAATCTAAAATGTTATAGCAAAATGTAATCTTAATACACTTATATTATATCATAAATACTACGCATTTTCAAGACCTACATTTTGCTAAAAACACCTAAAATACTATTTGCTCCGACTTCTTCCTATCAAAGAACTTTATAAACATATCTTTGATATTAGATACGGCAGATTTGTAGAAACTATCACTATTTAATTTAGCATAAACATCTTCTACCGTTTTTGCACTCTTTAGCCCTTCTAAAACGGTCGATATGGTCTCACCTAATTCTAGATAAGTGCCATCATCGGAAAGGGTGGAGAATTGCATAATTAGGTTTACGCCCAATTCCTCCGAACTTAAGTCCAAAGCAACATCTTTTATATCTTTGGCAATTTCACCTAGGTGCTGAGTATTTTTAAGTTCATTTATAATGTAATCAAATGAATCGGTCTCCTCGCCCCTATTCATAATGGTTCTGAATATATATTGCTGTAATAATCCCTTGATATTACATCTAATAGTCTGTCCAATAGGCAATTTAATCTCAAATGTACTTACATCTGCATCTTCACTGATATTTCCCACAATATCTAGTGCCTCTGCAATCCCCTTCATATCTTCTTTTAGCAGTACATCATCTTTGCTATCTAGCGCCTCGTAGAATCCCTGCCTAATTCCAGCATAGATGATATCTATATTGTGCACATCTGCACCTACTGATTTATCACTATAATGTTTTTCCTCAGGAGCATCTACAAAGTCTACATTGTCTCTAGAATTTTCATCTACAACTATATCTAATTCAAAGTATCTAGCAGTCTCAATCTCGTAACCACTTAGTCTAGCACTATCCTTTATCTTATCTATTAGATAGGTTCTCATATTTTTCTTGACTTCGTCAAATTCTTTGATAAATTCCTTAGTTGCAATCCTTTCATCTTTCTCAAATTCTGACATCATTTGAGTTAGAGCATAGAATCTAAACGAATTCATATACACATTAATCATCTTTCTAGGACTAGTAAGCTCGGGGTGAACTTCGCTATTATCTTCCGATTTGGCTATAAAATCGCCCTCAAGTTTATCTATAGCTGACCTCTTTTCCTCAGGATATCTAGATTCAAAATCAGATATCATATCTATTTCTTCTACTATGTATAGCATCTTATTGGCATATATTAGATACTGCTTGTCCAATTTTTCCACAAAGTCTTCGTATCTATCCACCCTCTGGGTCATAATGCTCCTAATAACCGATGTTATCATACTAATAGTATTCTCATCTAAGCCCTTGAAGAAATTATTGATTTTCTGCAAACTAAGCATATTATTATCATAAAAATCTTCTTTTAATTTGGTCTTATTAGGGTCAATGCCGTACTTTTTGCCAAATGCCAATTGCAAAGCATACTCTTTGGCTTTTTCCTTGCTGACTAAGAATCTTTTCCTTAAGAACCAAGTATCGTCCTCATAATCTGAT
Source organism: uncultured Christensenella sp. (assembly GCA_964439345.1). Lineage (GTDB taxonomy): Bacteria > Bacillota > Clostridia > Christensenellales > UBA1242 > UBA11490. The sequence continues at coordinate 30,327 of CAYTNS010000002.1, forward strand.
GGTTGCATATCGTCACTAACTACGATATTTTCTGTTACTTTGCTATCTACCTTTTTAGTAGCACTAGCATTGTAATCTAGCCTCAAGGCATCTACCATATTCTCCATAAATTTCACCCCACCCTTTAGTGGATTTGGCTTAATTCTTAGGAGAATTTTATTATTAGCACCATTGAATGGATATAATGTTCCGAATAGATTGGTTACATCATTATCCAATTCATCAAATAATGCACTATTTCTCTTAGTAAGTAATAAATTTTGTTCGTAAGATAATGTTCTACCCAACCTTAATATCTCATCGGCTAATTCCTTTTGACCGAAGTACACATTCCTAGGATAAGAGGTTAATCCTCCATCGGTAGAATCGTTTTTATCAATAATAACATTTTGAGCTGAAATTGAGAAACTCAAATAGTCTAGCATTCTAGAGTAGATGGCATCACTATCTAGTTGTACCATAGGCAATTCTTTCGACTCTAATTTGCCTATAAGTGTATCAACATAATTTTGCTTCATCTTGCCCGAATACTTCTCGTAATTTCTAGCAGTTTGGGTATCTCCTGTAATAATCTTGGCTAGACTGCCTAGCATATTAAGAGCGACCTCTAGTCCATCTCTGATACTCTCTGGCAACCCACTATCAATATCACCATTGATTCTATTTTCAATAATTATCTTTAATAGGTCAAAATCAATGCTACCCATTATCTCATCAAAATCTGATGCCACTAGCGAACTAGCAGTCTTATCTATATGCCTCTCTAGTGCTGGGGCTATATTTTTATTTAGATCAATGCTAGATATTACACTATCGTCTACTGTTACATTTGACCTACCAAGGCTTACCTTTAATGCACGGCACTTTAGGTCGGAGATAATATCATCGGCTGTAGCCTTTGCCTCAATTTTACCCGTAATATACGCATTTAGTAGGTTCCCCTTGGTCTCTACTAGGTAACTATATCTTTCGTAAGTAGCGAATGCCTCTAGGCTATTGCCATATACATTCACACCATCTTTTTGATAAGCCACTAGATATGGGATAATAGATGGCTCTACCCCACCCATATCATTATCTGGCATATTTACATAGTTTGTATCAACTGGGAATATATCAATATTACTTGCCTTTTGCGATGGGGTCTCTTCCTCGTTAGTAGTGGTCTCATCATCAATATCAAGAGAATCAATATCGGTAGTCTCCGTCTCCCCCTCATAACCTAGCATTTGAGAGAATATATCATCACCCTTAGCTGGAGCATCGGCTTTGGTAAAGGTAATATCTGCCTCGGGATTTTCCTCCTCAGCAGTAGTAAATACTACACCCTTTCTCCTCTCCAATTCCCTCTTTTTATCTTCCAAAAGCAATTCAATTAATTCTCTGGTCAAATCATTATCTAAGCCCAATGAATTAGTATTACTGCCTTGTGGATAAACAGGGGTCGTTTGTGGATTTGCCACTTGTGGATTCTGAACTTCTACTACATTAGGAGTTGCCACATTTTGCATAGGAGCTACTTGAGCACCACTAGCATTAGGAGTAGTAGCACTTAGTGCAGATAGATTATCGGCAATTTTTTCTAGAACCTCGGGATTAATCTCCTTAGTTAGCTTAACTCCATTTGTAGGCTCAACTGTATCTGTAGCCCTAGAAGCATCTAATTTTCTTAGTTTCTTTTCGTAATCTTTTTGGACTTTTAATTTCTTTAATTCTCCCCTAATATCGCCAAAATCGCCATTAATTTCGTTTACAAGTTCGGCTTTGGATTCTGATTTTTGCTCAGTCTTAGGGGTTTTATTTATATCCTCTGCGTGGGCATCTTGAGAATACTGCTCACTGCATAATTTCTCAATTTCTTTGTCTATCTCGATTAAAGTATATTGCTTTTTGATAGCCTTTTTATCTTCCACACCATTTAATTCTATCTTGCCTTTCTCAATCTTTAGGGTTGGCTCTACTACCTTAGATAATGTCGCCTTAATAGAATTTACGATTTCCTCGGCAGGAATAGGTTTTTTAAGAAGTTTTGCCCTCTCCTTTTTAAGAGCTATATCGGTATCTAATAGAGTATCATAGTACTTAGATAAGCATAGTACACGCCTAAATTTATTCCTGCTGGATAAAAAGTCACTATTAGCCTTTTTGTACTCTTCCGAATTTAATTTATCTTGAACTTTTTCTAGTTGCTTTTGATAAAATTTAATCTCTTTGGAATTATCAGCTGTGGTGTCTTTAGAAAGCCTAGCAATCTGACTCTCGTAGTCATTCTTCTTCTCTAAATATCCACCCCTTTGCTCGTCTAGAACTCTATGAATTTTACTCTTCTTCATATAATCCACAGCTAGTTCGTCGGTTACTTCACCCCTGTAGGATTTAAGCTCTTGCAAAGTGCTATGTAGTGCACTAATAGCTCTAAAGGATATATCTTCTAGCCCCTCTAGATACTTAGCCTCATCACCCAATTCATTTAGGTCTACATCTAAGCCAAAATCTTTGGAGACATTTCCAGCCTTATAGTCAGGATTATTTATCTGCTCCTCACTTAGTACCCCGTTATCATTGACAACACCCGATAGCGATGAGCCTATAACCATCTTTTTGGCTAGTTCATTGTGAGTAACTTTATTTGTCTTTTTCTCTTCCTCTGGCTCGTGCTCTTTTTTGAAAGTCTGCCATTTTTTTGAGTGCCTACTGTAATTTTTGATTACATTCTTAAAGTACACAGTTGGGTCTTTGAAAGTTAGTGCCGAACCGAATAATTTCTTTAAGTCCTCCACACTGGCTGTAGATATGCCTAGGCTCTCCTCTGCTTCTCTAATATAATCGGCAAAGACCTGACTGGCTGTAATAAACTTTCTAGATTCAATTGGCTTATTCAAAAATTCATTTATGTACTTATTGCAGGTCTTTTTAGATAAAGCAAAAGATTTCTCCGATTTACCCACAAAGTACTTAATGCCATTGCCATTCCTATTTTTTACAATGCTATATGTGCCTAGGTCGTCTTTCTCGATAGTAACACCAACATAATTAAGAGCATTCACTATATCCCTATCCTGCTCGTCCTTACTTTTCTTGCCCTTAGTAGTAGACTTTTCTTCATCAGATGGCATTATAGCGCCCTCTATATCAGAGGCAGTGTGCAAGTCAATATGGCTAAGAGTTTCCTTGGTATTTAGAATTGGCAAATATTTCTTAAGAGCCTCGTTATAAGCCTCTACCTTCTTTATCTCAATAGACGCATCTTTGCCGTCAGATAGTAGAGAAGAAATAGTGTGTAGTAGATTGCCTCTCCTATTTAGAATTTTAACCACTAGCCTAATATCCTTAGGTAGCATACCCGTCATATATTTTAGCTCGGTTGGCAAAATTCTGTACGACCTATCTACGTTTTCTGGCTCGGCAGTTTTATCCGATTTTTTCTTCTTATCGTAATTTTTTATGTAATTCTTAATAAGCAAAAGAAGCCTATCCTTATCGGTAGGCCACGAAAACCAAGTATGTGAAAATAATTCACACCCTTTTTTACTTATTTTTTTTACTTCCATTTTTCTATTTTTTATAACCACAGTTTTCTCCGTAAATATAACAAATCAAATTTAATATACTCCCCTATATGAGGCTAAAATTTACACCTCATATAGTAGAATATCTTTATATTCAAACTAATTAATATTCAGTTTGAAGTGCTTTTAAATAATTAGGGTTATTAAATAATTCCTTAGTTGTATTAAGTGCTTCTATCTGTACAGTTGTTCTATTCATAGGACCTGTAATCAAGAAACACTGACCACGACCGGCTGTAACTATGGAGTTCTGCTCCTCCTCATTTATACCACCGGCATTTCTATATAGAGTGATAAGGTCATTGATATCGGCTGGGGCTAGTGACATTATTATAGAATACTGACAGGCATTGATAACGGCTGTAGATTGCTGAGCAATTTCTTCCGAACCAACGAAGTCTTTGATATTCTGTGTAATGATTATTAGCATTCCACTATATTTTCTTATACGTTTAGCCATCTGCGCCATAAAGTCTAGCGCTATTGGGAATTTCTTATTGATAAATACGTGCGCCTCATCAACTGCACATATAACTCTACGCTTATCCTCTTCGGCAGCCTGTTCACCGATGTACTTTAGGTTAAAGTCACGGTTCTTGATAATCTCGGCATCTAGGTACTTAAATACTAGTAACATCTGCGCATTAGCGATAATATCATTTCTATTGGAAATAAGTGTACGGAAGGAGAAACATATAAAGTTCTCATTGGTTTCAACAGATGTGTAACCATTCCATAGGTTGGAGTTACGACCACCTGTACCGAATTTCTCAATAAACATTCTAACTGTCTGCAAATTTTTGTAGTGATACTCATTGGTCTCCACCTCTAGCATATCATCAACCATTTGAATTAAATCATCAAATATTGGGAAATCACTAGGCTTTAGGTCGGCAACATTGACCGTACTATCTATGCCAAATTTTCTGTAAAGAGTAGCAATCAAGGAGTTCAACATCTCAAAGGCATCGGTATTGATACCCGGTAATATCAGTCTAAAGAATTGTTCCATAAACTGCAAGTGCTCATTGAAGGCATCGGTCGATTCACCCGTTTCTGCCTCAAGGGTTGCGTAAATATGGAAAGGATTAAAGATACCATTGGTAGAGTTACCTACGTCAATTATCTTACCACCTAGGTTGTGACAAAGTATCTCGTACTCATTCTCGGGGTCAAGAATAAATACACGGGTATTATCTGCTGCGAAATTGGTAAGCAAGGTCTTGGTACAATACGATTTACCCGAACCAGATTTACCTATAACCATCATATTACTATTAACTCTTTCATTGTTTCTAGCAAAGAAATTTGCAAATACTGGATATTGATTGTATCCAATGTAAATACCTCTATCATCGTGCAAAGTGGTAGATACAAATGGGAAACATGCAGCAAGGGAAGATGTGTGTATTCCTCTGCCATAAGGCTTAGCTAGGGTATCTAGTCTAGAAATATTACTAGATATAAATCCATCTACTTGTCTAGCGAAGTTCTCGGCGAATTTGAAACCATTCTGTCTAAGAACTGCCCTAACCTCTTTTTTAACGGCATCTTTGGCTACAATATGAATAGTTGTATTGTAAAGCTGCTCATTTGAACCCTTGATACCTTTCAAAAGTTCTTTTAAGGTCTCAATGTGTTGCTCAACGTCAATCTTTTCGGAGCTACGCATATTTTTCTGTTGTTTAATCTCCATCTCCATCAAAGATTTATCTAGGTCTTTTTCGGCCCTGTATCTATCTATAGGAGATATATTAACTACTACCCTACTCTCATCTAGAGCAAATAGTGGATATGCCCACGCATTAGGTACTTCGATAGGATAATCGGTAATGGAGAATATTCTGTATTTCTCACCATCAATTTTGGTGGTCTTTAGGTCAAATCTAACTTCATCGGGATAAGTCCACGCAGCCTTTTCGTTTAGGGAAAGAAGTTCAATCTCTCTTTCGTCAAAGTTACTGCAATAGGTAGACTTCATAAATACATATAGCTGGTCACCTGTAACAATCTCGGTGTAAATAGGAGTAACCGAACTTTCAAGCGTACTAACTATACCATTTACAGTATTATTAAGTGCGTCTCTATCGGTATCGTAGATAACCATATAGTAGTGGTCCTTAATAATCTTTTCGGTATCATTCATAAATTTAATAGCCTGTAACCTTTCGTCAAATACTGGGCTACGGCTATCTAGTTCGGCTGCCGAATAGAAACCTTTTTCGTACATATCATTTAGGACATTGAATCTATAGTCCTCGTACTTAGCCATATCATCTAGTACCATTGGCTTCTTTACCTTGACAATACTACACTGCTGATTTAGGTTAAGTCTCTGAATAGCTGTAGCAAAAGCATTGATAGTCATATCCTGCTTATCTTCGGTAAGCAATCCAAATGACATAGGATATATCTCAATTACACTACCATAGTACTCACCGAATTTTAAGAATCTATCGGTATTGATATCATCGAATGGCATAATATTTTTAATATTCTTGCTACCAGTAGCTTTCTTGGAATAATACTTATTGTATGCCATAAATTTAAAGGATAGGAATAAGGCATTGTACATTCTTAAGTTATCGCCCATCTCCAAAAATAACATAGCATAAGCACCAGCAAAGAATAGCGCTGCATAGATATTGTACCACATCTGACTAAACATATTGGTAGTGGCAATTAGCACTGCTATAGCTAGACCTATCAAAATAAATATAGCATCTAGGATAGTGAAATTCCTAAATATTGTTACTTTAACTTTGGTCCTTCTAGGAATAAATCTCATCATAATCGTGTATCTCCATTTTTCACATAATACATTTGCATCTAGTTATCTGCCCTAGCGCCTATAAAAATACTACAAGCACCTAGTAATTTTAATCATCAAACTCTTCTCATTTATTTTTTGAAAAAAGTCCACAAATAATGCAAATATACACTTATATATTTTAGTATACTATAATCGCCCAAATTAACAAAATATTTTAGCCAAATTATTTATAATTTATTATAAATAAAAATGAAGCGTAATTTATAATTGTTATAAATGAAAGCAAAAGTGGCGTTTATATTTGTTATAAATAAAGCAAAAGCAATGTTTACGGCGATTAAAGATAAAAATGTTAAAGATATTTATAATTATCAAAAACAAAAATAAAGACATTGTTTGTAGTTGTTATAGAAAAAAATAAAAGTCCTGCACACACGAAAATATTCTCCCTCAAAATACCTACTAACTTACCCAATTGCATACGAAAAAATAGGTGACGATAATCTTATCATCACCTATTTTTGTAAGTCTATTTTATTAAGTTTTAGTAAGATATTGCCCTACACACTAGTATTCATAAAACCCCTAAATTCAGCCATTATTTACTATACTTAGCAACAACTTTCTCAAAGATTTCTTGAATCATCTTAGCCTGGTCAGCAGTCTTACCCTTGATGGCTTCATTTATAGCCTCTTGCATTGCAGCCTTATTATTCATACCACCATTCTTAATCATCTTCTCCATCATAGCCTCGATGTTCTTGGTGTCAATATGATAGCTTTCAGTGACTTGGAAATTACCATGAATATCTTTTGAAACACTTCCTACACCAACGCCCAAACTTTGAGCAAGACTAGTAGTTAATGATTCTATCTGCGAATTTAAAGCAGAAGCTTTAATTTGATAATCTGGGTCTGTTCTATTCAAACTATCTAGTCTAGACTGTAATGCGTTAAGGTTGCTTAGTCCAGAATTAGCAGTTATATCTAGTTTCTTATTAGATACTTCGACTTCTTCAACAGTCATCTTCTTGATAATACCAGCTTGAACGATGTTCTTCTCAGTAATTACCTTTTTGTTTCTATTTTCTGCAGCTTCCTCTAACGCATCAGATTTAATTTTCTTGATGTGTTCATAAGCAGCAGTAATCTCTTTGCCACCCTCTTTAGCAGCAGCATCTTCATATCCACTAATTGTCTTCTTGCCACTTGCAAACGCACCACCTATAGCAGTCTGACTCCACAAGGACTTACCAGCCTGTCTAGCAGCCTCCCTACTAACTGCTATCTGTGAATCTTTTACAACTTTTCTAGCAGCAGTATCCTCTTGAGCCTTTTTAACATCAGCCTTTGCCTGTGTGAATCTATTTTCAGCAGCAACCAAATCACTCTTTCTTGTTTCTTGTCTTACATTAATACTTTCAATTTTATTTTTATTTGAGGTTATCTGACCTCTAGCTATTCCAGCAGCCTTTTTATCTCCGGCAGCCTCAGCTGCAGCAAGTTTGCTTTCCCACTCACTTTGCTTAGTAAGATATGCAGCCTTCTCAGACTCATCGGCAGCATTAGCTTTATCAAAAGATTGTTTTTGTCTCCTTAGGTCAGCTGATGCAGCACTCGCCTCATGACTAGAATCGTATCTTCTTTTGGCAAGTTCTCTATCTGCTCTAGTTTGATAATCTATTCCTGCAGCATTTGCCATATATTCAATAGGTTTTTCAGCAAGGTCTGTTACTCCATCTCCTATATGTTTTGCACCTGCTTTTAAGCCACCCATCATACCACCAGTAGCTTTACCTGCTTTCATAGCATCACCTAGACTTTTAGCAGCACCAACGGCAGCACCACCGGCTCCAGTTGCAGCCATAGCAACGGTTACAGCAGTAGATGCAGCTTTTTTAGCAGTATCACTAATGCCTTTCTGCATTTCTTTACCTTGACCTATGGCATCGGCAGCACCGAAGTAACCACCTATTTCTTTAGCAAATTTCTCGATAGATATAGCTCCACCCATTACAATAATTGCCTTTAATAAGCCCTCCATCATAGAAGCACCAAAGTAGTAGCTATCCCACGATGTAAAGTTAAATTCTATAGATAGTAGTACCCTAACCAATATAAAGAATATATTAAGTGCCAGTACTACACCATAGGCAGATAACACTTGCCCTATAAAGGAACTTCGCCACTTGCCTAGTCCACCCTCATTAATAGGTGTCATACCAATAACTGCTGGGCTAATAATAAATAGCATTCCACATTGATATAGCCTTACTATCATACCAAAACAGGTAGAATACAAGGTCTTGATGACTATACAGCCACCGAAGATTAGTAACAAATAATTAATCTTTGAATAATTGTATATCATAGTTATTGCACCAACATTCCAGTAACTAATAGTGCCACTGGCAATCATTGATTCATAACTCTTTCTTTCACTTTCGCTGAGCTGATAGTCTTTATCTGCTTCCGTTTGGAAAGTATCTTCCCATGCATCACTAATAGAATCTATTATTATAGGGAAAATATTTAATAAAAGTTGTGTTGAAGCCTGATTGATATCTAAGGTATATAGATTTACCCACCAATCATCTTCTCTATAAAAGGCGTCAGACGCAGCAGCTACAAATAATGTACCAGAAATAGTCGCCGATTGTCCATACTTATCCGAATCGGGCTTAGTTGCTTTGTCCAGTAAGTCTAATATTTGATTACCGATAATTACACCAAATATACATAGTGCAGGTAGCATAATCATATTAGCCATACCTTTGAATGCTTTATTTAGTATAGGACCTTTAGCATTCTTAGCCCCCTCGGTAGTATATTCAACCTTAATCATCTGGAAGATAGTAGTAATTATTAGCAGGAACATACCAACAACCACCATTGCTAAGAATGCGTCCCTTATTTCGGGAGTTCTAATAAGTTGCATTACTAGGTCTCCACCTTTATCCGAACTACTGCCTAGATTTAATTGTACACCATCTACCTCTAGACCAGCCAGTAACCTAAACATTACTTCTACATAGTCGATTAGGGCTAGTATGAAGCAAGAAATATCATAAAGGAATATCGATATAATGTAATTTATCAAATTGATCACAAGCGAAACAATTGGTGCTATTATATACTTAGTAAGCAAATTAATAACAACTTCCATAATTGGCTGAACTATCGACATAAAGAGGCTAGACAATCCACTTATAATAGATGATACTATTCCACCCAACATGCTAATTCCCATAATCTCATCTCCTATATACGCAAAATATAGTATTTATGGTCTATATTTCCATAACGAATATCGTTACATTTAAACACGAAAAAATACACTACTTGCAATTTTAGTTACTTTTATAATACCCCATTTCGACAAAAAAAACAATTATTTTTTATATAATAATATATATTATACTTAAAAAAATCCAAATGAGCATAGTTAGCCTCGACAGTAGGAGGAGCACCCAAATCGCCCCACTCCCTGCTATACCCGATACACTCTAGCTAAATATAAGGCAGATACTAGGCAAATATTAGGCAAAGAAACACAAATAATTACTACACTCAAAATCAATATATAAATATTCACCCACTCACACCCCTAACCCAGTAAAGCACATAATATATAGTTATAATTTTTAGATAAAACACCAAAGCACAACGCTAGGCAGAAATCTAAATGCAATTGAGACTATAGTCAAAAGTATACTTGCACAAAAAAAGATAACTCCGTTTGAAAGTATCGCTACTCCAACGGAATTATCTTTCTTTGTAAAAACTCTTCATTTAAAGGCATAAATGGGTATTATATTGTGAGTTTATTACATACCCTCCCAAGCATAACCGAACATTTCCTGAACCAAACTATCCCACTTGATAGCCATACATAGGGTAGCTAGTACAAACATAGCTATAATTCCTATAATTAAGTTCCATATTCTCTTCTTAATCTCCTTTCTCTTGCCATCGTCCTCAGCCTTTGCATATTGACAGCCAAGCACAATAACATAGATAGTGGCAGCGCCACCTAGAGCAGTAAGAATAGGGCCAACTATACCCCTAAGTATTTCGGTAACCTTAGTAGCTGCATCAGAAATGCCTAGTAATTGAGATACCATTAGTAAAAAACTCTGCATATTACACCTCTTTTATACTCCCCTATCTTAACACAAAAAAATTATTTTTCAAAACTAATTGTATATATTTTCGCTATTTTTACTAAAAATGTAGGGGGAATGGATATTGCGTTACTATTAAATCCCCTCATAAAATATATCCTACCCCTATTTATCTTCTAACATTTTTTCTCTTAAATATCTTTTTAGTAAGAATGTTAGAAAATATGGGAAAGTATAGAAACTGCCATTGAATCCAATATTTTTATTAGATAATTTTATTCCATACTTTATATCTTTGTATCTATCTGATTTTATTAGATTATTAAGCGAAATAGTAGAACCATCTACAGCCTTAACCTCTACTGGGATTAGAGAATTTTCATCTCTAACGAAAAAGTCCATCTTTAGAGTACTCTTTTCATTCCTATAGAAGTACAATTGATATCCCTGCTTAGTAAGCATATCTGCCACAATATTTTCAAATATAGCACCCTTGTAGGTATTGAAATTTTTATTTAATCTCAAATCGTTCTGGGCCTCTTCATCTAGGGAGGCTATCAAAAGTCCCGTATCTCTAAAGTAGAGTTTATAATTATCCGGATTGTAATTACCCTTTAGAGGCAAGGATGGCTGGTCCATACAATAGCAGACATTTATAATCCCTGCATTCTCTAGCCACTCTACCACCCCTATATACTCTCTACTCCTAGCACCACTGGAAACTTTTGAGATTTGGAATTTTTTATTATCCTTACCTAGGAACACCGGTATTTTTCTGTACACATTGAGTATCTTGGTTTTTTCTAGCCCTTCGGCATATTTAGTGATATCTTCTTCGTAATCTAGTAGTAATTGCCTTTGTAATTTCAATGCCCCACTAAAATTTTTGTTCTCAATAAATGATGCCACCACCCTAGGCATTCCACCTAGAATTAAATACTCTTTAAAGTTTTCTTCCATCACCTGCATCATAACATTAGACAGAGGCTTCACCTCTTTCATACAAGTATACATCTCTTCTATTTGACTTTCCTTGTATCCCTTAGCCCATAGAAACTCCTCAAAATCCATTGAGTGCATTTCATAATCTTCCTTATAGCCCACACTATTAGATTCTATCTCTTTATAATTAATGCCCATTAGCGAACCCGAGCATATAATATCAAATCTACCATCTATCTTAAATGACTTAAGTGCAGTAGCACATTTTATGCAATCTTGAATTTCATCGAAAAATATAAGGGTCTTATTAGGAACAAATTCAAAGTTTGGATTTTTAAGAGAAATATTTTTGATAATAGAATCCACCTCGTATCCATCATCAAATATATCCTTATACTGACTTTGCAATACAAAGTTTATATCTATCACATTCTCATAATTAGCCTCTGCAAAATGCCTAATAGATTCCGTCTTACCTATCTGCCTAGCACCTTTTACAATCAAAGGCATCTTATCTTTATTCTCTTTCCACTCGTTTAAAAAATCGTTAATTTTTCTTCTTAAAAACATATCGTAAACTCCTTATATATGCATTGTACACACATTTGTAGCAAAAATCAACCTTTTATAGCGAAAAAATTCACTTTTATCACAAAATTCCAGTCATTTTGGGCTCAAAAATCACAAAATTCCAGCCATTTCGAGGGTATTTATCACAAAATTCCAGTCGTTTTAGGGTCTAAAATCACATTTTTCCAGTTTTAAGAGGGTTATACTATCACATTTTCATTAAAACCCCTTTGATATATGAGAAAAATGGCATTTGCCACAAGATATTTATATTTTACAAATGTAGTATTATAAAAACCCGTCCATTCGAAAGGAGCACAAAAAAATGCCACGGTTAAATCCGTGACATTTTTTCATAATACAAATGCCTATAGCAATTATCTTACATTTAGTAATGCAGAGATATTTGTTAGACTCTCTCCACTGAAAGATGTGAAGATTGATTTCCAGTCCAATGCGAAACATAGAGTAGCACCGGCGATGATAATAACAGCACCGATTAATGCACCAATTAATCTACCTTGAACTTTCTTTCTAGCATCAGCGTCTTCTGCTTTTGCATAGTTAATACCTAGGATAATAGCGTAGATAGTAGCAGCAACACCAATTACTACGAATACTGGTCCTAAGATTTTCTTAAATAGTCCATTGATACCATTAGCAACGCCTTCCATTGTGGTATAGCTATCCAATAAGAATTGTAACATATTTTTCTTCTCCCCATATATTTAATTAGTTTATTTTAAACTTACCCCTAGTTTATCCAAAATTATGGGTGTAGTCAAATAAATTTATTCAAAATAGACAAAATTTTGATATTTTTTACATATTTTGCCCAGTAAAATGGATATTTTTTATATGCACAGCGAGGCTTAATCGATTTTTATCCCAAGCCCCAGCCCACAAGTACACATATTATCAATACTATATATGTACTTTTACAAAGTATGAATTATTTTTTGACATATTTGTTAAAACTATTTATAATTAATATATACTTTTTAAAATATACTAGGAGATTTGTGCCCTGTATCCCTAATATGGTCTACTATAGCACTAAGAACTAGTAATGCAAAAATATTTACATTTTTAGAAAAAAAGGAAAATGGGAAATGGCTGACGAAGAGAAAGAGAAGAAGAAAGGTGGCTTTGGCAAAAGATTCAAGACCATACTGGGAGCATTCATAGTAGGACTGATAACAGTATTTATATGCTCTTATATCGGTACTAGTCTAATTGTCTATGGCTCTATTAAATTTGATGATATCACTGGAGTACTACAAGAACCTAATTTCAAAACGATATTCATAGCAGCATTTGCAATAATCTTTATAGCAATGCTAATAATCCTAAGTGAGCACAAGTTTGATTCGGGTAGTAGTTCTTCGGCTAAGGTAAAAACCAAGGGTGGTATGAAAAAATTCTACGATACCAATTGGCTAAGCCTAGAGGAATTAAGAACCAATAAGGATTTTAAATTTCACTACTACGAGGATTTGCACAGGTCGGACAATGTAGGTATACCTATTAGAGCTGAATTAATAAAAGGCAAACTAGAGGTAAATATGTACAAGCCTATTCACACCCTAGTAATAGGTACTACTGGTTCGGGTAAAACTACCCAATTCGTAGACCCTACAATGCAGATACTATCAGAAAGCAAGGCTAAGCCATGTATAGTAGTAACCGACCCTAAGGGTGAGATATATGATAACCACAGCCAAAAGCTAAGAAAGAATGGTTACAGGGTACTAGTATTTGACCTAAAAGAACCATTCCAAAGTAGTAGATGGAATCCCCTAACCAGAGCGTATGAATTGAATGAAAGGGCTTGTAACCTAAATAAAGAGGTTGTGGTTCACCACAATGATGACCCTAGAGACTTTGGTTTAAAATGTACTAGCGATACTTATTACAGCGAATGGTACGAATTTGATGGTTTTGCATTTGCCGATGTCAAATTATTACAAAATCACCAGTCTGCCGTAAAGCAAAGATTACAAACAGATGCCTTTGAGGATTTAAAAGATATAGCAGCAGTGCTATGTCCTATACAATCCAATAACGACCCTATTTGGGAGCGTGGTGCAAAAGACTTAATCCAAGGCACATTACTAGCAATGCTAGAAGACAGCGAAAATCCAGAATTAGGTATGACCAAAGAAAAATTCAATTTCTTCAATCTATCTAAGATATTAAATTTAAAAGATAACGATGCGTACAACCCACTAAAGAGTCTAACCGAGTACTTCCAAGGCAGAGACCCACTTAGCAAGGCTGTACAACTAGCCAATCAGGTTATAACTAATGCCGACAAGACTACTAAATCTTATATGGGTATAGTAACCGACAGAATGGGACTATTCAGTGATACTGGTATATGTTTTGCTACCTCCATTAATGAAATGGACCTAAAAACATTTGCCGACCAACCAACTGCCCTATTCATTAAAATTCCAGATGAAAAGCAAACTAGACACCCAATAGCTACTATGTTCGTATCGCAATTATACAAAGTATTAGTAGATATAGCCAATAAGAGAGGTGGTGCACTACCTAGAGATGTATACTTCCTACTAGATGAGTTTGCTAATATGCCTAAGATAGAGGGCTTTGATACTATCATAACAGTTGCCCGTTCTAGAAGAATATACTTTATACTATGTTTGCAGTCGTATGTACAATTAACCACCAAGTATGGTCAAGAGACGGCAGCGACGGTAAAAGATAACTGTAATATTCACGTATTCATAGCGTCAAACGATAATAACACACTAGAGGAATTCTCCAAAAAGTGTGGTAATATATCTGTTGAGACCGAGACTACATCTATTAATAAATCGGATAAGAGCAAAGATGGCAATGGTTCTAGTAAATCTATAAATGTACAATTAGATACCCGTCCACTTATATATCCTAATGAATTGGCTTCCTTAAAGCCTAATAGTGGTGAATGTATTATCACTATCCTACAGCGTAACCCAATTAGGTCGATATTCACACCTAGTTACAAATGCCCATTCTACGATATGCAAAAAGCTCCACCAGATGATATCTTACCTCAGCAATTAGACGAAAGAGCACTTTACTATGATATCCGTATCAGAAACCAAAAAGTTCTTAAGAAGACTGGTGCTCCTGCCGGTGGTGGTGCTCCTAATGGTGGCAATCCATTCTTTTAAAAATTAATTTAATTGATATTACAATAAATATAGTCAATATAAATACAAAAAAGAGTAGACCATATAGCCTACTCTTTTTTTATCTCTAATTTAATTTATCTAGATATATCACATTATATAGTTACTTAAAATCTATATATAGTTCTTGTATATTTAAGACACTCCCTAAATATTAGCCCTAATATCATCGATAACAGCATTAAAGATATCCTCGTGGATACTATCTATGCTCCTTAGTTCCCCTCCCTCGGTGCAAGGAATAGTAACCCAAGCATATTTATCTGCCACATACTTACCGGCCTCATAGCTCCTACGCAAGTGGTCGGGATTTAATTCGTGGATATCTTTTTTCTCCCCACTCTTCTGCTCATCTCTGGCTGAAGCAATTTTAAAACTAATATCTACTGGAACATCTAAAAATATTGTTTTATTAGCCCTAGGTAATTTTAGGGTATCAAATTCTAGGATATCTAACCACTCTAGGAATTTATCTACCTTATCCCTGTCACTTATTTTACCTGCCTGATGAAGCATATTGGAGGATACATATCTATCAAAAAGGATTATGCCACCATCTTCGTAAAAATCTTTTAAATCTTTTAGATAAGTACATAGCCTATCTACTGCATATAGTGTACTAGCCTGATATGGGTCAACCGACATATCTGTCGCTCCCAATTCGCCACCTAAGTACATTTTAACTGGTGCAGAAGATGGAGAATCGTAATTAGGGAAACTCTGCCTCATTACTTTATAGCCCATACCCTCTAGTCTTTCGTATAGTCTAGTAGTTTGGGTTTGTTTGCCACAGCCATCTGTGCCCTCAATAACTATAATGTATCCCATTAATTTTCCTCCGATATTTCTACTTCTACAGTTTCTTCTGTATTCTTTTTTGCTTTCTTTCTTCTGATAGTATACTCGATTAATTTCTGTATCTCTACTATAGGAATAATCGCTAATGCCGAACCTACTGCAATTGCTAGTTCGGTTAGACTCAATGTGGTTGTGCCAAAGAATGTCTGGAATGCTGGTACAAAGGTAAGTGCAGTTAGAGCAATACCAGCAAGGGTTGCTAGGTTTAATTTGCCATTGCCAAAAGGATTGGAGGCAAATAGCGAATGGGTCTGCGACCTAGTATTGTATGCGTGGAATAATTGAATAAGTGCTAGAGTTACAAATGCCATAGTCATAGCGACCGAGTGATTCATAACGCCATCTTGGAGTACATATCCACCTATGCAGAAGGATAGCATAGTAAGTGCTGTTTGGAATGCACCTTGGATAAGTATATCTATTCCCGTTTTACCAGCAAATAGCGATGCTCCCGACTTTCTAGGAGGTTTATCCATTATATCCTTTTCTACTTTCTCTACACCCAGTGCGAGGGCAGGAAGGGAATCGGTTACTAGATTAATCCATAGTATCATTACTGCACTTAGAAAATCCACTTTTAAAAATATTGTTGTTATAAATAAGCATAATACTTCGGCAATATTGGCAGATAGTAGATATTGAACGGCTTTTTTGATATTTGAGTAAACCTTTCTACCCTCTTCTACTGCTGCAATAATTGTAGCGAAATTATCATCGGCTAGGACTATATCGGCAGCCCCCTTGCTAACATCTGTACCGGTAATACCCATACCTATGCCTATATCGGCAGTCTTTATAGATGGTGCATCGTTTACACCATCGCCCGTCATAGCGACTATTATATTAAATTTCTTATAAGCATTGACTATTCTTACTTTATTCTCGGGGCTAACTCTAGCAAAGACTTTATAATGTCTTAAGTCTTTTAGGAATTGCTCCTCAGACATTTTATCTAGTTCAGCACCCGTAATAGCCTTGTCGCCCTTGCCAAATATACCTATTTGCTTAGCGATAGCCACAGCAGTATCTAGGTGGTCACCCGTAATCATTACGGCAGACATACCTGCTCTTTTGCATGTAGCGACGGCTTCTTTTACCTCTGCTCTAGGTGGGTCTATCATTCCCACTAATCCTACAAATATTAGGTCTTCCTCTAATTTGTCGTGATTTTTAAGTCCCGTCTTTTTATATGCAAGAGCTAATACCCTTAGAGCCTCTTTACACATAGTAGCATTGGCAGATTGTACTAAAGTTTTATCATCTTCGGTTATCTCTCTTACTTTGCCACCTACAAGTATCTTTGTGCAACGGCTAAGCATTACATCGACTGCACCCTTGGTATAAGATATCTTATTACCCTCGCTGTCTTCGTGCACGGTGGTCATTAGTTTCCTCTTGCTATCAAAGGGAATTTCGTCTATTCTAGGGTTTTCTTTCTTTATAGTCCTAGGAGCAAATTTAATAGTCCTAGCATAAGCCACTAGCGCTGTCTCGGTTGGGTCACCAACTAGTTTACCCTGAGCACCTTCCTGAGTATCATTACATAGCACTAGTCCCTCTACTAGCATTTTTTCTGCTCCGTCCTCGGGCTTCAATTCATCATAGTATAGTCCTTTATCTGGAGTATACAATTTTTGAACGGTCATTTGATTTAGGGTAAGTGTACCCGTTTTATCCGAACATATTACTTCGCAACAGCCTAAGGTTTCGACAGCAGGTAGATTTTTTACAATCGACTTTCTTTCGCTCATTCTCTTGACGCCTATTGCTAGTACTATAGTTACTACTGCTGGTAACCCCTCTGGGATAGCTGCCACTGCTATAGCTACTGCTATCATAAAATTATCTATCACTGCCTCTAGTAGTGTTTGACTAGGGTCTCTATTTATAAGCCCTGCTACGAATATCACTCCAGCGATTGCTAGTACTATAATAGATAGATACTTAGCAGTCTTTGCTAGTTGCTGAGACAAAGGAGTTTCATTTTTCTCTTGGTTATTAAGCATTCCAGCAATCTTACCAACCTCGGTATCCATACCGGTAGCAACTACTATTCCACTACCCCTGCCGTACGATACTACTCCCGTACTATATGCCATAGTTTTTCTATCACCCAAAGGTGTCTTATCGTCCAATTCGGCATTGCAATCTTTCTCGACTGGTACGCTCTCGCCCGTAAGAGTAGCCTCACCTATTTTTAATGACTTAGATGTAACTAATCTAATATCGGCAGGTACTACATCTCCTGCCTCCAAAATAACCATATCACCTACGACTAAGTCCTCACACTTGACTCTAGCCACTTCACCATCTCTAAGCACCTTGGCAAAAGGCTTATTCATCTTGGTAAGTTCCCTCATCGCCTCATCGGCTTTGGACTCCTGCACCGTACCCATAATGGCATTCACTACTACTATTAGTAATATTATTCCGGCATCAATTAGTTCGGTATAATGTCCCTGAACTATGGCAAGGATTGCCGATACACCGGCAGCGATTAATAGCACTATTATCATTAGATCCTTCATCTGTGAAAAGAATCTACTTATCCACGACTTTGGTTTACCCTCGGCTAGAGCATTCTTGCCATTCCTACCTAGCCTCTGTGTAGCCTCTTCGCTACTTAGTCCCTGCTCGGTGGTATTATACTTTTTGTAAACATCGTCCAATTTTAAATTGTAATCTTGTTTCAATGTCTTACTCCTTTTTACTTACTAAAGTAAGTATACCAAACGGCAATATTTTTGTTAATTAAAAATAATCAATTTTTTGAAATGACAAATACTAGATAATCTGCTATACTTTAATTATGAAAATATCTGGAATACAAAAATTATCAATGGTAGATTATGATGGACATATAGCGTGTACCATCTTTACGACTGGCTGTAATTTCGCCTGTCCTTTTTGTCATAATTCGGGACTAGTCACAAAGATTGATGGGGGTACTCTTATCCCCACTGAGGAGGTCATAGCCCACCTAAAAAAGAGAAAGGGAATAATAGATGCTATAGTAATATCTGGTGGAGAACCCACGTTGCAACCCGACCTAGTAGACTTTATACGAATTTTAAGAAAATTGGATATCTCCATTAAACTAGATACCAATGGAACTAACCTACCAGTACTCAAAGAATTAGTAGAAAATAAACTAATAGATTATGTGGCTATGGATATAAAAAATTCTATAGAAAAGTATCCACTAACTATAAATAAAGAGGTAGAAAAAAATACAATCCTAGACACCATAAAATACATAATGACATCTGGAATAGATTATGAATTTAGAACAACTTTGGTTAAAGAATTTCATAGTATATCCGATATAAAAGATATCGCAAAGATGATAAAAGGTGCAAAGAAATACTGCCTACAAAAATTTGTAGATAACGATAATTGCATAGCTGGTGGCTTACACGAAGTGCCTAAATCGGAAGCCAAAGAAATGCTAGAGATAATAAAAGAAGATATACCTAATACCATCTTAAGAGGATATTAATTAGCACTGCAAATAAATACATAAAAAACAATTCATATAGAAATCAAAATCTATATGAATTTTTCTTTTTTATCCACAATTGTGCATTATTTGTCAATAAGTAGTATACAATTGTCAGTAATATACACACTACAAACAAAAAGTCATTGTAATAATGTATAGATATATTCTTACACATCACAATAACTATATATTTATAATGTATTTAGATAATTACAAGCACTAGTTCCAGCTACAGCGCCATCGCCAATTGCAGTAGTCACTTGTCTAACACTCTTTCTCCTACAATCCCCTGCAACGAATAAGCCTGAGGTCTTAGTAGCAGTACTCTCATCGCTATCGAAATAACCCCACTTATCTAGGTCGGCAAGGTTAGCAAATCTAGCATTATCAGGCACTTGACCAATGGCTACAAATAGTGGAGTATTCTCTATTACAAAGGTAGACTTATCGTCCCTCTCAAATTTGATACCTTTCAATTCCTTATCGCCTATTAGTTCGATAGTTTTTGCATTCCTAGTAATAATGATATTATCTCTCTTCTCAACTGCACTAACTAGTGCACCATCGCCAAAGAATTTATCAAACATTATAACTAGATTTACCTTGCTACATATATCGCTAAGTAGCAACGCATATTGCAAAGCCGT
Organism: uncultured Christensenella sp.; assembly: GCA_964439345.1. Lineage (GTDB taxonomy): Bacteria > Bacillota > Clostridia > Christensenellales > UBA1242 > UBA11490. The sequence goes on from CAYTNS010000002.1 coordinate 50,512, forward strand.
ATTGCCATCGCCTATTAAAGTGACCTCTTTGCCAGTGTAGAATGGTCCATCACATAGTGCACAATAGTACACTCCGTGACCTATTAGGTCGTCCTCATTAGGTAGTCTTAGTTTTCTGTGTTTTACACCCGTTGCTATTATTACAGCCTTTGACTGATACTCGCCAAATTCACCCTTTAGAGTAAATACATTATCCTTTTTTTCGATAGACTCGATTTTATCAAATTCAAAGTCTACACCTAGGTCGGATATTTGGTCAAATAAGTCTTCGCTAAGTTTTGCACCCGAAGTTTGCTTGATAGTTGGATAGTTTTCTACCTTTGGGCTTTGGGCTATTTGACCACCCACCGATTCGCCCTCAATTAGTAGCACTTTCTTTCCATTTCTTAAGGAATAGAGTGCCGAAGTCATTCCCGACACTCCCCCTCCGATTACTATAATATCGTACATTATTTTTTACTCTCTTCTATGTATCTTCTTATCTCACTAGCATTATCATAATATCTAATGCCTTCAGCAGTAGGAACTAGTAGAGTTGGTGCTTTTTTAACACCGAATTTATTTGTAAGTTCGGCATTCTCCTCGGCATCAATTACAGTATAGCTCATACCAGCTTTGTCTAGTAGCATTTTCGCCATCTTGCAATTAGGGCAAGTCTTGGTAGCAAATAAAGTCAATTTATCTAGAACTAAATCGCTAGGGTTGTTAGTGCCCTCTTCACACTTACACTCCTCTGCTTTACGCATTTTGCTAGTAGCGATATTGTATGTTTTTCTTTCTTTAAACTCTTGTGATTTTCCATCATTCCAGTTTTGAACTGGTCTATAGTATCCAGTTATTCTACTATAAACTTCCGTTCTTGCACCACACTCTGGGCACTCATAGTGCTCTCCTGCTATATATCCGTGAGTCTTGCATACAGAATATGTAGGAGACATAGTATAGTATGGTAATTTATAATTTTCTGCAATCTTTCTAACTAGATTCATAGTAGCCTTCCAATCCTCTAGTTTCTCGCCTAGGAATGCGTGGAATACTGTACCACTAGTATATAGAGTTTGCAATTTATCTTGAATATCTAGAGCCTCAAATATATCATCGGTAAAGCCTACTGGTAAGTGAGAACTATTAGTGTAATATGGAACATTATCATCGCTAGATGCAGTGATAATATCTGGATATCTCTCCCTATCGTGTTTAGCTAGTCTATAAGAAGTACTCTCAGCTGGAGTAGCCTCTAGGTTGTATAGGTCACCATATTTTTCTTGGTAATCACTTAATCTATTTCTCATATGATTTAATACTTTAGCAGTAAAGTCTTGAGCCTCTTTATTGGTCAAATCTTTACCTAACCAAATAGCATTTAGACAAGCCTCGTTCATACCCACTAAACCAATAGTGCTAAAATGGTTATTGAATGAACCCAAGTATCTCTTTGTATATGGATATAATCCAACCTCTAGTAATTTAGTGATAACTTCTCTCTTGGTTTTTAGTGACCTAGCAGAAATATCCATCATCTTGTCTAGTCTCTCAAAGAACTCTTCCTCAGTCTTAGATAGATATGCAATTCTAGGCATATTGATAGTAACTACACCTACACTACCAGTGCTTTCGCCCGAACCAAAGTAACCACCAGATTTCTTTCTAAGTTCTCTTAGGTCTAGTCTTAGTCTACAACACATACTTCTAACATCACTAGGCTCCATATCTGAATTGATGTAATTGGAGAAATATGGAGTACCGTACTTAGTAGTCATCTCAAATAATAATTTATTATTCTCTGTCTCGCTCCAGTCAAAGTCTCTAGTAATTGAGTAAGTTGGGATAGGATATTGGAATCCTCTACCATTAGCATCACCCTCTATCATAAGCTCGATAAAAGCCTTATTAACCATAGCCATTTCTTTTGCACAATCTTTGTATTTAAAGTTTTGCTCCTTGCCACCAACTATAGCATTAAGCTCGGCTAAGTCATTAGGAACTACCCAGTCTAGAGTGATATTTGTAAATGGTGCTTGTGTTCCCCATCTAGATGGAGTATTAACGCCATAAATAAAGCTTTGGATACATTGTTTAACTTCCTTATAAGATAGGTTATCTACCTTAACAAATGGTGCTAGATAGGTATCAAAAGATGAGAAAGCCTGTGCTCCTGCCCATTCATTTTGCATAATGCCTAGGAAATTAACCATTTGGTTACATAGAGTGGATAAGTGACTAGCAGGAGTAGATGTAATCTTGCCAACAACACCACCTAAACCCTCTTGGATTAATTGTTTCAAAGACCAACCAGCACAATAGCCAGTAAGCATAGATAGGTCGTGGATATGGATATCGGCATTTTTATGAGCCTGTTCTATCTCTTTATCATATACTTCACTTAGCCAGTAATTAGCAGTAATTGCACCCGAGTTGCTAAGGATTAATCCACCTACCGAATATGTAACGGTTGAATTTTCTTTAACTCTCCAGTCGGCTAGATTTAAGTATTTATCTACTGTGGACTTATAATCCATTACTGTCTCGTGGATATGTCTTACCTTTTCGTGGTCCTTTCTATATATAATGTATGCTTTGGCTACATTTTCGTATCCATTAGTCATTAGAACATTTTCTACAATATCCTGAACATCTTCTACAGATGGGACTTTGTCTTCAAATTTCTCTACCAAGTTTAGTTCGGTAATCTTTGCCATCTTCTTACAGTCTTTAATTTCTCCATCTCCTAGAGCAATCATTGCCTTAGCGATAGCATTCTCAATCTTGCCTATATCGTAGTCTACTAATCTACCATCTCTCTTTCTAATTTTGGTAATCATTTTTAAAAATCTCCTTATAACTATATATTGTATTTCTGCAACCCTAAAAACATACATCTTGTGGTTGTCAAATACATCTTATCACTATATCTTGTGGTTCGTCAAACAATTTAACCCATATTTGCAAACTTAATTTTTTTATAAAATTTTGCATAATTTATTCAATTTCACTTAAATTTCCTTGACTAATCCCCTTTCCTCCTTCCCACCCAAATCACCTTATATTATCTTTCTGTCAAAAAACCTATTCTCTTCGTCCAAAAGACTACCCAAGTACATAAATCACCCTGCCCACATAATACTTTGATTACTCAAACAAAAGGATTTTTTATTAAATATTAGTCAAAGATTTTTATAATTTTTTTGGTTATAAATCCATAATCCCATAAAAAAGAGTGACCATCGTCACCACCTCTAGATATAGAAGTTGTAACTTTAATCACCCTAAAAACTATTCAAATAGTACTGCTCCTGCTAGTATTCCAGCATCTCCACCAAGTGAAGCCACTCTAATATCCACTTTAGGAGCACCCCTGTATCCATAATCCAATTTTTCTGCCTTTTCTATAGCCCTAGCTATTATATTGGGTGCGTGAGTTAGTCCCCCACCTACTACTATTACATCTGGTCTAAATATATTGCAATATGCCGTAAAGGCTTGAGCAAGTCTACTAGAATATTCCTCTACTATCCTACCTGCCACCTCATCACCTAGCATATATGCTCTATCTATCTCCGATGCAGGTATAATATCTTTGCTCTCTAGTATACTTTTTTCGCTAGTTCCTAGCATTTCTTTAGCAAGTGTGGATAGTGAAGTACAAGATACATATCTTTCCATACAGCCCCTATTGCCACAACCACATTCCTCTCCTCCATATACAAATGGAATATGTCCTAGCTCTGCCGAGCCACCTTGTCCCTCGTACAAGCGACCATTTATCACTATGCCACCACCGACACCCGTGCCGAATATTAGCATTATCATATTATTAGAGCCCTTTCCTGCACCTAGATGATATTCGGCAAGGGTTGCCATATCGCCATCATTTTTTACAAATACGGGCAGACTAGTGATTTTAGCCATCTCGTCATACAGATTAACACCTTTCAAATTAAGATTAGCGCTGGATAAAACTACGCCATTTTGTATAATCCCTGGGCAACCTAAAGATATTCCTTTAATTTCGCTAGGCTTAATATTCCCATTTGACATTATTTCGTGCATAACCTTAGCCACACCCTTCATAACATCATTTTTATCGGTCTTTATATCCACTCTATCTATTATCTTATTATCTTTTATTAGCCCTGCCTTTGTGGTAGTGCCACCTATATCTATTCCTATTGTATACATTATATCCATTCCTTATATTATGCTACAGCATATTCTTTCTTATCAAAGATAATATCTATACGCCATATTCCAGTCTTTTCTACCTTTACCCCTGGGGTGAAATTATTGCTAGTATCTGCTTCTTCCATAGTAAATTCCATTCCCATTGCATTGATAGTTAAAACGATATTTCCGTTATTATCTGTCCTATATACTATCATATTACTATCGTAAGTGGATAATATATCTAGAGTCTCCTTGTGTGGGTGACCATATTTATTATTTGTGCCACATTGAATAATAGCATACTCAGGGTCTACAGCCTCGATAAATTCTCTAGTCGTAGCATTATTACTGCCGTGATGTCCAACTTTTAATACATCAACATTATATGTGTCTCCATATACGCTAACATATTCGCCTAGGTTCTCTAGCTCTGCATCACCCGTAAATAGTATCCTATTGCCTAAGTATTCTAGTAACATAATAGGCGAATAATTATTAGGGTCGCCATAAGATATAGTATCTAGCGTTGGGGTTAGAAAATCAAATGTGTAGGTATAAGTTTTATCTCCACAAATTATGGTATTTGTAAAATCGCTATTTTTATTGAATACCTCTACAGGGCAATTTTCATTATATGCCGAGACCATAAAATTAGCATAAATTTGAGTAGTACTAGCATATCCATTGCCATAATTAAAGCTATCCGGCAGACTGCTAGACTTAGCATTATTTGAGTAATTATTAGGTCTAAAAATGTATTTAATATCATAGGTATCAATTACCCACGACATATTACCTGCGTGGTCAGAATCTTGGTGAGTAAGTAGTAAATAATCAAAAGAGTCAATATTATTAGCTGTAGTAAATTCGGTTATAGCCTCTTTATTATCGTTTCTTTTCTCCCCACTATCTATTATCATATTCTTGCCATCGGGCAATTCTATTATAATACAATCCCCCTGTCCTACATCTATAAAGTTTACCTTTAAGTCTTCTAAAGTTGTTACAGTAGTGGTAACATTTTTGTATAAACTAGGGTCGTAATTTAGATTTCCACCACTTGAGCCTGTATCCCCATCGGTATCTTCTATGCCGGGGTCATTTGGTGGCATAGGCCTAAAATACATATCTATTAACCTATCTAGTGTGCCCGTAAAATATAGTATAGTAAAGGTAATCACTACACAAATTAAAATTATTAGTATCGGCTTCCAATAGCTTCTAACTATTCTCTCTGCCTCTTTCTTTTGTTTCTTTGTATACTTCCTTTTAGTTGCCATTTTTCACTCTCCCATTTCCCATATTATTTATTTTATTTTATTTCCAGTATTTTTGTCAACCAAAGCAATGGCTACTATCAAGATAATTACATATTCACATCTAAACATATTTAGATATGTATATGTGTTCATAGGGGAATATTTTCAGCCACTTTACCCTATATTATCCACTACACACGGGGATTTTTATAGCAAAAATACTTTATTTTTAAATAAAATAATTGTATACTATTAATTATCCATTCATAAAAGAGGTTAATATTTATGAGAAAGAGAAATGTAATACTAGATGTAGACACAGGAATTGACGATGCAGTCGCTATCGCCATGGCTACATATTCAAATAAACTTAATATTAAATTAATAACCACTATTGCAGGTAACCTATCGGTCAATGCTGTAACTAAAAATACACTTAATTTTTTACAAGCGATAGGCAAGAGAAATATCCCTGTAGCAGTGGGTGCAGATAAGCCTATGGAGAGGGAAAAAGATAATTCCATTCAAGCACATGGCAAGAGAGGTCTAGGCAAGTATAAATTCCCTGCCCTAGAATTATCTCCCCTAAAAACTCCTGCCATAGATAAGATGTATGAGGTTATCAAAAAATCTAAAGAAAAGGTTACAATTGTAGCCCTAGGACCACTTACAAATGTGGCAGAATTGCTAATCAAGTATCCCGATGTAAATGAGAATATCGACTATATCCTTATTAGCAGTGGCTTACTATATGACAATAAGAAAAACCCATATCTTAGTTTCAATGTAATGCAAGACCCAGAAGCTGCTAGATATGTACTTAAACTAGCAGACAAAGTAGTCATTTGCCCTAGCAACCACGGACATTCGGCATTCTTAACACCCGAAGAAGTAGAGCAAACTAGAGTCACAAATAAAACGGGTGAAATGCTAGAATTTATATTCAGAAGTTACAAAGATAGGCATGTAAAAGTGGGAATTGCCACTCACGACCCTTGTGCAGTAGTATATGCAGCACACCCAGAATATTTTGAAACTGAGGGAATGTATGTACATATTAGATTCTTACAAAAACAAGGTACTGGCGTTATGGACTTTGATACCGATAGAGAGCCTAATGTAAAAGTAGCAACTAAAATCAATATCAAGAAATTTAAAAAATTATACTTCAAGACTCTTAAAAAGATGCCTTAAAAAGATGATTATATATAATAAAAAGGTTAGAGATTTCTATTTTCTCTAACCTTTTTATTTGAGTATTTATTTAACCAATTTATCTCACATTTACTAAATTCTATTCCCAAACGGGTTTAAAAAAAAGATATTTTCGATTAAAACATTATCCTTGTCCGAAAATATCTTTTTTACTTAGTTATTCACTCTTTAGGTTAATTCCCTTACTAGCAAATGTGTCTATTACTAATTTATGGAAATTCTCGATATCTGCACTAGATAGAGTGTGCTCCATACTAGTTACATAGTATCTAACTGTATAACTCTTTGTATCACTCTCTTCATTATAGAAGATATCCAAAAGTTCGTATTTGTAAGTTAGGTCAGTCTTTAATGTTCCTGCGACATCATCTATCTTTGAATACAATTCGTCACTATTTAGAATGAAATTAAAGTCTAGTGTAGTTACAGGATATTTGGAAACCTGCTCAACTTTAGTTTGCCTAGAATCAATAGTTTCTAATCTGGTTGTATTAATCTCTGCTATAACTACATATTTATCTTTATCTATCTTATGCTCAATTGCTGGGTGAACTACGCCTATTCTACCTAGTTTAGTCTCCCCCGAATATACCTCGTAGTAATTGACTGGTGCTAAGTAATTTTCCTTTGGAGTGCTATAAATCAATTTAACTGGAATACCTAGAACATAATCAAATAAGTAATGAATTATATCTTTTACATTAATTAATTTATCAGCTAGTTTTGCCTTATCTACTATCCAGCCCATTCCCAAGGCTTTTTCTTCTATTGCTAGATTTTCACTATTTTTGCCAGTTACAATGTGTCCTACCTCAAATAGTCCAAATTCATCGCTATATCTTTTATTCTGAGCAACTGCCCTAATGATAGTTGGAAGCATTGTAGACCTAATGTAATCGTTATCTTTTTGTAATGAATTAATTAGTCTAATATATGACTCAGTCTCAATTCCTAAGTCTTTATTAGCCTCAGCATCTTCCCAAATATAACTATGAATTTCGTGCATATTATATTTATCTGCTAGAGCAAATTTGATATCATAATCTCTTACAATATCTCTGCCTAGTCTAGTAAGTCCTACTGGTTGAATTATTGGTTTTGCCTCGATATTATCATAACCATACACTCTAGTAATTTCTTCTACTATATCGGCTTTAATAGAAATATCTTTTGTAGCTCTATACGATGGAACATCTACAGTGAATTTGTCGCCATCTACTTTTACACCAAAGCCTAGTGAAGTTAGTATTTCCACCATCTTTTCTTTAGCAATAGAAATTCCTGCATATCTATCAATATATGCTTTATCTATCTCGATAGTAATCTTTGGATATTTATACTTATAAACATCGGTTAAATTGCTTACTACTTTTGCACCATCATCTATGCCCTTTAATAAATAAGCATATCTTCTAAGTGCTGTCTCTGTCATTTCTGGGTCAAGGCTCTTTTCGTATCTAGCACTAGATTCACTCCTTAGTCCCAATGCTGTAGCAGTCTTTCTAACCTTGACTGCATCGAAATTGGCACTCTCTAAAAATACCGATGTAGTATCGCTCTCTATCTCGCTACTTAATCCACCCATTACTCCGGCAATAGCACCTATCTCGCTATTTAGGTCAATAACCATTGTTCCTGCCGGTAATACTCTTTTTGTTTCATCTAGTGTTACAAATTCAGTATCTTTATCTACATCTCTAACTAAAATACTATCTACCTTTCTACCATCAAAACTGTGCATAGGCTGACCTAATTCTAGCATAATGTAATTGGTCAAATCGGCTAGTAGAGATATAGGCCTCATTCCACAGTAATATAGTCTAATCTGCATTTCCATAGGGCTAGTATTTTTAGATACCCCCTCCATTCTAAGTGCAGAATATCTATAACAACTATCACTCTTAACTTCTATCTTTAGGTCAGGATTTTTTGAGTAATCGGCAGAGTCTACAGTGTACTCTTTTAATTTTCTACCAGTTATGGCAGCGATTTCTCTAGCTATGCCATAATGTCCCCAAGCATCAGGTCTATTAGTAAGTGACTTATTATCTATCTCAATAATAGTATCTTCAATTGGGTATAACTTCTTTAAATCTACACCAATTTGAGTATCATCGCCTAAATCCATAATGCCACTATTGTCGTCAGTAATGCCTAATTCTTTTGCACTACAACACATTCCGTAACTCTCGACACCTACAAGTTTTGCCTTGCCAATAGTAATATCTCCTATCTTTGCACCCAAGGTTGCTAGAGCTGTAACCATTCCCACTCTTACATTTGGTGCACCACAAACTATCTGGATTACTTCGCTACCAGTATTAACTTTTAATATATGTAATTTCTTGCTCTCGGGGTGATTTTCTACACTCTCAATTCTAGCAGAAATTACTCCACTAATATCTTTACCCTTCTCAGTAACACCCTCGATTTCGGCACAAGACAAAGTAAATTTATTAGTAATATCCTCTATATCTAGACCATCTAGGTCTACAAAATCTTTAATCCAATTTAATGAAATATACATATCTTTTCTCCCTTATTTAATCTTTGTCTGTTCCAAAACTTTTAGGTCTTTGCCATTCAAATTTCTAATATCTGTAAAGCCATAGGTCATCATAACTAGCCTACTTAGTCCTAGTCCGAATGCAAAGCCCTGATACTCCTCAGGGTCTACTCCACCCATAGAAAGAACATTAGGGTGAATCATTCCACATGGACATAATTCTATCCAGCCACTATGCTTACATACTCTACAGCCCTCACCTCCACAATATGGACAAGAGCAATCCAATTCAAAACCTGGTTCTACAAATGGGAAAAATCCCGGTCTCAATCTAACATTAACTTCCCTCTCAAAGACTTCCGATAGCATCTTTTTCATAAAGTAAATAAGGTTACTAATAGAAACATTTTTATCTATCATTATGCCTTCCATCTGGAAGAATGTATTTTCGTGACTGGCGTCTAGCTCCTCATTTCTAAAGCATCTACCTGGGAAGATAACCTTAAGTGGAGCACCATACTTTCTAATAATTCTATTTTGACTAGCCGAAGTATGGGTCTTAAGAACCTCACCATTATCTAGATAAAAGGTATCCTGCATATCTCTAGCTGGGTGGAATTTAGGAATATTAACAGCCTCGAAGTTATTGTATTCAGTCTCAACCTCATTACCATCTTCTACTGCAAAACCCATTCCTCTAAAGATATTAATTAGTCTTTCTTGGATAATAGTTACTGGGTGAAGACTACCCTTTTTGTCTCCACTAGCTATAGTTAAATCCACCTTAGGCATAGAATTAAGTTCTTTTGTCAGTTCGGCATTTTTTAATTCCTCAGTTTTTTCTTCAATACCCTTTAAAACCTCTGCCTTTAATTCATTTACAGATACGCCAAAGACTTTCTTTTCCTCATTACTTAAGTCTTTAATCAATTTCATACACTGGGTCAAATGTCCATTCTTTCCTAGATAATTAACTCTAACATTATTTAGGTCGTCTAGCGAAGAAACGGCTGACATCTCTTTTAGATAACTCTCTTTAATACTATCTAATTCTTTCATTTTTATCTCCTTTTGCTTTTAGGGGTAAGTAGAATTTAAAAAAAGCCCTATGCCTTGGATTATTCCAAAGCATAGGGACGAATTTTAACTCGTGGTACCACCCTATTTTAAAAATGCAGGTGCATTTTACTTAATTATAGTTTATATTACGTCAAACCACTCCGGCTGGTCATTTCCTACCAACAGCTCTTATGTCCGAAATTCGGCGATTAATTTATCTTTTGTGAAACTCTCAGCTAATAATTTCACCTCTCTGTAAAGAACTTTAATCCCTACTAATAACATAGTCATTGCCTTTATTCAACTGTAGGTTAGTTTAGCACCAAAAGAAATATTTGTCAATGGATTACATTGCATTAGGTGCATTGATGCCTAATAATTTTAATCCATCGTATAGTCTATCTTTAGTAGCTTTCACTAATTTTAATCTATATTTATTTACCTTGCCATCGTCAATTATTCTATAGTTATTGTAGAATTTATTGAAATATCCACATAGATTAATTAGATATCTACTGATATAGCAAGGCTCGTAATCTAAGGCCGACTCTATAACACTTCTATCAAAGTCATTTAAGTGTTTAACTAGTTCGAATGTATCGCTATTATTTATATCCTCATACTCGCCAGATTCACCCAGTCCAGAAGCCTTGGATATAATGCTATTACATCTAGCAAAAGTATACTGGATATATGGGCTGGTCTCACCATCAAAATTTAAACTAGCCTCTAGGTCAAATACGCAGTCTTTGATTCTCTCCGTCTTAAGTACACCAAATTTAACTGCACCTATTCCTATATCCTCAGCCAATTTATCTATATCGTCTACCTTAGTTCCCCTAGTAGTTACTATCTCTTTTGCCTTGGATATAGATTGCTCTAACATATCCTTTACTAGTGCTTGTTTGCCAAATCTACTACCAATCTTGCCTGTAGGCAAACTATATGTGCCGTATGAAATATGTTTAAGATTTTTTGCATAGTCTTTGCCCATTAATTCAAGGACCTTGAACCATCTCTCAAAGTGCAATTTTTGCTGTACACTAGTAACATATAGTCCCAAATCAAAGTGATATCTATCGTATCTATCTATAGCAGTGGCTAAATCTCTAGTTGCATACAAACTAGCACCATCGCTCTTTTGAATCATACATACACCTAGGTTATATTTCTCTAGGTCTACTATCTTTGCACCCTCGCTAGTAATAAGCATTTTCTTTGCATCTAGTTCATCTAGCACAGGCTTCATTTTATCATTGTAATAAGCCTCACCTATCCAGCTATCGAAGGTAATGCCTAGTATATCGCATAGCCTTTTAGCTTCAGCAATAGACACTTTAATAATCCTAGTGTATATATCCATAGCCTCAGGGTCTTTATTCTCAATCTTTACAAACCACTCTCTAGCCTCGGGATTTAATGTCTCGTCATTATCTGCCTCAACATTGAATTTAACATACATATCTTGGATATAGTCTACACCCTTAGCCTCGATATCTTCAACCTTTCCCCATCTTTTGATAGCGCAAATCATCTTGCCAAATGGAGTGCCATAGTCGCCTACATAATTTAGTCTAACTACATTGTATCCCAAAAATTCGTATACATTAGATATTACACTACCTATTACTGTGGTAGACAAGTGTCCTATATGCATATATTTGGCAAGGTTCAAGCTACTGAAATCCAAAAAGACTGTCTTGCCCTTGCCAATAGGTGTAGGAGTGTATCCCTCCATCTCTTTCATAACAATATCATATATAGCCACTTTGTTTAGATAAAAATTAAGATATCCATTCACAGCATCGACTTTATCGAAAATCTCATCACTGCACTTGCCCTTTATATCCTCGGCTATCATCACTGGGCTCTTCCTTAAAACTTTCGCCAAAGAAAAACAAGGAAGAGAAATATCTCCCATCTTGCTATCCGAAGTATATGTTAGCAATGAATACAAATTTTCCACATCGCTAAGCACATCTATATTTTTAATCTTTTCAAATACTAAATTCTTTAAATCCATATATAAACCTTTCTAATTTTTTTAAGCAGTAATAGGTTAACACAATTTAAGCATTTTAGCAAGGAATAAGTCTAGATTGGGCCAAGAGTATTTTAAAATTACCAGTGTACTTATATATACCCCCTCACACATTGCAAATATATCACATATAGTGTACTGGGCAGTAAAATAGAAAAATAGGAGAGGATTATGTGTTGTAATAGAAATTATAGAAGATGCAATAATACTTGCAGGTGCAACTGTAGTTGTGCAAACCCCTTTGTAAATATATGCAACTCAAATAACTGCTGTAATAGAACAATAATTAGGGTGGTATCGGGCGAGATTGCTACCGATGAACCCGAAAGCGATATCTAATAAACTTTATGCCATATTAAAAAATATAATATGGCATTTTACTTATTTAGACATATTATTAAAGTTAAAAGCATATAACATAATATGTCAAAAACCAACAAAAAAATTTTAGAAAAAATTTTATTTGGATATAAAAAATTTGCTTGACAACATTCGACATATAACTTATACTTTTTATACTAAAACTTAATTTTTTAAATTTTGTTGGTTTATTAAAAAAGGAGAATGGAAAGTTTATGGCAAAAAGTTCAGATTACTTTGGACTAGGATATCTTGTAAGTGTTATTCTTGCAATTATCCCTGTAACTGCTTGGATTTTAGGTGCTCTTACTAGATTTTCTGAGGGCAAAATCGTAGCAGGTCTCATCAGATTGATATTCGGTTTCACTATTGTTTGGGTTATCGACCTTATCATGATGATCTTAAGCAAACACATTTGGCGTTTACTTAACATATAATTTGAAAAAAACTAGCCTATCCTAAGGTTAGTTTTTTATTTTTGTCTATTAAATCAAAACCAACATTTATTTATAAAGCCTTTATTTGTTAAGTACACACAAAGATGGTTCCCCAAATAGCAACCAAACAAAGAAAAAAACTAAGGTACTAATTAATTGCCTTAGTTTTTATTTTTTTAATTTATAAATAAGAAGAAATCTTCCACCATAAAAAGTAATGTAAATATAATAATAGGTACGCTTATCGCCTTGCCTAATTTAATTCCCCTTCTTCTCATATTCCTAATTAGCACTACCATTACAGCAATGTAAATAGCTATGCCTATTATGCCTAGATTGTATAGTGCTGTTATAAAGAAATTGTGTGTGCTATTGATAGTAACCTTTCCAGCGCCTAGACCAGCGCCATATAGTATTATGCTAGGATTTTCACCAATATATCTAAGGGTATCTACCCACAAATCATATCTATATGTGGTCAAATAATTGAGTTTGTCCTCGATATCCAAAGCAAAGAAATCATCACCAATAAATCGGTTTAAATATCTAACAATAAAGTCACTCTTAATAATGACCATACATAGTATGAGCATTGCACCCACTGTAACCCAAAGTAGAGTTTTAAAAGAATCAATCCTAAAGCAGTGAATGATTAAAACTAGCATTAGCACCATATAGAGTATAAAATATGTCTTTGATAGAGTGGTAAAACCTATTACGGAAAATATTGCAAAAGCAAAATAATCCCCTTTGGAAGTCTCCCTCCTTACAATAAAATACATAAGTAAAGATAAACTAATCTCACATATCATCGCCAATTGATTAACGGTACTACATAGTGCACCAAATCTCATTGAGCCATCGCTAAACGACATTGTCACCGAAAATAAATCCCTTAGATATGGCGATACAAAGTAAAATAAGCAATATACTACAGATAGTAGTAGTGAACCAGATAAAATCCTTAAATTACGCCTAAGTTCTAAATCCTTTGGATAATATGTAAATAGAGTAAATAGAGATATTATAGTAAGGAATGCACATAGTTTTATAACCCAATTGGCATTGTACTCACCTATAGGCAAAGCACAGAATATTACAAATATGGCCGTAGTTATAAGGAGTGCTTTGCTAGGCTTAATCTTATCTATAAAATACGCTATTATAAAATGCTTCACCTCATAAGCCACTATACACGCAAAGTATAGCCCCACACTAAGTGGCACAGAGAGGCTAACAAATGGAATAGTAAATACAATTAATGTAAAGCCATTCTGTCTATTTTCACTAAGAACTAGTGCTAGTAGACCTATATAGGCAATATAAGCCCCCTCATAAAAGAAGCAATTAAAAACAAAAAGAATTGCAAGTAATATGCAATCAAATTTTACCCTATTATTTATATACAATTCTTTTATTTTATTCATTTTAATCTTCTTTAATAATGCAAATAGTTTACTCTTTTATAGCGCCAAATCTTCTATCCCTACTCTGGAATACCTTTAATGCTGTAAGCAAATCCCTTTTATTGAAGCTAGGCCAATGAACCTTTGGGAAATAAAGTTCGGAATAAGCTAATTGCCATAGCATAAAATTGCTTAGCCTATTTTCCCCACTGGTCCTAATGCAAAAATCTAGTGGTGGTTGACCTTTTGTATACAAGTGATTATCTATATCTTCAGGGGTAATATCTTTTAGCCCCTCTTTAGCCATCTCATTAAATGCTCTAGTCAATTCAGATTTTCCACTATAATTAAGTCCTAGATTTAGAGTAAACTCGGTATTATCCTTGGTCTCTTCCATTATTCTAACACAAGCGTCAGACAAATCTTTATCAAATCTAGTGTGGTCGCCCATAATATTGAGTTTGACCCCAGGATATTTATCCTTAAAATCTTCACTGACACACTGTCTAAATATTTTCATTAGATAGTCCACCTCTTGCTGTGGTCTATTCCAATTTTCGGTAGAGAAAGCATAAATACTAACAACATTTATTCCGTATGTATAAAAGCATTCCTTACATATTTTCTCTAAATTTTTAAATCCTGCCCTATGTCCCATCGACCTAGTCAGCCCTCTTTCTTTTGCCCATCTGCCATTGCCATCTATAATAAACGCTATATGCTTAGGCAGTTTTTTTAATCCTTTTACCATACTTTCTCCTCATATTTTAGTCGTGAAGATAAACCAAACTTAGTTTATCAATTAAATATTCATTAGTCAATATTTTTGTGAGTACTTTGACTCTCTTTATTTTCATTATTTTCTATTTCGTTATTAGATAGCTCTTCCTCGTTTTGGCTTTCATTTATTTTTTCAATCGTCTCGCTGGGTGCATTATCGCTAGTAGCCTCGTCCACAACTTTTTTATTTTTCTTAAATAATTTAATTAGTATCCCCTTGCCAAAAGCAAAGCATTTCTTAAAGTCCCGAGTTGGTAAATATGCAAGTAGCAAAAGTACTCCAGCAAGGACTATACACACGGCAAACTTAAGTATCAGTAACCACACTCCACTATCGGGAATAAGTCCACACACTAGGGAAGTAATAGTACAAGATATAGCCATAATAGCAAAGTCTCTTATGTATCTAATAAAGTACTCTTTTACTGGTTTTTTGAAATAATACTTGTAAAGCACCATAGGCTCCCACCAAAGTGGCGCTACCACAGTACTAATAATTGTGCCTATAAATATGCCATTAATACCCATAAATTTTGCAAGGATAATAGAAACAACTAGATTGATAACCGATTCAATAATTGGTTGCCATCTATTCTGCCAGTACAAACCAGCCGAATCCTTAAAAATACTAACAGCCGTTCTCATTCTCATTAGATAAAAACTAATACAGATAATAATAACAGTGGACATCTCGAGTAGATACTCTCCCCCACCCGTCCATAACTTAATAAACGGCTGAAATAGTGTAACTAAACATATAGTACAAAAGGCAGAAAGACAAGAAAATATAAAACTAATTAATCTAAATTTATCATACACATATTCCGAATCGCTAGATGCTATCAAATTGCCTACACTAGCTAGTAACGCATTGCTAAGTAGAGTAAAGACGGAAATCAAAGAAGATATAATCAAGTAGTAATTTGAATATGCTCCCAGTAGCACCACACCAAAGAATGTAGATATTAGGATATTATCGGTAGAATATACTACAGCACTGCCAATCTTGTGCATACTAAGGGCAGTAACATTTTTGGTTATTTCCTTCTTTGTGGCGTCATCTATTGCCCCAGCCTTTCCCTTAATTTCTGGAAACATTTTATTTGCAACCATACGAATTAAAATACACTCAATTAGAGTAAATAATATGCTTACAGCAAAATATAGATAGTAATTTTTGAAAACCATTAAAACGATTATTTGTATAATAGTCATTCCAATAATGCAAATAGTCTTAATCTTATTCTCTACATCATTCCTCTGATAAGCAAATAATAGCGACCTTTTGTGTGCTGCGAAGTACCCAATAAGAGTGTAAACTAGATACATAATGTATAGCACATAAATATTAATATCAACCGTTACCCCACCACTAATAAAGTACTTAATAAATGGGGTGATTATGAGTCCAATGCCCCCAACAACTAGGGCTATTATCATATAAAATTTTTTGTAAAGGTGTTCAAGAGCTTTCACCTTTTCGGTGTCGCCATCGGCAATAGGCTTGTACATACTGAATACTATTGCACTACCTATGCCTAGTTCGGCTAAATTTAAAAAACTAAATATATTAGTAAATAATCCATTCAGTCCTAAGTACTCAGCACCCATATAATAAATAAGCACTGTACGCAACAAAAACTGTAACAAAAGATTAGTTACATATTTTATCATATTAGATATTAAATTTTTCTTAATATTCTGTGTTCTAGTCATAATAGTGCTTAATTTTTATTTACCTATTTACTTTTATTTTTTATAGATACTATACAATAACTTATATATCCACAATAATTTATGTCTAAATAAATATGCTTTTATTTTTGCATTTCTAGTATTGCAATTATTATAATACTTCTTATAATTTGCCTTAGTGTTTAATTTTTTATATTCCTTGTATACACCTTTAAATCCTGCCAAGTATGCACTACAAGCAACCATATAGATATCAAAAGAACTTATAGCAAAAACCTTATCATTATCAGCAAATTCTTTTCTGCATTCCATAAGTCCTGCAATTTCATTTGTAAAACGAGATACTTTAATATCTTTATTATTCATCACAGAACAATCGTTTACAAAGTAATAATACAAGCAATCGTCTACACAACTAATTTTAGTAGCTTTTTTCATCGCCTGAATTACGAATAAAAAGTCTTCGGCAATTTTTAAATTAGAATCAAATCTAATATCTTTTATAGTATCCCTTGAATATAATACTGAACAAGAACTCCTGTGACTAATCTTTCCTCCCCAGAAAACGGAAAAATCTTTATTGACTACTCTTTCACATTCTCCTCTAGCGCAATCAGAACGAAGTTCGATTATCTTATCGCCATACACCTTGTAATATCCCGAGGCAACAACCATATCCGAATTGTTTTCGTTTGCAGGAGATATCAATCTTTCTACCATATCTTCTCTCACATAGTCATCACTATCCACAAAGCAAATATAATCGCCTTTGGCACTATCTATGCCCGTATTCCTAGCCTCGGATACTCCAGCATTTTCTTTATGAATTACTCTAATCCTGCTATCCCTACTAGCATACTCATCACATATCTTAGGTGAATTATCTGGACTACCATCATCAACTAGGATTATCTCAATATTTTTATATGTTTGATTAATTAAACTATCTACACATCTAGATAGATACTTTTCTACCTTGTATACCGGCACTATTATCGAGACTAGACTTTCACTCTTATCCATATTGTATCCTACATTTTTTAATTTGTTTTCTTTTTACTCAAATCTTTTATAGCATTATACACTCTTTCACAATTGTGATTATCTGCATATTCAAAGTACTCATCGTATTTTTTATCGTCCATTTTTTCGGGGTCGCTAGATAATGTTTCTTCTAGATTTTTCAATAAATCATCTAGATTATCCGACCACTTACCCAAGCCATTATTCCTATAACTAAAATACCCCTCACTATACTGATACTTTCTAAATTTTTCTTCATCAAATTGATAGAATAATACAGGCTTCTTCATATACCAAAAATCAAAGAAAACACTTGAGTAATCAGTTATCATAATACTAGCTTTCTTTAGCACTTCTTGAATATCGTTATTTTCCCAATTACAAATAGTTATGTTCTCGCTCTTCGCCTCAAAACTAGATATATATTTTTGCATATTTCTATGAGGATAGAATAGCAATTTTTTATTATACTTTTTAAGTATCTTATCTAGTTTATCAGATTTTAAAAATTCTGACCAGCCTTTGTAGTAGTCAGTATCTTCAAATTTTTCACTTCCCTCGATATCCCTAGTCTCCACACCTTTTGCAATCCATTGCCTCCATGTAGGCATAACTAGGATAGTATCTTTATCTAAAATATCGTTATTTAAGTTATCAAATCTAGGAAATCCTAGTAACTGCACATTACCCTCTGGATATCCAAATCTACCTTTAATAAATTCATATTCTGGACGAGTTGCAGTTACAAAAAGCCTCATATTAGTATTTTTGTAATACAGCCAATCGGTATCATCTTTAGTAACACCGTGTTGCAAAAACACCCTATTATTCTTTCTAAGTTTCAAAACTACTTCTAAAAAATAGCATACTGCAGCATTCGGTTTGCCACCCTTTTGGCTACTAATATTTTTATCTGCCACAAAGTACCAGAACCAATGAGCAAAGCCGCCATAATTAATTATCTTACCCAAATCCTTAACTTTTGCATAATCGGGAGAATTTTTATTTATAGCATAAGCACATTTTTGCTTAGGTTTATTTTCTTTTACATATTTAAAGAACCAATAGCCATTATCTCTAGCTTCATTTTTATCTTCACAAATTAGCCAAAAATCTCTTACAAAGATTTTAGTAATCATGGCAGGAATAAATGCAAGACACATAGGGATTAGGGATAAGATATCCTTCATTTTTATAAACTTTAGTTTTTGACCAATCATATCAGACTCCTCACTCTCAGTGTCATCTTCTTTATACAAAACTAGAGACAATACCCATATAAATAGTAACCTATTACCCAGCAATGATTCCTCTATCCCTAGCACACAGAACATAAATAATGGAATAAGATTGTACATATTAAAAGTATACTTATCTTTCTTCATTTCTAGGAAGTACACTGTGATAGTTGCACATATTAACATACAACCAATTATGCCGTAATTGTATAGTAGCCCTATATACGTACTATGTGGTGCTTTTCCCCAAATATTAGGTGCAAATACCCCACAGCCAAAAATAATAGTATATACACTACTAGACCAAACCTCTATATATTTTTTCCAAATAGAATATCTACCAGTTAAGATTACATCTAAAATATTATCATATCCATAATCTACTGTAAATCTATTTAGGATATCTAAAATCTTTTCTCTAAAAATTAGACAAAATATAATACCTATTATCGCACAGGCAGAAAAGAAGCTCCAACCCTGCACTTTATTTTTCTTAATATAAAAGATTGAAAATATAATTAGTAAAATTATTAGGCAAAGTAGGAAGGCTTTTGACATAGTAAAAACCCCACCTATTGCTATTATAGCTGAGGATACAGAAAACCTTAAATTTCCTACCCCCCCTCAAAAAGTGTAACATTCCGATAGATAAAGTAATGATAGTATAGACAGCTAGAGAATTGGGATTTGAGAAAAACCCCATAAATCTACCCTCAGTAATAAATGTCCCTCTAAGGCTAGGAAATACACACAAAAATCCAGCCAGTAAGATATTAATAATTAATCCTATTGAAGCATAATCAAAAAGGCTCTCCCTGCTAACACTATCTCTATAAACAAAGAAAATGTAAATAGAGGCAATAAGCGTAATATTGCCTAGGAAGGTAATCATATCAAATTTCTTAAAATCAATAAGGCTATAAAGGATTAATAAGATACTAAGTATCAAAGGTAGCAAAGATATTTTTTCTTCTTTTTTACATACTTTGATTAAATACTTAACTCCAAATACAACCATTGTAATACGAAGCATAAAGGAATCAAAAGAAAAATTCCATCTTTTAAATTCCAATATGGGTAGTGCCATTAAAAATAGAAGAACACACACAGATTTTTCAAAGGATATAAAAAGACTTGTTGCCAACCAACAAATTAGCAATAAGAACAATAAAAAATCCATATTAATATTAAAAATTTTTGTTACAAACCCTACTAAAAGTAAAAGTGCCATCAGCACTTTTAGGAAGACTGCATTATCAACAAATTTTTCTATTTTTTTAATCATTGAAAATTTATCCTATTTATTTTATGTGTTTTTCATTTTTACTTAAAATGGAGAATCAAAACTATCCCCTCAATTTCTTTTCGTAAAATTTTTGTCTTAGTTTATTAGGCATTAATACTTGAACTACAAATCTAGTCGCTAGTATTTTTAAGTAAGTAAATAGCCCTATAAATTTAGTTTTCTTCATATACTTAAAGAGCTCTTTTTGACTCTTGAAATATTTGTATCCACCACGCCTAGCATACAAATCTTTTGACACTCTCATTTTCACAAGGACTTCGGAGTGGTTGTCCATCTTACAGCCGTGCTCTAGCATTCTAATCCAAAGGAAATAATCCTCGCAAAGTTTCATATCCTGATAATCGCCCGATTCTAATACTTTGGATTTTTTAAACACAACCGATGGGTGGCAAAAGGGATTTCTTTGCTTAGCAAATTTTAGGATATTATCCCTGCCCACAGGCACCGAATGTGTAGACACAATATTATCTATATCGTCTATAAATTCTGCCACCTGCGACCCCACTAGGTCTAGGTCATTTTCTTCCATTAATTGCAATTCTTTTTCCATTCTATCTGGCAAAGAATAATCGTCACTATCCATTCTAGCAACTATCTCATTTGAGCATAATGCCAAGCCTTTTTTCATAGATAGGCCTAATCCTAAATTTACTTCATTTGGATATACTTTTATCTCTTTATTTTCTTTTGCCAAACTAGATATTTTTTCATTTAATTCACTAGATATTTCGCCATCTATTATTAGTACGACCTCATCTGGTCTGATAGTCTGATTAAGCATACTATTTATAGCCACTTCCACCCAATCAGGTCTATCCTTTTTGTATACAGATATTAGTACGGAATATTTTTCCATTTTATTCTCCCTTAGTTCCTTGCAACTTTTCATCATACTCGATAGTTGCTCTTTTCTCTTTTGTTAGCCTATCTGCCTTAGCTAAACCCTCTTTGTATTGCTCCTTTGTAATTACATTATCTTTAAGCAATTGGTCGGGATAGTAATATTCTCTTTTATTTTTATCTTCACTAGCACCCTCGGCACTGCCACCTTTAAATACGGCTAAAAATGTGCCAAAGAATAATTTAATATCTGTCCAAAGAGACACATTATTTGCATACCATATATCTCTGGCAAATACACTCTCCCAACTAAGTTCGCTATTTCTATCGTAAACCTGAGCAGGGCCTGTAAGACCTGGTCTAACGGTATTTGCTTTTAGTACCTCTTCGCTATAGAATACTTGGTCTTTTATTAGCCTTGGTCTAGGGCCAACTATACTCATATGTCCTAGTAAGATATTAAAAAGTTGTGGCAATTCATCTAGGCTAGTTTTACGCAAAATCTTTCCCCAAGTAGTTATCCTATCTTTATCTGGAAGTGGATTGCCATCTTTATCCTTTTTATTGCTCATACTACGGAATTTGTACAAAGGGAAGATTTTATTATTCCTACCCGGTCTATACTGCTTAAAAATTGGGTTACCCCTAAGAATGATTGCAGATAGTATGTATATTAGCAGGATTAAGGGACTCAAAACGATTATCGCTATTAGAGATATTAAAAAGTCCATTACTCTTTTAAAAAATCTATTATATATTCCATCACTTTTATTTTTCATAATTTTGCCTTTTGTATTTTAAAAAAATTACTTTTACTCACACCGGCATAAATACATATATTTAATAATATATTTATTTAAAGTGCCAAGACTGGGGATATTATAGCACCCCAACCCCAAATCGGTCAAACGAATGAAATGTGTAGATATAGAAATATACATACTCACACTAATGTATTTCCAAACCCGAATGGGTACTACATATTGGGGCAATAATAAAGGAAAAGGTGGTGGAATTATGAGGCGAAAAGAAAAAGAGAAATTAATAGAAGATTATGTAACCATCTATAGACTAATGGTGGTATACAAAAAGTACACTCTAGATAGCATATCTCCCTTAGACAAGATGTACAATCTCACCCTAAAACTAAAAGACCGGATAGAGGAAATAATTTTTTCAAAAAAACTAAATGACACCTCTTATCTAGTGCTAAAAGAGCAATTGGATTTTTGCCTAAAAGATTACAATAGCAGTACACTACAATACGACGAAGAAAAGTATATAGAGACGCTAATATCCATAGGCGAAAATTTGCAAAAGTATGCCAAGGTATAATTAGACAATAAAAAGTAGTCACAGGTGTGGAGTATAACAATATATCATCACACCACTAGTGGCTACTTTTTTTTACACGTGCACATATCTACATATTAATATTTCTTAGGCTCTATCCCTACTCTTTTTTCGGCAGACATAACGGTCTGAAGCATTAGGGAATTAATGGTCATTGGTCCTACTCCACCGGGTACAGGCGTATACGCATACGACCTATCCTTAGCGCCATCGACATCTATATCCCCTACATTACCGGCATTGTATCCAGCATCAATTATGGTAACACCATCTTTTAGCCAATCAGCCTCTATAAATTTAGGCTTACCCACAGCGCCCACTACAATATCTGCTTTCTTTACAATCTCTTTTAGGTTCTCTGTTTTAGAGTGACAAATAGTCACTGTGCAATTTTCATTGAGTAGTAGCATTGCCACTGGTTTACCAAGGATTGCACTCCTGCCAACCACAACAGCCTCCTTGCCCGACAAAGGAATATTGTATGCCTTAAGCAATCTAATAATGCCATAAGGTGTTGCCGAGGAATAAGCCTCTCTACCCATAGACATTAGTCCAAAGGATAGCGAATTGACTCCGTCCACATCTTTTTCTACCGAAATCCTATCGAAGCATAACCTTTCATCAATAGTTTTTGGAACGGGGTGCTGAAGTAGTATTCCCACTACCCTCTCATCTGCATTGAGTTCGTCTATTACAGATAATAATTCTTCGGTTGTTGTTTCTTTAGGAAGAGTAATTGACCTAGACTCTATGCCAATTCTCTCACATGCACGGCCTTTCATATTTACATAGGTAATACTAGCCGAATTGTCCCCCACTAGGATAGTTGCAAGGACGGGAGTATATCCCAATTTTTCTTTAACTACCTTAACCCTCTCAATTAGGTCACCCTCAGTTTTACTAGCCAGTACTTTTCCATTTAATTCTATCGCCATAATATAACTCCTTTGTGTGATGTGCAGTCTCTCTTAGCACCTTACATACCAGTATGTATTTTACCAAATGTCAGACTTCCGAGCAAATAATTACACACCCTACCCAAAAATATTTTTGCCTTGATAGAATAATAGACTTACAAATTAAGCAAACTATCTATAGTAACATTTTACTCAAAATCCATATCTAAAAAAGAGGGATCTGCTATGGAAAAGAAAGCAACAATATTTTCTTTAATATTTGTATCCACCGTGGTGCTATCCAGTGTAGCACTAATAATATTTTTAGGGATAACAGCTAGAGAGTACAATTATGTTTTGCTAGAGATTAATCCCCGAGTGGAATTCATTGTGGATAAAGATTTTAGGGTAGTCTCCTACGCACCCATCAATGACGAGGCAAGAGTGATACTAGCTGGAGAAAACCTAAAAGGAATGGATATTGATGATGCCTGTGTAAAATTTATAGATGTATGTGCTAGGACGGGATATATAGATGTAGATGGTGAAGACAACGCCATTAATCTAACAATAATAGACGGACTGACTCAAGCACTAGATACTCATATATGCGAGGGTGTATATGGCTATCTAAAAGATAACGAAATAATGGGAGTACTTATGGAGAACCAGAACGACAGACACTCATTTGAAGAGAAAAAGAAAAATCAATTATGTTGTTCAAACAAGTATAAACTAATATCTACTATTTGTGAAAAAGATGGGAGTCAAAACTTTGATGAGCTTAAAAAATTAAGCGAAATAGAACTAATAGATATAGTTACAAATATCCACTCAACCAAGCACTTTAAAGTAACCAATGAAGACATAGAGAACAAGAACAATTTACTAGAGAAAAATCTAGATAAATACGAAAAACATATAGCAAATATTAATAAAGACACCCAAAAGAAATTTGCCGAGGACTTTGAAAAATTCCAAAAGAAGAATATAGATAAGTATCAATCAAACTATAGAGAAAGATATAATAACTGGCAAAAAGATATATCTTTATGACAATATCTAATAATTTATTAGCAATATATCCTTAACTCACTAAGCAATATTTACTCACACACAATAAAGGATATTGGGTGCAAATATAATCACTTTTCCATCATATACAAATGCAATCTATCCACAATTTCACATATGTCTATCCTTTAATTGAGCATAAAAAATAGTCGGGAGGAAATGGGTCTATCCTATCTTAATCCCGACTATTTTTCATATTATATTTTTACTTTAATTTTAATAAACTTTCCAATTCATCTAGTGCCCATTTTAATTCTTTTTCCACCACTTTATAAGGCTCGGAGGTAAGCAAATCTACTCCTGCATTTTTTAGAATATTAATAGAATAATCTTTAGTTCCACTCTTTAAAAATTCTAAGTATTTCTCTTTTGCTTCGCTATCACCACTAGATATTTTAATAGCGAAATTAATAGCCGATGTCATTCCAGTAGCATACTTATATACATAATATGCTCTATAAAAATGTGGCACTCTCATCCAGCCCTCGCCTATATCTTCTTTCAAAAATTTCATAGACTTGCCATAGTATTCTTTTAGTAATGACTTATACTTAGCATTCAAAATATCCTTAGATATAGGCTCACCCTTTTCAATAATTGTATGAGCAAAATACTCGTATTCACTATACATTGCTTGGGTATAAATAGTTGCAATAATATTGCCAATATATTTTTCTAATCTACTAATTTTCTCATTCTTGCTAGTAGCATTTTTGTACATATATTTAAAGAGCAATACTTCATTTACAGTACTAGCAATTTCGGCTAGGAATATGGTGTGGTCATAATTTTCAAATGGTTGGTTTTTGCTACTTAAATACCCGTGCATAGCGTGACCTAATTCGTGAGCAAGAGTACTAATAGATGAACTATCGTCTACAGTATTTAGCAAGATATATGGGTGTGGGGTATACATACTACAGCAGAATCCTCCACCCTCTTTACCCTCACAAGGATATACATCTATCCATCTATTATCTCTAGCTAATTTTAATCCCTCCACATACTCTTCGCCCAGTACACTCATAGCATTTATAACTATATCAAAATTTTCTTCGTAAGATTTTTTTGAATTAAAATTAGTAATAGGCACTAGTCTATCATAAAAATAAAAGTCTTTATATCCTAATGCGCGTTTCTTTATATCGTAAAATCTATGCACCATCTTAACGGTAGATTTAACACTATTTATAAGATTGGTATAAACATCTTTTGGAATATTTTCTCCAAACAAACTCATATCTAGAGTACTAGGGTATTTATACGCATCGGCTACAAACCAATCCCCCTCCAGTGAGCCTATGTAGTTAGTTGCTATAGTATTGCTAAGGCTATGGTATCCGGCAGTAAAGGATTCTAGTGCAGACTTTCTAAGAGTCCTATCCTTACTCTCTAGTAGCATAGCATAATTATGGTCATTTACTTCGTGCTCTTTTCCTTTGCTATCTAGGGCTGGTTTAAATTTAAGGTCGAGGGTATCAATATTATCAAAGACATCGCTATAGCCACCTAGTGCTTTTGAAGCCTTGCTAATTAGTTTCTCCTGCTCCTCTGGCAAAACGTGTTCTGCTCCCCTAATGAAATCTTGCAATGCTAGTTTGTATTCGGCAAATCTACTATCACAACATAATTTATTTAGATACTTAGTGCCATAGCCTATTAGTTCGGACTCTTCAAAAGATGTGGCTATGGAAATCTCTCTATCTATACTTCCCAAAACACTCTGTAATTCTATAAAAGTGGAATCTTCTAGATTCTCAGCTAGTTTAAGTCCAACATAAACTCCCACCTTTTCGCTAATTTTGCCTAGCTCTGTATTTAATTTGAAATATTCCAAGCATTTATCTTTCTTGCCTAGTTTTCCCTTGTAACTAGCTAGTTTCTCAGGATAAGACCTAAGCAACTCCATATCGGCTTTTAATTCGTCTACGCTAGAATATATATCATCTAGATTCCATTTGTATTTATCCTTTATTTGGCTTCTCTTCTTCATAGTAACTCCCATAAATATATTATGTAGATATTTTACCCCCGACCAAGCCCCTTCGTCAAGAATTTAAAAGGCTATAAAAAATATACATCATATATTCGACATTTATTTATCTTTATAGAAAGATACACAATTAATTTTACATTTTGGATATTGACAATTTTAATATCTTGTAATATACTATTTATGATTTAAAAAACAACATCATTAGATGCGCATATATGAATATAATGGGAGATGGTAAGTAAAATGACTAAAAAGACACTAAATGTAATAATCTCAATAATGGTTGCATTCTTTGTGCTATTCTTCGCTGGATCACTAGCTTATGAGACATATTCTAGAAACAAAAGCGATAGAGATTCTCAAACACAATGGGAGCAAGAACAAGCAAAGAGAGAGGAAGAAAATTCTTCTGGTCCAACTCTAGACGAGAGCAAAGATAAATAATATAAGTCCACAGGGTTCTAAGCCTGTGGACTTTTTCTTTATCCCCAATTATAGAAAAAACTAGCAGATAAAAGTAGCCTTAATTTTTAAGCCCCTAATTTCTGCTAGTCTTTTTATTATCCTAGGAATCCTTTAATTATTAAATCTTCCGATTCTTTCTCGGTTAATCCCATAGTCATAAGTTTAATTAATTGCTCTCCAGCAATCTTGCCAATCGCTGCCTCGTGAACAAGAGTTGCCTCAGTACACTCTGCTAGTATCTCTGGAGTGGATTGTATAATGGAATTATCCATAAGAATTGCATCACATTCTACATGTCCAAAACATCTATTCTTGCCCACAACCTTGCTATAGAATTTTTGTCTGCTATTATCCTTTGCAACTGACCTACTAATAACATCGACCGAGGAATCTTTTCCCTCTAGTGACACATCAAACTTTGTTTCAGCTATCTGGTTTTCGCTAGTTAGTATTTTTTCCTTAATAAGCAATTTCGCTCTATCTCTTAATACTCCATTAGTCGACCTAATAGATGACGATACACCACCTAATTGAGTAGTCTCCATTATTAATTCGGCGTCTTTGCCTAATTCCACATTGGTAACAGGATTTAGTATCTTGCCACCTTTATTACCTACCCCCAAGTGTTTCTCTACATATCTAACCTTAGAGCCGTCGCCCACATAAAAGGAATGTATGCCATTGTGTTCACTATCTCCCATACCGGTATTGTGAATACCACAACCGGCAACTATTAGAATATCGCAATTCTTGCCAATATGGAAATCGTTGTAAACAAGCTCCTTTATCCCTGCCTTTGTAATAATAACGGGAATATGTAGGCTCTCGTTTTTTGTGCCATCTTTTACATAAATATCTATGCCCTTTCCCTCAGGCTTTGGAACTATCTCGATATTCTCGGTGCTATGCTTGTCTATAGCCTTGCCATTTTCCCTAATATTGTATGCTCCACTAGGAATGCTGTGTAGGTCAGATACTGCTAGTAATAAATCTTTTTCTATCTTATCCATAGTAATCCCTCTTTAGCATTCCACACTTAGTACCCGATGTCTTAATACTTGGCAATATCTCCGACTTAGTTCCGAATTTTTCTATCCTAGTGCCATTTAAAACAAGTATCTTATCTGCTATCTCTAGTATTTTTTCTTGGTGAGAAATAATAATATTAGTTCCACCAAATTTCTTTTTGTTTTCATCAAAAGCAGATATTAGTCCATCGAAACTCCATAGGTCTATTCCAGCCTCGGGCTCATCAAAGATATTAAGTTTAGCTCCTCTAGCAAGAGTGGTTGCTATCTCAATCCTTTTTAATTCTCCACCAGATAGTTTGTCATCTAATTCCCTATCTATATAGTCTCTAGCACAAAGTCCCACTTTGGATAGATAATTGCAAACCTCCATAACCACACTATTAGTTTTTTGCGCTGTAGTTATTAGGTCTCTAACCTTTAAACCCTTAAATCTAACGGGGGTTTGGAAGGCATAAGCCATTCCTAATTTTGCCCTATCCGTAATAGACATATTAGTTATATCTACATTATTAAAATATATTTTACCAGAGGATACTGGGTATATGCCCATAATAACCTTCATAAGCGAAGTCTTGCCACTGCCGTTATGACCAGTCACCACTATCGTTTCACCAGCCTCAATCTCTAGGTTTATATCTTTCAAAATGTCTTTTTTCTTACCCGACTCTTCTACAGAGTAACAAACATTTTCTAATTTTAACATTTTTTCTCCTAAATAAAATTTCGTGAAATTTTTTCACACATAGAGTATACACCAAAAGTAACAAATTTACTAGTATTTTTTTATTACTAATTTCTTGCTTTTAAAAAAATATTAATTGTGCTATCATATTAGCATAAATGAGGTTAATTAAGTATGGATATCATTGTAAATAAAAAAGAAAGTTTAATTAAAACAATCATTCACTCCGTTCAAGGTGTTAGTTTTGGCTCGGCACAAAAAATGCTAAGAAAGGGAGATATCAAAGTAAATGGCAAGAGAGTAAAACAAAATATTGATGTGGAAAAGGGCGATACAATATCTATTTACACCCCTGCCACCAAGTCTATGCCCAAAGTAGATATAATCTATGAAGACGAAAATATATTAATTGTAAATAAACCAGCAGGAATAGAGTGCGCAACTAGGGATAAAAGTAGCGAAAACACCTATTCCCTAGAGGAAATTTTTGCCTCGCACGATGCAATAGTTGTACATAGACTAGATAGGCTTACCGAGGGTTTAGTATTACTAGCAAAAAGCAAAGAAAATGCCATAAAATTCGAAAAAATCTTTAGGGGCAAAGAAATAGAGAAATCTTACAAAGCATTAACTTTGGGTCACCTAAAAGTTTCGGAAGAAATAAGGGCATATCTATACAAAGATAGCAAAAATTCTAAAGTAGAAATATCCGATACCCCTTTAGATGGTTACAAGGAAATAATCACAGTATTTAATGTTCTAGAAGATAGAGGCAATTATTCCCTAGTAGATATCAACCTAAAAACGGGCAGAACACATCAAATAAGGGCACAACTAGCTCACCTTGACACACCAATATTAAACGATAGCAAATACGGTCTACCTCTAAAAAATAGCCCTCACAAGGGCTACTTCTTAACTGCCTACAAACTATCCTTTAATATCTCCGACCCCTCGCTCCAATACCTCAACGAAAAATCCTTCGAAATCACCCCCAGCTGGATAGCATTTGATATTGCTTAAAATTGTAAATAAACAATATATAAGATATATTCAAAAGGTGTAATGCCGAATGATATTTCTAAAGCAATGAATTAATCAATAAAAAAAGATAATCACGGAGCGATGGCTATTAGCTACCACAGGATTATCTTTTTATTATCATACTCAAACTTTCTCAAAATTCAGGTAATTACAGAAAGTTCTAGTTCCCTATTTAATTTTGGTATGGCACATCAATTTCCCCCGTCTTTCATTACAAAAGAATTTCATATCAAATGCCTAAACCTTAAAAATTATACACATCTCTCATTTTGTCGAAGGCAAGGAGGATTTCCTTGGACTTTACTTGTGCTAGGGTATTATTTTCACTAGCTATAAAATCATTTAGAGTACCAATTAGTTCACTTCTTTTAATTACCTCCATAGGTAATTTTTTATTAAGTTCCATTTGGGTTAGTTTCAATTTCTTTAAGTTTGGTAATTTATCTGATTTTACCAAAAAATACACAGTATCTGATAATCTATTAATACCAGTATTCATATAATCCCTGCTATAATATCTGGTCTCAAAAAATGGTTCAATGGCATCTTTATTGTCTAGAGAAATACCAGTTTCATTATATATTTCATTGACCATAGCTGTAGTGATATCGTCCTTTGCACTCACAGCAGTTTCAATCAATTTGTACCCCTCATCGTCTCTGCCTATAAGCATATTATATTTACTAGACATAATAAAGGCTTTTGCCCTAGTAACTACTTGGTCAATCTCATCATCTTTTAATCCTGTATCGTTATATACTAAAATCTCAACCATTTTTATCCTCCAAATTATTTATTATAATTTACATAATCCATGCAATGTTCTTAGGTCGTTTACCATATCTATTCTAAATTCTTGCAATACATTTTCTACTTCGATTAGTGGGCAGGAGAAAATTTTATCGTTCTTTACACCAACGGCTAGATTTGTTAAATCTTGTCTAAGCATATCTACAGCGAGAACTCCCCATCTAACGGCTAACATTCTGTCGTAGTAGGTAGGTTCTCCACCCCTTTGAAGATAACCTATCTCAATTCCTCTAGTGGTCAAATGTGCTTGAGATTGAATCTCAAAAACCAATTCGTCCATATCTATAGAGCTACCCTCACTCATTACAACTATAGGGGAAGTAATGCCGTGTTTAAGAGCATTTTTAACATCTCTAACAACCTCGGCTACACTATATCCTATTTCATTTACTGCAAAAGAATCTGCTTCGGTTGCCACAGCTGCATGTAGAGCTATATCTCCACAATGTCTACCCATACACTTAAATACTACAGCTCTATCGTTTGCATACATAGTTTGCTTGATATCTGTAATAGTATTTACAGCCTGTTGTACAGCTGTATCGAAACCTAAAGACCTCTCGGTATAGAAAAGGTCGTTATCTATAGTTCCCGGTATTCCAATGACTTTTACTCCGGCATTAACTAGGTCTCTACAGCCTCTAAATGAGCCGTTTCCACCTATAACTATTAACCCCTCAATATTATTTTCCTTTAAATTTGCTACAGCCTGTTTAAAACCATTCTCGGTCATAAATTCAGTGCTTCTGCTAGTTTTAATAATAGTTCCTGCAATAGTCTCGATATTAGCAACATCTAGTATTCCTAGTTCTCTAGTATCGTTCTCTATAAGTCCCTGAAATCCTCTATTGATTCCTACTACACTAATATCATTAGATATAGCAGTATTTACAACTGCCTTGATTGCGGCATTCATTCCTGGACAATCTCCACCACTGCACAAAATTCCTATTCTTCTCATAATTTCCTTTTTCCCTCTACATTTTAAGCCCACCCTATTTATTCAAATAGAGTTTGCCTTGTATTCTTAGTTTAATTTACCACATTTACACTTTTGTTTCAAACAAAATGACATACTTATATTATATTACCCTAATATAATCGTCCTCAATGTATGCGTGTAATTCATTTATTAGGAAGCCCTTGGCATTAACCGTTACAGATAGTTTAAAAGGCTTCTTCTGCTTACTACATTTAACTATTACTGGACTCTCGCCTGGGTTTGCCTTAAGCAATGCGAATATTTCCTTGGATAGATTTTCATCGGTTAGGTCGTACATTAAGTACAATTTAGGCACAACCTTTTCTTCCTTTTTCTCCTCCACTACAGGAGTAGAACTATCCATAGGCGAGATATCCTCCACCCTAACACATACACCCCTATCGTTAATGCTTAATTTACCCCTAATTTTAACTATGGCATCTACCGATAATAAATCTTTATTCATTGCATAAACTTTGGAGAATAGCATTGCATCGAAAGAGCCATACATATCTTCCAATTTGATTATAGCCATTTCGCTACCATCTTTTTTGGTGTATAATTTCTTCATTTCGGTAATTATTCCACCACAAGTAACTTCTTGACCATCTTGCAATCCATTGTATTTATCTATTTCTTCTTGCTCTTCTTCATTGACATTTTCGATATCTTCTTCCGTCTGAAGCATTCCACCATTAAAGGTAAAGTTCTTGGTCTGGTCTCCAAATTTAGCTAGTGGGTGACCAGATACATATATTCCTGCTACCTGTTTTTCTAATGCTAATTTAGTTTGCTCATCATACTCTGGAATATTAGGCATTGAGATAGTATTGGTAGCATCATCTTTTAATAAATCCCCAAATAAACTAAATTGACCACTGGCTTGATGTTTTCTATCCGATACGGCCTTTTCAATCATCTGTGGATATACAGCCATCATCTGACTACGCGTAGCACCGAAACAATCGAATGCACCCGACAAAATTAAACTCTCCACACATCTTTTATTAAGAAGTGCAGTATCTAGCCTATTTACAAAGTCATTAAGGTCTTTGTAATCTCCATGCTCTTTCCTCTCTTGGATTATCTGCTCAACTACACCAACACCAACATTTTTAAGAGCGGCTATACCAAATCTAATTTGGTTATTTTTTACTGTAAAGAAAGTCTCACTCTTATTGATATCTGGAGGAAGAACCTCTATTTTTTCTTCTTTAGCATAAGTAATATAGTTTTTGATTTCATCAGAGTTAGTAATTCTATCGTTAATAACGGCAGTTAAGAACTCTGGTTCATAGTATGTTTTTAAATAAGCAGTTTGATAAGTAACTAGGCTATATGCTGCAGCGTGAGATTTATTAAAGGCGTACTTTGCAAAGTCCTCCATCTCAGCCCAAATAGATATAGCGACATCTTCGGGAACACCCCTCTTGATAGCACCATCAATAGCAGTATTAAATTTACCATCTCTATCTGTAAAGGCCTCTCTACCATGCAAAAAGATTTCCCTCTCTTTCTGCATTTTTTCTACCTGCTTTTTACCCATCATACGCCTAACCATATCTGCTTGACCTAGGGTATATCCAGCCATATCCTGAACAATTCTCATAACCTGCTCTTGATATACTATACAACCATAGGTAGCCTTTAGTATAGGCTCTAGGATTGGGTGAGCATAGGTGATTTTGTCTGGATTATGTTTATTGTATACGAATCTAGGTATAGCATTCATAGGTCCCGGACGATACATCGAAACGGCAGCGACGATATCTTCTATACAGGTTGGTCTAAGTTCTCTTAAGAACTGCTGGAAGCCCGGACTTTCTATCTGGAAGATAGCCTTGGTATTGCCAGTGGAAATTAGTTTATATACTTCTGGGTCGTCATAATTACTTTTATCAAAATCTATTTCAACCCCATAATTTTCCTTAATATATCCCAAACACAATTTAATATCTGTTAAGTTTCTTAGTCCCAAAAAGTCCATTTTTAGGTGTCCTAAGTGTTCCATCTCAACACCGACATACTGAGTGGTTATATCGTCACCATTTCTAGATAGAGGAATAAACTTTTGAAGGTCGTCTTTGCCTATAATTACACCACAAGCGTGAATACCCGTTTGTCTAGGTGCGTCCTCTAATTTCATAGCAATATCTACTACTTTTTTGATATCTGGGTTTTCATTGTACATAGCAACTAGTTCTGGTACAGAATAATCTACGCCATAATCTTTTGCACCCTCTTTTGGTTTGTAAAAACCGAAACATTTCATTATAATATTCGGTCTTTTTATCTCTATTTCCTTGCCATCTTTAGTAATCTTGGTTGGCATAGCCTTGGTTACTTTATCCAATTGGCTATAAGGGACTTTTAGCACTCTACCTACATCTTTTATAGCATTCTTAGCAGCCATTGTACCGAAAGTCACTATCTTAGCAACTCTTTCTTCACCATATTTCTTCCTAACATAGCCAATAACTTCTTGTCTACGGCAATCCTCAAAGTCTATATCAAAGTCGGGTGCAGAAACTCTCTCGGTATGCAAGAATCTTTCGAAAATTAGGTCAAATTTAAGTGGGTCAATATTAGTAATACCTATAAGGTATGCAACTATAGAACCAGCACCACTACCTCTACCTGGGCCTACAGATATACCCATACTTCTAGCAGCATTGATATAATCCCAAACGATTAGGAAATATTCAACGAAACCTTGCTTGGTAATAACGCCCAATTCCCTCTCAATTCTTTCGGTTATTTCATCGGTATAACCACCGTACTTTTTCTTAACACCAGCATCAATTAGTCCCCTTAAATATGTTAATGGGTCTTCCCCTGTCACTGGAGTATATTTAGGGAATAAGTAATGTCCATAGGTGTGTTTGTAATTACACTTATTAGCAATCTCAATAGTATTGGAAATAGCCTCGGGGTGGTCGGGGAAAAGTGCCAACATTTCATCACCCGTTCTAAAGTAAAATTCGTTACCTGGTAGTCTAAGTCTATCGGGGTCATCGATGGTTTTACTCATCTGAACACACATAAGAACATCTTGCATCTCGGCATCTTCTTGATTGACATAGTGCACATCATTGGTTGCAACTAATTTTACTCCAAATTTTTCGGAGTACTCAAAAAGTTTAGCATTGACCTCTAGTTGTTCGGGCAAGTGGTGATTCTGAACCTCTAGATAAAAGTCATCACCAAATACCTCTTTAAACCAAAGTATTAGCCTCTCTGCCTCGGCAAAATCTCTATTAAGTATCGCCTGTGGAATATCTCCGGCTAGACAAGCAGATAAGCAAACAACACCCTCGCTGTGCTCAGCTAGAGTCTTGTAATCTATCCTAGGCTTATAATAAAATCCTTCCTTAAAGGCAATACTATTTAACCTACAAATATTATTGTAACCAGTTTCATCTTTTGCTAGTAAAACTAGGTGAGCATATTTACTTTTACCAGTTTTTACATGCAAGTCGTGCGCTACATAAAATTCGCAACCAAAGATAGCCTTGATATCATTATCTCTACAAGCATCATAAAAGGTTACTGCACCATACATATTTCCGTGGTCGGTGATGGCTAGTGCTGGCATACCTAATTCCTTTGCTTTGGCAGTTACTTGTTTGATTCTCGCAATACCATCAAGTAGACTAAATTCTGTATGTAAATGTAAATGCACAAAGTCTGTCATTTCTTTTCTCCTATTATAATGTCGTAATTCTTAATTTACTTTTGTTTATATCTTCTGCCATTTTAATAATTTTGGCAAATCTGTGATTAATGCCACTCTTGGTTAGTTCCTCGGTACATAGTTTCCTAAGTTCCTCTAGCGATGCTTCGGGATTAGCTAGTCTAAGTAAAGATAATTCCATTAAATTTTCGGGCAAAGCCTCTAACCCCATATTCTCTTGAATAACCTTTATAGCATTCAATTGCTTAACGGCAGCCTCAACCGTCTTATTTAGATTGGCATTTAAACAATTATTTTGCCTATTGACATTATTCCTAAGTTCCCTTATTGCTGCCTCGTTTTGCAAACTAAGTACGGCTTTATTCGCTCCAACTAGTGCCAAAGCATCACATATCAATTGATACTCCTTGATGTACACTATTGGAGTATTTTTCCTAATAGTTATTTTTGCTGGAATATTGAAAAATCCCAGTAATTTAACAAAGTCCTCGGCAATCTTTTCAAAATTAAATACAAATTCTAGATGATAGCCACTATTGGATTTTTCGTTATCGTAATTTTTGATAATTATATTGCTAGTAGCACACGATACAAAAGCACCCTTTACATAACTTCTCTTGCAACAGTCATCGGCTATTATAAAATCTGCAATGCCATTTTCTATAGAAAGTAAATCGTCTTGCCCTAGCCTCATAATTCCTAGGTCTTTAAGCAATTGGTCGGTTATATCATAAGGAAGAGTGATTTTGAATCTATTATTTTTAGTTATATTAGTTTCCTCTGCCTGTGTAATCTCACATTCCTTGCCATAGTACTGCTCAATTATCTCTTTGATTTTATCAAATAAGTCTTCTAATTCGGTATATATTTCAACTTTGATTTTGCCTCTACCCGAAATGCTTAGTTCTCCCGAACACTTAATAATTGCACTCAAAAAAGCTATAGAGCAACAATCATTCTCTATTTTTTCTTTTAAAACCTCTTTTTTTGCATCTAAAGCAAATGACATATCTAGTATCTCCTATTTAAACTTAGGCATCTTATCTATATTCGCCACCTGACTAAGTGGTATTTTATATTTTTCTATCATATTAAATGCCCTATGATTTTTACCCACAGCCAGTGGCTCGTGAGCATCACTATCTATTATAAACTGAACGCCCGTGGCAACCATTTTTTTGATATCTTCTTTGCCGAAATTAATTCTTTTACCATTTAGTTCTATGTATATTCCTCTCTTTTTAGCTTCCATTGCTAGTCTCTCATAATCCACCACACAGCCACCATAGCCAAGGTGAGCAAGTATGCTTATTCTATGCTTGTCCATAGCATTAATATAAGCCATAGTATTTCTCTCAATTTGCTTTTTGCTAGGCTTCTTTCTAAGCAAATTAGGCAAAACAAATTTGAAAAATTCTACAAACCCCACTCTAGTAAACCTGTGATATCCTAGCACTACTAAGTCTAATTTCTCTAATTCTTCGTCCGAGATATCTATATCTCCACTCCTAGATATTAGGTTAGCCTCAATACCCAGTAGGATATTTACCTTGTACTTATCTCTAATGCCCTCAATATCTTCCCTCATTCTATCTAGGTCGCCACTCTTTATACAGTATGCCGACTTATATGAGTGCTCAGTTATAGCCAAAGCCTCTAATCTTAAATTCTCTGCCTGTTTAACCGAATCCTCAATAGAGCCTTTGCCGTGAGTATAATTGGTATGTGTATGAAAATCTCCTACTAATCTCATAAAAAATCTCCCAAAAATTGAATTTCAATTTGCAAATCTATTCCATATGTATCTTTAAACATTTTCTTTACTTTGTGGATTAATAAGTATACATCTTGCGCTTTTGCATTTCCGTCATTTACTATAAAGTTTGCGTGTTGCGTAGAAACCATTGCACCACCCTCTTTAAAACCCTTTATGCCCATATCGTCTAGCATTTTGCTAACACTCAAACCATCAATCCTCTTAAATATCGAACCGGCTGAGGGATATGACAAGGGTTGACTAAGTCTTTTTCTTTTAAGAGTCTCAAGATACTTAGTCTGAATGTCATTAGGGTCTTTGCTGGTTAACTTCAGCCCCACCCTTAGAATAATGGCATTGTTTTTTTGAAAGACACTCGACCTATATCCAAAATCACATTCTGACGGTGTGTAATATTTTATCTTGCCATCTATATACGCCACCACGTAAGACACAATATCCGAAATACTCGTATCATAAGCTCCGGCATTCATATATACAGCACCACCAATACTCCCTGGGATTGTACCTAAGACCTCTAGTCCAGATAGTCCCAAATCTCTAGCACTCACATATGCCGATGTAAGCCTAACCCCAGCACCGACCTCTATGCCATCTGGAGTCTGAGATATTCTAGCCAAATCTCCCTTAAGCCTAATAACTACACCGTCATAGCCTTTATCCGATATAAGCAAATTACTACCTTCGCCCAAGATAAAGTATTTTAGCTTTTTATTTTGAATGTAGTCCATAACACAAATAAAGCCCTCAATGGTTTTAATGGTGACCATAATTTTAGCCTTACCACCAATCTTAAATGTTGTGTAGCCCAAAAGTAAAACATTTTTTAAAATCGTTCCACCCTTGTTACATTTTCTTAATTGATGATAACTAGACATACATACATTCATATTTTACTCCAAAACAAAAAAAAATACAACCGAAATTGTTATTAATAGATAAAGACTATTTATATATAAATATATGCAGGAGCAAATAAGATTGTTATAGTCGTTTCAGGGGAAAATCCTCTACTTCGTTCTAATAGCAAAAAATCTCTCATATACTCAAATGACAAATATGTAAACAAGGAAATTTGTAATATGAAATTTAAAAAACATTTATTATTATTTATTCTTCCCCTTTTGCTACTATGCTTCACCCTTTCGGGTTGCAAAGACGATGACCTAGAGAAAGCTTCAAAAAATCTAAGTACTTATACTATGGACATTACATATAGCGATGACCACACTATATCGGTAAAACAAAATCTAGAATATCGCAATCAAACCGATACCTCACTAGATACCCTAAAGTTACACTTGTACCCTAGGAGTTTTAGACTGGGTGCAACCAGCACAGTTATAAGCAAACTCAATCACAAGAAATGTTACTACAATGGGAATAGTTATGGGGATATAGAAATATCTTCCCTAAAAGTAGATGACTCAGATAAAGACATCATATTATCTGGCAATGACGAAGATATATTAGAGGTCGATTTAGATAGCAATCTAGCACCCGATGGCAAGATATCTCTAGACATAGAATACACCGTTACCCTACCCAATATTAACCATCGATTTGGCTATGGCGAGGACACTATAAACATTGCAAACTTTTACCCAATAATGTGTATGTATGAAAATGGAGAATATATAATAGATAGTTATCATTACAATGGTGACCCATTCTACTCGGAGGTCTCAAATTACAATGTGAATATTACTATCCCTAGTGCATATACTATGGCTTCTACTGGAGATATAATATCGTCATCACAAACGGATAATAGCACCACTTATTCAATAAAGGCATTAGCTGTAAGAGACTTTGCATTCATACTTAGTGACAAATATAGTACCCTTACTGACAATATTGATGGAGTAACAGTCAGTTACTACTATTACAAAAACCAATATCCGAATGAGGGCTTACAGGCTGGAATTGATTCGGTTAGAACATTTAATAAGCTATTTGGAGAGTATCCATACAAGACACTTAATATCGCCGAAGCCAATTTTGTACACGGAGGAATGGAGTATCCAAACCTAGTATTTATAAGCGATGCAGTAAGCACCCAGAGTGATTATATAAATACAATTGTACACGAAGTAGGACATCAATGGTGGTATGGAATAGTTGGTAATGACGAATTTCATTATGGCTGGTTAGACGAGGGGTTAACCGAATATTCCACCCTACTATTTTACGAAGAGAACCCTAGTTACAATGTGGATACAAAGGCCTTAATAAAAAACACCACAAATAGTTATGTAACATTTATAGAGGTATACGAAAAAGTTTTCGGTTCGGTAGACACATCAATGAATAGAAAATTAAATGAGTACAATAACGAGAGTGAATATGTATATATTGCTTATGTAAAAGGTATGCTACTCTTTGATAATATCCGAGAGATAATAGGCAAAGAAAAATTTAGTAGTGGCATTAAGAAGTACTTTGAAGATAACAAATTTAAAATATCTACTCCAGATAATTTAATCCAATCATTTGAGAAAGCTACTGGCTCCAATCTAAAAGAAGTATTTAATTCTTGGATAGATGGCAAAGTAAAAATAATGCAAGTAAATTAAAGTAAAAAAGGTATGTCTCAAAAATATGAAACATACCTTTTTATTATCTATTATCCCTACCTGTGTCAATACCCATTCCAGGGAATACCAGTTGTTCACCCTCAAAAACTTCATAAGTATTATTTGAGTTATCGGTTGGTTTTGTTGTATTTGCAGTATTTACAGTATTTACATTTGATGGCTTAGGTGTATACTTTTTATTTTTCACATCACTAGCAGTTGGCAAAACATTTGTGGGTCTTCTATATATTTTATCAAAAGACTTTATCTTGCCAGTATCGTTTCTTTTTTCTTTATACTCTATACCTTCTGCCACATCGTAGAATTGGTAATTATCTCCATCAAAGGTATATACATTGCCATAGTATGGCCTATCATCTAAATCTACATAGCCCCATATCTCTCCAGCCCTACCAGATGCTCTAATAAAATTAACATCATATTCCTCGGGATATGTTCTATATGTCTTTTTCTCATTTACAGCAAATCTTTTTCCGTCAAAGGAGATTATTTTGCCGTGCTCCAAACCAAATTCAATATAATCCTCTAGTGCTTTTTCACAAGCCTCTTCGGTATATTTTTTATCGAAATCTTTCAAAGACATTGTGCCCTCGGGAGCGAGTCTGCCGTTTTCATCTTTTAGATATCCAATAGGTCTATTAGGATTGTATCCGTGGGTTAATTCGGTGCCACTATTTTTTACTAGCCACTCTCTAGACACATTTATAGCATCGGTAAATTCTCTGGTTGTAATTCTATTTCTAAATCTACCATAAGAAGTTTTTTCAATAGTCTCTACAACCTTTTGCAAAAACCTGCCATATGAAATAAGAGTATCCAAATCGAAGTAATTATATACTGCACTATTCTT
Source organism: uncultured Christensenella sp. (assembly GCA_964439345.1). Taxonomy (GTDB): domain Bacteria; phylum Bacillota; class Clostridia; order Christensenellales; family UBA1242; genus UBA11490. The sequence continues at coordinate 91,092 of CAYTNS010000002.1, forward strand.
GTGCTTAAATTCCATATCCTCATCTATTATTCCTAGTGGACCATCTTCTCTCTTTCCACCTCTAGGAGAGGCGAAACTCTCATTTATTAGATTGTACATCTGTCTAGGCTCTATTCCCAAGGCATAAGCCCTTTGATTTAGATATGTTCCCATACCGGATACTTGTCTACGCATATATGCTTTTAACATCTTTTCCTTTGCAAGTGTTGGATTGAATGTCATAGTCTTTTTAGTAGCCATATATTTTCCCCCATAAACACATAGTTTTAATTCTACACCCATTATATCATAACGAGCACCACTTTTCAAGAGGCAATCCAAATCTTATTGCGAGTATTTTATTTACTTTATAGTTTAGTAAAATTCACATCTTTACACCATATATTCACAATGTTACACTTTGTCCCAATATATTTAATTCCCCATATTACAAAAGAAAAAGACACCCATTTTAATGAGCATCTTATTTTTATAAAATATAAGTTGTAACTTATTTATAGTGTACATTCTTACTACATAAGTAGTGCTATTGCTAGATTGCAATATATTAGTAAAGACAAAATATCTATAATAGTTGTAATAAATGGATTTGCAACTACTGCTGGGTCTAGATGGCACTTCTTTGCAATAAGAGGCAACATACAGCCAACTAATTTAGATATAATAATGGTAACTAGCATAGATAGAGATATAACTAGTGCTGAAGCCACTGTTACACCAGCAGTTCCAAATAGCAATCCATCTATTAGCATTATCTTGCCAAAGCATAGAATAGATAGCGATGTGCCAACAAGTAAGCCTACTTTCAATTCTTTCCAAAGAACCTTTATGGAATCCTTAAATTCTATTTCATTTAGAGCAATTCCTCTAATAATGGTAGCAGATGCCTGACCACCAGCATTTCCACCCGTTCCCATTATCATTGGCATACAAGCAGTTAATAGTATTCCATAAAATCCAGTAGATAATATCGCTTCATTTTTGCTAATAATAAGCCCCGTAAATGTTGCAGATAGTAGCAAGAACATTAGCCATGGTATTCTATTTAACCATAGTCTAAAAGCACTGGTCTTTAGATATGGTTTCTCGGTTGGTGTAGAACCGGACATCTTGGCAATATCTTCGGTTGCCTCTTCCTCAATAACCGTCACGATATCATCGACAGTTACTATACCCACTAGTCTTTTTTCTTTATCAACTATAGGCAAGGCTAGAAAGTCGTATTGCTTAAATATTCTAGCTATTTCCTCTTGGTCGGTTGAGGTCTCGGCATATACTACATTATCGTCCATAATATCGCCTATTTTATCGTCCTCTTCGGCTAGTAATATATCCTTAATAGTAACCACACCTTTTAGCACTCTAGCTTGGTCGGTTATATACATTACGTTAATCGTTTCTACATTTTCGCCTAATTTTTTAATCCTTTTTAGACAAGTTGCAACAGTTGTATTTTCTTTTAGATCAATAAATTCGGGAGTCATTATTGAACCTGCCGAATCTTCTTTGTAGCCTAAATATTTATTGATAGTAAGTCTAGTTTCCTTATTAGAAGCCCTGAGCACCCTTTCAACTATATTCCCCGGCATTTCTTCCATAAAGTCTACAGCGTCGTCGATATACATTTCCTCAATGATATATCCCAATTCCTTATCCGAAAGTGCCGTTACTAGTTTCTCTTGGATATCGCTCTCCACATAACTAAAAACCTCAGCACCCATATCTTTAGGCAATAATCTAAATACTTTAATAATATCACTCGGGGATTCTATCTGCTCTAATAAATCTGCAATATCTTGTACGTGCATTTCTAACAAAGTATCTTTTACAGACTTATACTGTTTATCTTCTATTTTTTCAAGTAATTCTTCATACATCTCTCAAAATCCCTCCTTAGAATATTATATTTAATTTGTCTTTATTTGTTTAAATAAAAAAAGAAATGCCTGTCACCATTACACCTTTAAATATCATAATAGTTAATACAAAAATCATCTCTTTCTGCCTTTATATTAGCAGTATATTTCTTCATTGTCAACCCCTTTTAAAAAATTAATTTTCAAATTTTAAAATACAGATATTTACTCTAGATATAGAGGTTATTTGCATAAAAAAAATATATATTTTATCACACAATTCGCTCCAAACCCGTATCCCAACTCTATCAACTAAATACAAAAGTCCATCACTTAAAATAAACATAAAAAATTATTTGTAAAATAGACACCCTGTGTGCTACAATTAAAGTAGAAAATAAGAGGTACATTATGAGAGAAAAACCAAAGTACGAAAGTTTTTACACCGACTCTATAGATTATAACGATGACTATGTAGACTGCTTAGAAATTGTACATAAACGCAAACAAGCATTCCTATACATAGATGAGCCCGAAATGGCACTGGGTGGCTGTGACGAAAATGGTGAAGAGATATATGAAACATATCTAACTAGAGTTACCTTTTATGCCCTAATATCCGGCTTAGAAGAAAAAGGTTATTCCGTCACAAAAGAGATAAATACCAGAAAATAACAACAACACACTATGCTTTTATTTCATCTCTTGACATCTTATGAATTTTAAATATAATACTTGTAGAAAGTAATTGAACTCGGCTTCAATAGCCTTGTAGTTCCCCTACCATAAGAGATAAAACGTATCTGTAGGCACTTTCTTTTTTTATTCTCTTTTAAATTTACTTTTGTTTTATCTCTTGCTTTTTATTAAATTATTGCATATAATAATAGTGTCGGTTAGATATACAGCGACTTTATGGTCAGCTAGTTCATGCGCCGACATTTTTTATTTTGTTTCTTTTTTATACTTGATTTTTT
>CAYTNS010000003.1:0-29751 GCA_964439345.1 uncultured Christensenella sp.
ATTTAATTGAGATACTGGAAACAAGGTATCCTTTATCAGAGCCACAAATTATTGGTGAAAAAGCACAAAAGGACTTTATTGGCTTGTTTGGTTCAATTCTTCGTATGAGAAACTTGCTATCTTCATTTGATGAATTTGCTGGTAATGAAATTCTAACCGAAGGTGAAATGCAAGACTATTTAAGCAGATATAATGACCTTTATTTAGAGTGGAAGAAATATCGTGAAGAACACACAAAAGAAGATATAACAGACGATATTGTTTTTGAAATTGAACTTATAAAACAAGTTGAAATCAATATTGATTATATCTTATTATTGGTTAAGAAATATCACGATAGCCATTGTGAAGATAAAGAAGTTCTTATTTCTATTAGAAAGGCTATTGATTCAAGTTTGGAACTTAGAAGCAAGAAGGCACTTATTGAAACATTTATTGCAGGAATAAATGATATAGACGATGTAATGCTTGAATGGAGAGAGTTTGTCGCTAAACAAAAAGAACTTGAACTTGTGTCAATTATTACAGAAATGGGCTTGAAAGAAAAAGAAACTCGAAGATTTATGGAATATTCTTTCCGTGATGGTGTGATGAAAACCACAGGAACGGATATAGATAAAATTTTGCCACCTATGTCAAGGTTCGGTGGCGGTAGAGAACAGAAAAAACTAACTGTCATTGAAAGACTAAAACAATTCTTTGAAAGATTTTTCGGAATAGGATAAATATAAAAAAGACTAAACATTTTTATAGTGTTTAGTCTTTTTTAATGCAATTTTGAATGGTGATGAATATTGACCAATATAAAAAATCCCAGAGGGTTGCTCTGGGAGGGGACTTACTTTTCTTCGATGTATTGATATTTTGCGAAGATGTTTTTATCGGCATTGAGAATGGAGGTCACTATGTAGCCTTTTTCGTTTGCAAGTAGGGTGTAGGCATCGGAGGCGTCAAGACCCTCTTTTGTATCAGCTAGGGTGATAACAGTGGATTGTTGCTTGTAGTAGCCGGAGTCAAGTATTTCGTTATTTTCGTTTTTGGTGGAATACTTGCCATCGGTGCCAAATGTTGTGTGTCTAGTATTTCTATTATTTCTAGTTCTAAGTACATTTAGTAATTCATTTTCATCTTTTACTTGAAAATCTGAAAATAGTGCGTTCCTATCGTCCTCACTGGCAGTTCCCCAATCAATGGAGACATCGCTATAGCCAAAGGTCTTGCCCTGAACCTGCATAGTGCCACACGAAACTAGTAGTATGCAAGGAAGTAATATAAGGCTAAGTATAAAGGTTTTTAATCTATTTTTCATATACATTTCTCCTATCTATTTGATACTACTATTTTAGTGCAAAATGCAAAAAATTTTCTAATAAATTTGGTGTAGAATTTAGTCTAAATTACGAAGTCTTTGTCTTATTATGTATTAATCCCTAATTTGATTGATGCTTTGTATGAAAGAGTACTAGGTTACTTGGAAAATATTTTTAAGATATACTACTTATAAGCACGATAGATGTATAAAATTTTTAACCATTACTATTTATTTTATCTATTAAGCACTTTGAAAAAAATAATAAATATAGTAAAATATCTTTAGAGGTTTGTATGGAAAAATTTGTAATAATAGATGGAAATAATTTAATGTTTAGGGCATTTTACGCATTGCCACAACTTAGCAATTTTGATGGAGAGATTAGCAATGCTGTATTTGGCTTTACAAATATGCTGGTAAAGGTTATTAAAGATATTAATCCTAAGTATCTAGCAGTAACATTTGATGTGTCGAAGAAAAATTTTAGACACAATACTTTTGCCGAGTACAAGGGCACTAGGAAGCCTACTCCTAATGAACTTATTCCACAATTCCCAATTGTTAAAAATTTGCTTAGTAAAATGAATATTAAGGTAATTGAGAAAGAGGGGCTGGAGGCTGATGACCTAATGGGTTCGCTATCTAGAGCTTATGATACCGAGAATATAATTGTTTCTGCCGATAGAGATGCTTTTCAATTAATTAATGAAAATACTAGCATTCTTTATCCTAAGAAGGGAATAACCGAGACTATGGTGTTAAACCTAGAAAATATTGAGGAATTTTATGGGGTGAGAGCCGACCAAGTGGTGGACCTAAAGAGTATTATGGGTGATAGCAGTGATAATATCCCTGGGATACCTGGAATTGGCGAAAAGGGTGCTAAGGATATAATCACTAAGTATGGCAATCTTGATAATGTATATGACCACTTAGATGATTTTAAGGGCAAACAATTAGAGAAACTTATTAATGGCAAGGATAGTGCCTATATGTCTAAGTACCTAGCAACTATTGTTACAGACGAGCCATTTGATATGGATATATCCGAATTTGAGTACGATTTTCCATTTAGCGAAGAGGTAAGGGATATATTCAAAAGATATCAATTTAATACCCTTTTAAAAAGGAGTGATATCTTCAGTGGCAAGACGATGGAGATAACCAAGGTTACTAGTGATGTGTATTTAGTTGATACAGACGATAAATTAAATGACCTTTATGATAAATTAAGCAGGGCAAAGTCTTTTGCGATATATCTAAATGACGAGGACTTTAGTATTTACGACGAAGTGGAATACAAGATATTTTTCGGAACAGACCTATTTAGTACAGGGCTAGACATTGTAAATGTTATTAATAAATTAAAGCCGATATTTGAAGATGAGAAAATTGAAAAAGTGACTTTTGATTCCAAGGGATTAAAGCACATACTATACAAATATAATGTAGATGTAAAGGGGATTAAATTCGATTGCTTAATTGCTAGATATTTAATTAATTCTATTGCTAAGGCTAATGTTACTCTAGATGATACCAGAGTGGAGTGTGGAATAGAGTGTGAAGACAAGGCCCGTCTAGTTTCTATGCTAAAAGATATATATTATGCAAAACTAGAAAAAATGGATTTACTAAGCCTTTATTATGATATTGAGATGCCACTAGTAGATGTGCTATTTGATATGGAAATTCAGGGCTTTAAGGTGGATAGAGAGGAACTAGCTAATTTAGACAAAAAGTACTTTGAAGAGATAAAGAAGATAGAGGAAGATATATATTTTACTGCTGGGCAAAAATTCAATATTAGCAGTCCTAAGCAATTGGGTGAAATACTTTTTGATAAACTCGGCTTGAATGTGCCTAATAACAAAAAGAAAAGTACCAGTATAGAAATATTAAATGAGATAGAGCACAAGCACCCATTAGTGCCACTAATTATTAGATACAGAACTATTACTAAACTATATAGCACTTATATAGTGGGTTTTGAAAATCTACTAACTAGGGAAGATAAAATTCACACAGTATTTAATCAGACGCTTACTTCTACTGGTAGGCTAAGTAGTAGTGAACCAAATTTGCAAAATATCCCTGTTAGAACGGAAGAGGGAAGAGCACTTAGAAAAGTCTTTATTCCATCGACAGTAGATGGCTTTATTGTTAGTGCCGATTATAGTCAGATAGAACTAAGGCTACTAGCTAGTCTAAGTGGAGATGAGACATTGATTAATGCTTTTAATGAGGGGCAAGATATTCACGCTAGAACTGTTAGTGAGATATTTGGCGTTCCTATGGATATGGTTACTCCCGAGCAAAGAAGGGGTGCTAAGGCTATTAACTTCGGCATAGTGTATGGAATAAGTGATTTTGGGCTAAGTCAAGACCTAGGGGTTAGCAGAAAGGAGGCTAGTGAGTATATTAAATTGTATTTCGCTAGATATCCAAAGATTTCGGAGTATATGCAAAAGAATGTTGACTATTGCAAGTCCTTTGGCTATGTAAAAACATTATTTGGCAGGATTAGACCAATACCGGAGATTAATAGTTCTAATTATAATCTAAAGGCTTTTGGTGAGAGGGCTTCGATGAATATGCCTTTGCAGGGTACGGCTAGTGATATTATTAAACTAGCAATGATAAAAATCTATAATGAATTTAAGGCAAGGGACTTGAAGAGTAAGATAATATTGCAAGTCCACGATGAATTGATTGTAGATACCGTAGCAGGAGAACTAGATATAGTAAAAGAGATACTTAAAAGAGAGATGGAAAATATAGTTGATTTGAGTGTGAAATTAACTGTAAATATTGATTATGGCAAAACTTGGTACGATGCAAAATAGAGGAAACTTATGAAAAAAGTAATAAAAAATGCAATAATTGTTACTATAAATAAAGATAATGAGATTATTAAAAATGGACAGGTGGAAATAGAGGATAATCTAATTACTTATGTGGGAAGCGAGAGGGTAGCCGATGGCGAGGTAATAGATGCTAAGGGCAATATTATTATGCCTGGCTTTGTAAATACTCACTGCCATCTAGCGATGACACTTTTTAGAGGTTATGCCGAAAATTCCGATTTTAATAATTGGTGGCTAGATTATATGAGACCACTAGAAGAAAGACTAGAAGAAGATGATTGCTATTATGGGGCAATGCTGGGAATGATGGAACTAATAAAGAATGGGGTGACTACCGTTGCAGATTTTTATATTAATCCAGATGAGACAGCAAAGGCTGTCGTAGATACAGGCATCAGAGCCTCAATTGGAGTGGGAGCTATAACCAGCAAGGAAATAATATCCGAGGAGTATCTAGACAGTGAGATTGAAAGCATTAGTATATCTCCACTAATAAAACCGATACTATATGCTCATAGCCTATATTCGTGCGATGAAAGTCAATTTGCCGAACTAAATAAGTATGCCAATAAACATAATCTTATTAAATCTACTCACTTGAGTGAGACACTAAAAGAAGTGGGAGACATCGCTACAAAGTATAATATGAGCCCTGTGGAATTACTAGAAAGTTATGGATTTTTCGATAGTCCTAGCTTACTTGCTCACTGTGTGCATTGTGATAAAGACGATATAGATATTATGAAGGATTATGATATATCTATAGCCACTTGTCCTAGTAGTAATCTAATACTAGGTAGTGGAATAGCGCCACTATATAGTTATATTAAAAATAGAATGAATGTATCTATAGGCACAGATGGGGCAGCAAGTAATAATAATCTAAATATGTTTAAGGAAATGTATTTAGCAGATAATCTACAGGCAGGGGTACTAAATCAGGCGAGAGCGATTACTACTATTGATGCTCTTAAGATGGCAACACTTAGAGGAGCGATAGCTCTAGGTTATGATAATCTAGGCAGGATTGCCGAGGGGTATCTAGCAGATATAATAATGATAGATATAAATAAGCCTAATATGCAACCACTTAATAATATATACAATAATCTAGTAAATGCCTGTGAATCTAGCAATGTAATAATGACTATGGTAGGTGGCAAAATATTATATAAAGATGGTCAGTATTATTGCAATGCTGTATATGACGATGTAGTAAAGCATTGTAATAAAATAATAGCTAGATTAGATGAAGACGGGATTTAAGTAAAAAATTTGACCTTTGACCAAAGTTTTGACCTTTAAAAGGTTTAATTTGTGACTATTAGGTTAAAAATAAATAGGGAAGAATAATATAATATTTTATTTATAATTATTATGCAAATATACATAAAAGCACTAAAAATGGTGCTTTTTTTGATAAAAAATAAATTTATAAAATTTTTTAAAAAATTCTTGACAAAGTAAAACGCAAGGTGTATTATATGGGTGTAAAGGTCAAAGAAAGTCAAACTTTTACAGAAGGTGTTATATGTCAAATATTAGTGATATAATCGAGCAATTTATACTCGAGCAATTGGAAGATAATGATAATATTAATTTGTCAAGGAATGAACTTGCCAACTTTTTTAGTTGTGCACCTAGTCAAATTAATTATGTGCTATCTACTAGGTTCACAGCACCTAAGGGATATATGGTTGAATCTCACAGAGGTGGTGGTGGATATATAAGGCTAATAAGGGTCAATTATGAAAAGAATGACTACATTAGGGAACTCATATCTACTACACTTGAGGACGAAATTGACTATAGCACGGCATTAAAAATATTAGACAATCTATATGAATTAAAGATAATAGATGATTCAGCTAAATTTGTATTAGAAAGTGCACTATCTCATAAGGCATTATCTATGCCTATCAAGATAGAAAATAAACAAAGAGCAAATATTTTAAAGACTGTATTAATAAATTATTTAAAGGGGAAAGATTATGATTTGTGATAGATGTAAGAAAAGAGAAGCCAATACTTATTTAAGAACGGAAGTAAATGGCAGGGTGAGTGAAGAGCATTTGTGCAGTGAATGTGCTAGACTAGAGAGTAATATGGAAGATAATTACTTCAGTAATTTCTTTGATGATTTCTTTACTCCTAGCTTTGGACTGGGTTTTGATTCACATTTTCCATTTACTCCAGCATTCGGATTTTCGGGAGCACAAGGGAATAGTATATTAGACCAAGCGAAAAAATCTATAAAGATTGGTGCAGATAAATTCAGAGAAGATGTAAAAGATAATCCTAATTCACTTAAAATTTTAAATCTAAGAAGAGAACTAAATGAAGTGGTGGAAAAAGAGGATTATGAGAGGGCGAGTGAAATAAAAAAAGAAATAGATGCCCTTGAGAAAGGAGATAAAAATGTACAATAATATTAGATTTACAGATAATGCCGATTTAGCACTACAATACGCAGGTAGTATTGCTTTGCAATATGGCAAATATGCTATAGATAGTGAGCATATATTATATGGACTAACTAAAATACCAGATAGTCTATCTAATAAGATTTTATCTTCGTATGGAATCACTAGTTCAGCCCTAGATACACTATTTGCAAAAATGTACAGGGGCGCTAGTACAATGATTGCAAATGAAGTAGAACTAACTATAGACAGCAAGGAAATTATATCTATTGCTAGTCAATTTGCAATGCAGATAGGTCACGACTTTGTGGGCACAGAGCACTTGCTTATTGCAATTTTAACAGGCGATAATTATAGCGCAGGGAATATAATTAAAAAACACTTTAGAGTGAATATTAATGATATTAAAAATAGTGTCCTTCAGATATTAAAGTCTACTGCTCTAGGCAATATGGGGGGATATGGCTATACTCCACAAAGTAATAATTATAGCAGTTTCGGTGGATATGATGGCTATCAGGAAGAGCACAGAATGAACCCCGACTACTCAAAAGAGGGTGGCAATGGCGAGATGCCAGACTTTATAAAGTCGATGGGAAGAGACTTAACCGAGAGGGCTAGAGAGGGTAAAATAGACCCAATCATTGGCAGGAAGGAAGAAATAGCTAGAGTAATAGAGATACTATGTAGAAAGAATAAAAACAACCCAGTGCTAATAGGTGAGGCTGGTGTTGGTAAGAGTGCTGTAGTAGATGGCTTGGCTCTGGCAATTGCTAATAACGAAGTTCCTGACCTATTAAAAGGTAAAACCATCTTTTCTCTAGAACTTGGTGGACTAATGGCTGGTACTAAGTACAGAGGCGAATTAGAGGAAAGATTGAAACAATTGATAGATTACATCTGCAATAATAAGGATATAATAGTATTTATAGATGAAATCCATACACTAGTACAAGTAGGTGGAGACAAGGGGGAAGTAAATCCTGCCGATATGTTAAAGCCATATCTAGCTAGAGGAGAATTCCAAACAATTGGTGCTACAACCACCGATGAGTACAAAAAATATATTGAGAAAGATAAAGCCCTAGAGAGAAGATTTCAGCCAGTAATTGTTAATCCTCCTACAGTTCAACAGACTATAGAGATTTTAAGGGGGCTAAAGGATAGCTTTGAGGTATTCCACAAGGTAAAAATAGCCGATGAGGCGATTGTAGCTGCTGCATCGCTAAGTGATAGATATATAATGGATAGGAGTTTGCCAGATAAAGCTATAGACCTAATAGATGAGGCTAGTAGTAGGGTAAAAGTAGTTGGCAAGAAAAAGCCTGAGGAACTAGTAAAACTAGAGGAAGATTTGTCTAGATATGAGGTAGAGAAGAAGGAGGCGTTATTTGCTGAGAACTTTGAAAAAGCAGGGGAATATAGAGATAAAATCAGAGAAACTCAAGAGAAAATAAAAGAATTAAATGCCAGTGGCTATGGTTCGGACGAATTAGTAATTACTCAAGATGATATATGCAATATTATTAGTGATTGGACTAAAATACCTATTTCAAAAATTACCGAAAATGAAAGAGATAGGCTACTAAAATTAGAGGATATCTTGCATAAACGAGTTATTGGTCAAGATGAGGCAGTAGTTGCCGTAAGTAAGGCTATCAGAAAAGCAAGAATTGGTCTAAAAGACAATAATAGACCTATAGGTAGCTTTATGTTCCTAGGTCAAACGGGTGTAGGTAAAACCGAACTTTGCAAGGCTCTAGCTGAGGCAATGTTTGATAACGAATCGGCTGTAATTAGGCTAGATATGAGTGAGTATATGGAGAAGCATAGTGTAAGCAAACTTATTGGTTCTCCTCCCGGATATGTAGGCTTTGACGATGGTGGACAATTAACCGAAAAAGTTAGAAGAAAACCATATTCAGTTATCTTATTTGATGAGATAGAAAAGGCTCACCCAGATGTATTCAATCTACTATTGCAAGTGCTTGATGATGGCAGACTTACCGATAGTCAGGGTAGAACGGTTTCATTTAAAAATACTATAATTATATTTACCTCAAATGTGGGTGTAAGTGAATTGCCTAAGAAGAAGGGTGGTTTAGGCTTTGGCACTAATGAAGAGGATAACAAAGAATTAGACTATGACGAAATTAGAACAATCCTAATGGGCGCATTGAAAAAACACTTTAGACCAGAATTTATAAATAGAATAGATGTAGTTACAGTATTCCACCCATTAAATACCGAGCAATTATCCCAAATTGCAAAATTATTTATAACTAATCTTAATAAGAGATTGCAGGGGCAAGGTGCTAGTTTAAAAATAACCGAAAGTGCACTAAAATATTTAATTGATAAGGGTTATGATAGTGAATATGGTGCTAGACCTCTAAGGAGACTGATTGAGCAGGAGATAGAGGATAAACTAGCCGAGCAATTACTAGACGGCAGTATTAGTAGAGACTCAACTATTATAATATCTGCTAGAGATGGCAAACTAAATTTTAAGGTTACACCAAAAGAAAATTAGTGCAAATTATTTGGTAAAATGATATATATTTGTTAAAATAAAAGTGTAGATAGAATATATCTACAAATAAATAACCATATATAAGTATGAAAAAGGAGAGATTTATGGATATTAAATACGTTTCAAAAAATTACAAAATCTCCGATAAGTTCAAAGATGTTATCGAGAAAAAACTTTCTAAATTGGAAAAATATTTTAGCAAAGATGTAGACTGCAAAGTAGCATGTACAGAGCAAAATGATATGTGCAAATTGGAGATTACAATCAATAGCGCTGGATTATTTTTAAGAAGTGAAGTTACATCGGATAATATGTATAATAATATTGATATGGCTTTGCCTAAATTAGAGAAACAGATTGTAAAGAATAATAAAAAATACAAAAATAAATTTGCAGAAAGAGTAGTTGCTGATGCTCTAGAATTCCTAGAGACTGAGCCAGAACCTGTAAATAGCAAAGTTGTAAAGACTAAAACTTTTGAGCTAGACCCAATTAGTGTTGATGATGCTATCTCTTATATGGAAGCAGTTGACCACAATTTCTATGTTTTCCTAAATGGTGAAACTGGAGAGGTTAATGTTGTTTACAAGAGAAATGATGGCAACTATGGCTTAATCGAAGTTGTTAAATAAGTATTAAAAGAAAAATATGACAGTAGATAATACTGTCATATTTTTTTTGATTATATTATTATATGATGATGCGATAATAAAATGGCGATATAATGTACATATATACTATTTAAAGAATATGTTGTCTATATAGATTCCATTGGCACCCAGGGCGATGGCTGTATTTAGGTCATCATCTGTTTTGATGTCCCACATAAATATCTTTTTACCAGCCTCGGTAAATCGGTATAGGTTTTTTCTGAAGTAGTTGTCGCAATTTACCGATAACGCTACTCCTAAAAATCTATCATCGCTAAAATTCTCTAGTATATAATCGATAGAATAATATACCTTGTAGTGAGAAAAGAAGTAATGATTGAAAGATGTGGTATCTTTTATTAAATTCCACATTTCTATACTGAATACCTCGGGGATAATATTTGATGATAAATCCATATTATAAATACGCTCTAATTCCTCTAATCTCTGAAGAACTAGGGCATCTTGCTCAGTTGTATCCATTTTGGAATCGACAATAATTTTTATTTCGGGGTGAGTTTTAATTGTATTAATTAGCCACTCTTCGTTTACAGGTGTCATACCATTATCTAATTTTAAATCGCAAAAATCATCGTAGGTTAGGGAGTAGATATCTTCGACATCTAGGTGTTCCCACGCATGTGACCCAATTATTCTGCCATCGGAGGATAGTTTTAAATCGTATTCAAAATATCTACAGCCGTTATTATAGTAGATGTCAAATGTTTCTTGAGCATTGAGGTATGTTGAACCACTATACCCCCCCCCAGCGTGTAAAATGGTTATGATTTCGTCGTTCTTTTTCTCAACAAAAAATGTGACACAAATGGATACTAAAACCAATGCAATACATATAATTGATGCTAATATTTGATTAATTCTTTTCATAGTTATATTGTAACAAATGTAATGAAAAAAACAAATTAATTATGTAAAATATAATAATTTTTAAACTAGAAATGCAATTAAAATAATTATTTGTGATATTTATATTAAAATGTTTGAGAAATTTTAAAGAATTTATTTTGTTAAAATAATGGCTAGATTAAGCCATAAAATGGGTGTGGGGTAAAAATTTTTCAAAAAAGTATTGACACTTATGTTTTTCGGTGTTACACTATAGGTGCATTTTAATAAACTTAAAATGTTTTTCCATTTTTCATTCTACCTATATACATATATTAGGTGAAGGGGGCTCTAGTCAAGCTCTCTTTTTTTGTTTTAATTACTATTTTAAAAATTACGATTGTAAATTATATAAATTATGGGGAAGCAAGGTAAATAAAAAGAGGGGAATTATTTTTCCTCTCTTTTTCTTCTTCTACTCTTACGAGTGATTTCGTTATTTTGTAAGAAGTCAACTAGGGTCTTTCTGGTACTTTCCTCTCCCACTGGGATTATTATAGATGAAGCACTCATTGCTACGCCAATGAGAATAAAGATAGGGATTAACCCAAAGAATCCAAATGAGTAGCCGACTACATAACCTAGTAAACAACTACTTTCTCTAATAAATAGTGCGTCATTGGAGTGGGCGAGAATCCTAGATTTAATTAGCATTCTATCTAGTATAAATAATGATAAGAATGGGAAACTAAATCCGATAATTCCATATATCAAGCATATTACTAAGAATGTAGTATCGATATTTACAAATGGTAGTATTACTACAACTATTGCCATAACTATACACAAAACGGAAATAAGTTTAGTGGTGTCTTTCTTTTCGTTAATGGCACTAGCTACATAGAAGCCTATTGCATAGAATGTATTGTAAATAGCATTAAGTATTCCGGCTAGAGCAAATTCGCCTTTGCTTATAAATACATATAGGCTAAATACTGTTTGCAATATATCCATAAATGATGTGCTAAAGTACATAAGGGCATAAGTTAGCAATATTTTCTTGGTTAGCCTATCGGTAGTTTGTTTGGAATTATCTTTTTTACTTATAGTAGTAATTGCATTTGATGTAGCATCTTTATTGAATGTTTTTTGTTTTCTACATCTAATGTAGTAAATAACTAGAGGGATAACGCTAATAGTATATATGCTAAGGGCTAGTATTAATACTAGAGTCTTATTGATATCTAGTAGGAAACCTCCAACAACTAGGGCGATAATTATTCCTGCCTGTTCAAATACTCTGGTTACTCCTATTGATTTATCCGATTGTTGAGATTGGGATAGGGAAGAGTAATTGAATATTAGCTCCTTAGGAAGATTATTAAATGATGTGTCAAGGGCTACGAATATACAAACACCTATAGTGCCAATTATCAAGTTTTTATCTAGTACTAGGATAAATAAATTATATAATGTAATAGGGATTAATCTAAGTAGTAGAAATAACTGTGGGTATTTGTAATATAGTTTTCGGAATGCTATGGTAAATACTAATTTCAAAAAATTCACCATAACTAGATATAATATAGCAAATGTTAGGCTATTAGTCGCCTGATATATAATTAATGAAACAAATGCACCTATTAGGTTATTTGCAAAGTTTGCTATCATTTTATGAAAATTTAATAATTTAAGCTGATCCATTTATATTCACCTAATTTTTCTTTATACCTAATAAATATATTATTAGCATAAATAATATAGCATAGTAATTTTTTTTTTGAAAATGTTTTTCTTTAATTTTAAATATTTGAATGGTTTATTTTGAAAAAGCAAATTACTATGTTAAAATTATCTAGGTAAAATAAATTTTTTTGGAAATATTATGGAAAAAAAATTATCTAATTTTAATAGATTTATGTCGAATTTCTCCACCAAATTAGTTGGTGGTTTTATTCCTGTAATTGTATATAATTATGTTGAAACTAATAAAATGCAAATGGCACTGCTAACCCTTGCCATACAGTATTTACTTAGTTTTATCTTGGATTTAATACTAGAGAGACAACTAATTAAAAGACCTCAATTATTTTTGTTTTTAAGATTAATTCCAATAATTATTTACGAGGTTCTACTTATCTTTGTCGCTCAATATCCTTTAGCTTGTGTTATTGGAGTAGGTGTGGCATTTTCGTGTAGTTATACCTTTAAACATATTCCTAAGGAAGTGCTATTTGCATATGTTAATGCGCCTAAGGAAAGGGGAACGGGTACAAATCTAGCACAGGGCAAATTGGTGGGACAGATGGCACTAATTATAGGCACACTAGTAGGTGGTGTGGCACTGGATTATCTTGATATGACTTTGCTAGTTATTATATCTATCGCACTATATTTTATAGGGGCTTTGCCTTTGATGATATATCAATTTTGTCATAGAAAAGATGAAAATAGGAATCAAGAGTACTCTACAATGGAGCATATATCGCTAAAGTCTACCAGTAGGGATAAGATGAGGGCTAATACTGCATCAAAGAAACTTGTTAGAGAATATCTTAAATTTTATTTCCTGCAAGAGAGCTGGAATGCAATGTATGTATTACTTCCTCTTCTTATGTTTACTATTACTGGAACATTTACTACGGCAGCGATTGCTAGTGCACTTTTTGATGGATTATATGGTGTAGGTTGTTATTTATTTGAGAAATTAGATGCAAAGAGGGATTTGACTCATATGGCAACTTGTGCAGGTGTGCTACTGGGTGTAAGTGGAATATCTCTAGCCTTTGTAAAAAATATAATTTTGTTTTATGTAATAGTCGCATTTATGGCTATATGTTATTCGCTAATATTCTTCTTCTCGTACCACCGAATGCTTATGAAGAGTAAGATAGTAGGCAGAAATATAAATTGTATAATTAATAAGATAAATATGTACTTTGTAACAACATCTTTTATAGTATCATTTGGAATATTTTTGCCTATATGGTCGTGCTTTGTAGTAGGAGGCACTATGTCTATTGCAGGGGGATTAAGTATCCCTTATGTTGAAGAAAAAACTAGAAGGATACTAGTGGACCATATAGAAGATAATGAGATAGAGGATAACACCAGTATATTTAGTAGAAAGGGTTAAGCTTAGTGGAGGCTTATAGTAAAATTATTGTATTGTAGCTAATAAAAAATACATTATGATAATTTATAAAAAGCACATAAAAAATACTCTTATATTTATTAAAAATAAAATAATTGCACAAAAAAGACTCCCATATTATGGAATAATTCAAATAAAAGAATTTTGCCATAAATAGGGAGTTTTTTGTAATTTTGCATAATACTAAAATTAATTATAAATTATTTCTAGCTACAGTTAGTTCGTTGCTCTCAATTTTGATAAGTTGAGGGAAGTCACGGATAACTGTTTTTAAGAAGATATTAAAGTCATCTGGGTTTCTAACCGACTCACAAACTATATCCATAGATGGTTGAGAGAATTTGCCTCTCTTAGAAACATTTGAGTACTCGGCTACATCAAAAGACATAACCATTTTAAGTCCTGCATTATTTACCACTCTATAGCTATCTCTTTTCTTAAATACCTTGATTTGAGGGGAGCATTGTTTCAAATATTCTTCGATATTAACATTTATTCCAGAAGGGAATATTCTGTATATTGCTTCGGTTATCTCCTCATAGTGTTTATTTATATTCTCGTCTCTTCTAATAGGTAATTTAAAGTAATTAGGCATATTCTTTAAAAACTCGATTCTCTTAACCTGTTCGTTATCGTATTTGATAACTAGTTCCTTAGCAGTGCCATTGATTGTTACAGTATAAATATTTATACCCTTTTCTGCAAAGAAAAATTCAGGGGTATCGTAGTACACCTTTTCATTGTACGAAGAACCAAGTGAACCAACAGCGAAACTACTCAAAAGACCACTTCGGATAATCGCTGGTTTGTCTTTTTTCATATCAGCTATTAAATATCTTCCATTTGCTAAATTTGTTACTTCTGTTAATGCCATAGTTAATTCTATTTTTCCGTCCTTGAATTATTTTTTAACTCTAGTAATTATATATTAGTTTCGGGATAAAGGCAAACTATTTTGGAGGCATTATGTCAAATTTTAGTGTACTAAATAATATAATTATTTATTTTTAACTTTTGGGGTGTAATCTATTGTAAATTGATAACCAATTTGTTAAAATATATACATAGAAAAAATTTATGAGGAATGCTATGAAGTCTAAAAAGATTATTACAACGATTGTACTTTTGCTAGTTGCAGTTTTTTCTTTGAGTGGTTGTGCTAGTTTGCAATTAATCAGAGCCGTAGATGCTACGGGCACCATTGTAGATAAATTAGTAATAGAATTAGATGAGTCCAAGATTAATAAATCGGGCAGAACGGTAAACGAAGTAAAATCGGTTATAGAGGGCGATGTAATAGCATTCAGACAATATGTAAAAGAATGGAAAGAGCAATTCGATATTGAGGAGTATCCCGAACTAGCGCTTAGTCTAGAAAATGGGATACTAGTAAATGATACAAAGATTGGTAATCAATATACCATTGCTGTAGAATTTAAAAATTGGACAATGTTTGGATTATTTTATGGCATTGTGACAGTGCAAGATGTCGAGTACGAAAAGGCTATGACCGATGTCGGTCCATTCCTTAGCAATCTACTACTAGGACAATATGGCACAGATAATTTAGGATTAGGTATTTTCCTATACAAATACTCTCTAGTAGAGGACGAGGGTTTTATGAATAACCTTCAGAATTTGCCTGATGAAGAGGTGGGGAGTTTTACTGACCTATACAATAAGTACAGAAATTTGACATATCGTAATTATGACATTGATGACCTAGACATATCTCAAATATTTGCTTATCCTGATGAGAAGATTTATGGCAATGCCGATGAGGTCGAGACCACTGGTGGGCTTACAATGATGATGTGGAATCTATCGGACAAAGATGATGGCTTTAAGATGGAGATATACAAATTAGGCCCTAAAAGCATTGGTTGGTATGTACTAGCACTAATTATATCGGCAGTGGTAGTTTTAGTAATCATATTCAAATTGAGAGCAAATTCTGCTAAAGAAAAGGTCTCCGTTAGAATAACCAAAGAGGAAGTTGAAAAAGATGAGAAGTAGATATTTTTTTGATAAAAGGGATATGAAGAGGGGCTTTTTAAAGTACCTAATAATTTTCCTTATCTCATTTATTCCACTAGTGGCATTCAATATTTTTGCCTATGCCTACATAAATATTAGGTGGATAATAGTTTTGCTTGATTGTATACTTTTATTAGTATTTGTAGTACTAGGCAATCATATTGCCAATAAAATCTTTGAGAAAAAAGATGCAAAGCTAGAGGCTAAGAGAAAGGCTAGAGATGAGATGCAGAAGAGGAAGAAACAAATCCTAGAAGATAGTTACAAAAGAATAAGAGAAGAAAAGAAAAAGAGTAAAGAAGAAAGTAAGGACGATGTCATCGTAGTAGAGGATAACACGGGGGATAGTAAATCTGATGAACATAAAGAAGATGATGTAAGTGAGGATAAGGAAAAGACTACCACCCCAAAAAGTGCTACATCAAATAAAAAATCTAAGGACAAAAAGTAAGATATGAAGAAAAGTGAAAGCAGTAAAAACAAAATAAATGATGCAAGGATATTGCCACATAGTATAGAGGCAGAGCAGTGTGTACTAGGTTGTGCACTTATAGACCAAGACGCAGCTTTTAATATAATGTCAACCCTAAAAGAGGCAGACTTCTATTCTCAGCCACACAAAATAATATTTGAGGCAATGTACAAGGTATTTTTAAATAATGCACCTATAGACTTTGTAACACTAACTGAAAATCTAGACAAAAACGATTTACTAGATAGTGTAGGTGGTGTGGACTATTTAACTACACTTACCAATATTATTCCTAGTGCTAGTAACTATACTCACTATATGGATATTGTCAAGAATAATAGTGTGCTAAGAGAATTGATATATGCTGGACAGGATATTATTAATAAAGCCTACGAAGATGTAAAAAAAGAAGATGCTTTGTCTTATGCCGAGCAGAATATATTTGCTATAGGCGAGAAAGATTCGCGTGGTGGATTTTCTCATATAAAAGAGGCTGTTGGCAATGCTATATCCAATTTTGAAGAATTGCAAAATAACAAGGGTACTATCAAGGGTGTTCCTAGTGGAATATATGGCATAGATAAGATAACTAATGGTTTCCAAAAGGGTCAGCTTATTCTAATTGCTGCTAGACCCGGTTGTGGTAAAACTAGTTTGGGTATGAATATGATTAATCATGCAGCAGTTAAGTGTGGCAAGAAATGTGCTATATTCTCACTAGAGATGAGTAAAGAGGAAATAGCTAGTAGGTCTATATGTAGTTTAGCATTTGTTGATTCGGCTAAGGCATTAAAGGGTGAGATGAATGATAAAGAATGGAAGTCAATCCTTGCTGCTAGTAAGAAGATAAGCGAAGCCAATATATACATAGATGAGGGCTTCTCAAAAGGTCCTATGGATATACTAGGTAAATGTAGAAAATTAAAGAGAGAAAAGGGTCTAGACTGTATAATGATTGACTACTTGCAATTAATGCAGGGTGACGGCAATATAGAGAATAGAACCCAAGAAATCTCTACCATTACTAGAACACTTAAGATGGCGGCTAGGGAACTAGAAGTACCTATACTACTACTATCTCAGTTAAAAAGAGCTAGTGAGGATAGAAAAGACCATAGACCAATTCTAAGTGACCTAAGAGAATCAGGTTCTATCGAGCAAGATGCCGATATGGTTCTATTTATCTATCGTCCAGATATGTATAATGATGTGCCAGAGGCAGAGAAATTATCGGGACTAGCAGAAATAATAATCGCTAAAAACAGAGCTGGTAAGTGTGATACTATAAAGACTAAGTGGGTAGGTAGTATTACATCATTCCTAAATCTAGAAAAAGATGCTAATGAGATGAGCTTAGTAGAGACTGCTCCACCAGATATGGAAGAGAGAAAGAATAATAGCGAAAAGGTAAGCAGTGAGGATATTCAGGCTGAGGAACTAGATATGCCTAATGAAAATCCAGAGATTAAAGTGGAGAGCAGTGAACCATTGCCAGAGCCACCACCAGAGATGGAAATGATGCCTTTGAGCGAGGCTGATGAGCTACTAGATATATTTGAATAAAAGAGTAAAAGACGGACGAAATTAGGCAAGACTAATAATGTTCGTTTTTTCTTTTTATTTAGCCATAAAATGACAATTTGCATAGTTTTGAATTATTTAATTAATTTATGTCTATAATTAATGTAAAATTATAGAGGTAATTAGTTTTTTGAAAAAATATTTTTATGGTTTTGGTGGGCTTAGCTATAGCATTATTAGTCAAACGGTTGCTAATTATTTTATGTTCTTTGCAACTTCCGTTCTGGGTGTAAAGGGAACGCTAGTGGGAATTGCAATAGGCATTAGCACTATTTGGGACGGAGTGAGTGACACAATAGTTGGTTATATTAGTGATAATAGAAGTATGGGAGTGCTAGGCAAAAGAAATGGATATATGCTACTAGCAACTATCGGTATGTCTATATCTAATATAGTACTATGGTGTGTGCCACTGGGAATATCTGATGGCTTAAAATTTGTATGGATATTAGTATCACTACTGATACTAGAGACATTTAATACAATGTTTTCCACTCCGTATATGGCACTCGGTAATGAGATTGTCTCAACCGATAGCGAGAGAACGATTGTAGGGGCTTCTAATACTATTTTTTATCTATTGGGAATGATTGCGTCTAGTGTGCTTATGATGATATATTTGCCTAGTACAGATAAGTATCCTATAGGGCAATTAAATCCTAGTGGATATACTAAAATAGCAATAGTTAGTAGTATAATTTGTTTGATTAGTGGGCTCATAGCTTCGCTGTTTACTATAACCAAGCCTAAATTTGAGCCTATCAAAAAAAGCAAATTTAAACTAAGCATTGGGGGACTGTGGAATAATTTTACTATAGCATTCAAGGATAAAAGAGTATCAAAAATAATATGGGCTTATGTGCTAACAAGCATAGCTACAGTTATACTATGTAGTGTAGGATTGCACTTTTTTACTTACTCATTTTTTTATAAAAGTAGCGATATAACTATACTACTTTTGACATTAATAATTGGCACGATAATTAGTCAGCCATTATGGATATTTTTAGCTAAGAAAGTAAATAAAAAATCGGCACTGATTAGTGGAATAATTATTACGATTTTATCAATATTTGCAGTGATATTTATATATCTTTTCCGAATAGAACTTTTTGATATTAGTTTTTATTTAATGATAGTGGCAATACTTTTTTGTGGAATGGGTAGTGGAGCATTATATACTCTGCCAACATCAATATATGGTGATGCTATTATGAAAATTAGCAGAGATGGTAGCCTAAATGCTACCTATTCTTCGGCAATGACTTTTGCTGGAAATATGGCTAGTTCGTGTGCTCAATTGATAGTTGGCATACTACTGGATATTATTGGTTTTGACGGTGGTGCTACTATGCAAACTCTATTTGTCCAAACGGGTCTAGCTATAATACTTTTCGCAGGGATACAATTTTCTTTGATACTAGCCACATTGATATTTTCTAGATACGATGGCAATTTTAATTCATCACGCTAATTTTTATTAATATTTGAGGTTACACAGTTGATAAAATATCTTAATTGTGATAATATACTTAAGTGAAAATATAAAGAAAAGGTAAACATATGAAAAAGTATACTTCAAAAGAATTAAGAGAAGCTTGGTTAAATTTTTATAAATCAAAGGGACACACCGATATAGGTGCAGTATCACTAATTGGCGATGGCACTACAGGTGTTATGTTTAATGTGGCAGGTATGCAACCACTTATGCCATATCTACTAGGTGAAAAGCATCCAAAGGGCACTAGACTATGTAATGTGCAGGGCTGTGTTAGAACTATAGATATTGATTCAGTTGGCGATGAGAGCCATTGTACTTTCTTTGAGATGATGGGCAACTGGAGTCTAGGCGATTACTTCAAAAAAGAGAAAACTGCTTGGTCGGTTGAATTACTTACCGATGTATTTGGTCTAGATAAATCTAAGATTTGTTCGACTGTATTTGCTGGTAATGAGAGCGCTCCTAGAGATGAGGAAACTGCAGGACTTTTACAAAGTTTAGGAATTAAGAAAGAGAATATTTTTTACCTAGGTAAAGAGGATAACTGGTGGGAACTAGCAGGGACTACAGGTACTCCTTGTGGTCCAGATAATGAGTGGTTCTATCCACTAAATGATACTCCTTGCTCGGAGCATTGTGATGTAACTTGTGACTGTGGCAGATTTGTAGAAATAGGCAATGACGTATATATGCAGTATCAGAAATTAGAGAATGGTTATGCGCCACTTACTAATAAAAATGTTGATACTGGTTTTGGCTTTGAAAGAATGCTTATGTTCCTAAATGGATTAAAAGATGTATATATGACCGACCTATTTTCGGAGGTTATAGAGTATATTGCTACTAAATCGGGTAAGGAATATGGCAAAGACCATAGCGAGACTGCTTCAATGAGAATCATTGCAGACCACCTAAGGACAGGAATGATGTTAATAGGTGATGAAAAGGGAATAGTTCCTAGCAATGTTGGTGCTGGTTATATACTAAGAAGACTATTAAGAAGAGCTATAAGACATGCTAAAAAGATTGGCTTAGACACAGCCGAACTATGTAATGCAGTTAAGATATTTATTGAAAAAGTTTACGACAAAGCATATCCAAATCTACTAAATAAAGAAGAATATATCTTAAGCGAAATCCAGAAAGAGGTAGATAAATTTAATAAAACTATCGAGACTGGAATTAAAGAATTTGATAAAGTAGTAAATGGATTAAAAAGGAAGGTAGAGTATCTAAAATCTACTAATCCAGATTATAAAGAAACTGATGAAGATAAGACAATTAGTGGCAAGGCTTCATTTAGATTGTACGATACATTTGGCTTCCCTATAGAGATGACTGTAGAGATGGCAGATGAACTAGGTCTAAAGGTTGATGAGGCTGGATTTAAAAAGGCATTTGAGGAACATCAGGAACTAGCTAGAACTACCAGTGCTGGAGCATTCAAGAGTGGACTAGGTGGCAATGGAGAGATGGAGACTAAATACCATACTGCTACACATCTACTTAATGCAGCACTAAAAAGAGTTATTGGCGAGACATCACATCAGATGGGTTCTAATATTACAGCAGAGAGATTGAGATTTGACTTTGCTTGTGACCACAAGATGACAGCTGAGGAACTAGAGAAAACACAAAGCCTTGTAAATGAGTGGATTGCTAGTGGTCTAGTGGTAACCAAGGAAGAGATGGCTAAAACTAAAGCTGTAGAAATAGGTGCAGAGCATCAATTTATAGATAGATATCCTGATATTGTTACAGTATATTCTATTGGCGATGTTTCTAAGGAAATCTGTACTGGTCCTCACGTTGCTAATACAAATGAACTAGGTAAATTTGTTATTAAGAAAGAAGAGGCTTCTTCTAGTGGAGTTAGAAGAATTAAGGCAATTTTGGAATAATTGATATTAAATAGGTATATATTAAAGATATTTTGATATATATCTATTTTTTTATTCGGCTTTAAGTGATTGCATTATTTTATGGATTAATGTATAATTTAAGTAATTAAATATGCTTAGGGTGGTATATTATGAAAGCATTAAAGGGTTTATTTATATATATAGGCATTGTGCTAGGTATAATACTAGCTATTGCAATATTGCTATTTGGTGTGATGTATTTTGTGCCTAGCTTCAGAATATTCGGCGTTGGAGTTACTCACGCAGACAAAACGGTTGAGGGTGAGCCGATTAATTTTTCCGAGTACTCGGGATATAGCAGTATCGAGCTTAGCATCAGTAGTAATAAAGTGCCTGTAATAGTAGTTGCTTCTTCCGAAGTAGATAATATTCAATACGATTTTGATTTGTCGACATTTGGAATTTCATTTGATATCACAGAATATAGAGTTATCAAAGATGTAGAAGTAAAAGATGGGGTACTAAAGATTGGTTTAAGTGTGACCGAGCCTAATGGTTGGATTTCTATGGGTGGTAGCGAGGTTAAGATAACTGTGCCTACTAGCAAGAGATTTGCATTAGTATTCAATACTCAGAGTGGAGATATAGATATTGGTAGTACAGAGAGCGAGGAAATAAATATTTCTAAACTTACTGCTACAACTACATCGGGTGACCTAAGATACATCAAAAATGCAAAAGATGAGTCTGCTACGGAACTATCTTTGAGTGCATTAAACCTAACAACTACTAGTGGAAGAATGAATTTTAAGCAAGTTGCTACATTAAAAGTTTCTACACCTATTAGACTAAGTGCTAAGAGGGGAGAATTTGAATTTGCAGATATCAAGGGCTCTATGGACATTAGAGGTACAGGAGTGGGGCTAATTGCTAGTAATATTACTTGTGATACCGATGGCTTTACATTTATGTCGGATAATGGTCAATTCAGAGTAGATTCACTTAGTTGCCCTAGTGGTGCAGAAAATACAATAATTACCGATACTTGTAGTGTTAATATTACTACACTTACTGGTAAGACAGGTATAATCACCACATCTGGCTCTATTAATATAGAGCAAACAAATGATAATACTATTTTGCAAAGTGAACACGGCGCAATTAATATAAAAAAAGCATATAAGGATATCAATGTCTTAACTCACTATGGAGATATTACAGTTGATTCCTATGAGAGGAATGGAACATTCACTAGTAAGAGGGGCAATATAGTAGTCAATAGCACTGGAGACTATGAGCACGGTCTAGCTACATTTATAGAAAATGTTGATGGCAATATAACTGTAGTTAATAAAGTAAACAAATTAAGAATTAATACTTTAGGCTCATCAAAAGTTACAGTAACTTATGAAGAAGTTAAAAATAATCTAGATGCTAGTAAGACATTTGAACATAGTGTTGTATTAAATGAAAAGGGTTCGGCAGTAGTATACTTGCCATCTATCATTTCTCAACCATTCAAATTTATGGCTACAGGCAATATTTCAGGTAGTATATCTGGACTTGGCAATGATGAATATATGGGTAATACGGTAGTTGCTAAGGACGAATATCAATACTATCCAAATAATAAAGAAGAGAATATGACTGGTAGTAATTATTCTTGCTTCTTCAAATTCCACGGAACTATAGAATTTAAGAGTTATGTTTACAAGGGCTAATTGATATGGGTTGTAAATAATTGGTAAAAATATTAAAAGCAAATAAAAAAGAGTTACAAATTTATGTAACTCTTTTTCTATTGCAAATCTATAATATTATTACTTTTTTGCATCGTAAGTTTCGATATAAGCATTGATTGATTTTAGTACTCTTTCGCACTCAATCTCTGTCTGGAATTCGATAGTGTATCTTAATAAATCTTCAGTGCCAGAGAATCTGATAAGTACGAAGCTACCATCTTCGAATACGTATTTAGTGCCGTCAACTTTGATGATTTGAGTTGGCTTGTAAGGGAAGTTAGGGGTAACCTTATTTAATGCTTTAGCAATCTTCTTTTTAGATTTAACGTGGAAGGAACCCTCCCAGTATGTAGAGATATACTCAGCAGTAGTTTTAACTTCTTCTACTATAGCACTGAGTGGCTTTCCGATAGTTGCCATAGCGTCTAGGATTAGGGCAGTAGCGAACATACTATCTTTAGTTTGAGTATAACCTCTAGCAGTAAGCCCACCCGAACTTTCTCCTCCGATTAGAGCGTCAACTTCATTCATCTTTGAAGATACCCACTTAAATCCAACAGGGGTTTCGTGGCATTTGTAACCTAAAGCATTTGCTAATTTATCTAGTAAAGTACTAGTAGAAAGGTTCTTAACGATATCTCCTTCCATTCCTCTGTATTTAACTAGATAGTAGTAAATAACGGCAATGATTGTATTGCAAGTATAATATGTGCCTTGCTCATCAACAACAGCTATTCTATCTCCGTCTCCGTCACAAGCAATACCTATAGAGTATCTGCCTTTTACAACCTCTTTCTTTAGGTCTTCTACATTGCTCTCTTCTGGAGCTGTTACAGAATGCTCAAAGTAAACATCTTGGTCTTCTTTCATAATATCGAATTTCTTTAAGTTCAATTTCTTTGCAAGTAATTTGATAGGTTCTACAGTTACTCCGTGCATTGCATTGAATAATAATTTGATATTATTTTCTTTAACATTTTTGGATAAATACTTGCAAATACCCTTGATGTATTCTTTCATATTATCATATTCAACGATAAGACCATTTGTAATTGCTAGGTCATAAGGAATAGACTTGATTTTGATATGACCATTAGCGATTTTATTTACTTGAGATGTAACATCTGTATCAGCATCTTTGCCACCAGCAACTGCAATTTTGATACCATTGTAATTGTAAGGGTTATGACTAGCTGTGATTGTAATACCATAGTCTAGATTTTCTTCCTTAACGGCAGTCATCACTGTAGGGGTTGGAACTGGTCTATTATAAAGTTTGCTAACAATTTTATTTCCAGCAAATACTTCTGCCATCCACCTTGCATAATAATCAGACATAAATCTACGGTCATAGCCTATAACTACAGGTTTATTAACTTTACTCTTTTTAATAATTTTAGATAAGGCTTGAGCAATTCTCTGAACTGAATCCTTAGTGAAGTCTTCGCCCACTGTTGCTCTAAAGCCACTAGTTCCGAAACTAATCATATAATTCTCCTTTGTATTTTTCTTACATTAGTGTAGTACAATGCTAAAAAAAAATCAACTTCGCAAGTGTAATATTTATAAAAATTATAAAAATACTTGTGCAAAGAATAAATATTTAGTAAAATTGAAATGTAAAGAAATCAAAGAGAACTAAAGGCAATTTTGTAAAAATTTATGCAAGATTATTTTAGTAAAGGTCGGAAGTATGTTAGAGATAAATCATTTATATGTTTCGTTTACAAAAGATTATTATACCTTAAATGATATCAATATTAAATTAAATCATGGTGAGAGGCTAACTATAATAGGTGGCAAGGAGAGTGGAAGAACGGCTCTTTTAAGAACACTAGTAGGATTAGAACATATAGCAAAAGGTGAAGTGCTATATAAAAATATTCCTCTAGAAAAAGTTGACCCAGTAAATGATATTGCTGTGGGATATTTACCTGCCAATCCTGCCTTTATGGAAAATAAAACTGTTAAGCAGAATATTGAATATCCATTGAAGATAAGGAAAGAGAATCCTGCTTTTTATGAAGCAAAAGTAAATAATGCGCTTGTCGGATTTGGGATAGAATATTTAAAGAATAAGAAAATAAAAGAATTGAATTATCTAGATAGGGTGAAAGTGGCTCTAGCTAGGCTATCCATTAGAAATATAGAATTATTCTACATTGACGATATTTTTGCTAGGATTTCTCCAGTGGATAGAGCTCCTATTATTAAAAATATCAAGGCTCTTATAAAGACCAATGCAGCTAGTGCTATAATTATGACCGAAGAGGAAGAGGTCGCTAATCAATTAGGATACAAGAAAAAGTATCTAGAATTTGGCTCTTTGGTAGATGAAAAGATTGTAAGAGAGGATAACTAATTAATTCGTTTTAAGGTGCTTATACATACTTTATTGGTATCGGGGAAGTCTTCCTTTGGGATAACCTCTTGTGCTTTAGTAGTAGGCACTAGTAATTTTAATAATTTTTTAATCTCGGGATTATCTTTGAATAATATAGAAGATATCAGCTCAAGCATATCACTGGGCTGTTTTTTCTTATTTGTAAGTAGAGAGGAGAGGGTAAGGATAGTAGATAAGTCTAGGGAGTTACTAGTGTTATTCTCCTCCTTGTCTTGAGTGAGAGGGGTTTCATTTAGATATCTAGCCTCACTATTTTTTCGCAAGAAATCTTGACCAGATTTTGTATATCTAAGTGGAAACTCCCCATAAGGATATTGGTCCAGTATTTCTTTGGGAATGGTGGGAGTTTTTTCGCTGGAATTAGATAATGTTTTAATGATTTCACTTAGACCCAAATTTTGCATGATTACCCCTAATAACTCTTTTAGAATATATATGAAGTGAGACCATAAAGTGTGTTTAATAGTTATCATAAAAATCGTGTAATTCATATAATGAAATATTAAAGGAG
Organism: uncultured Christensenella sp.; assembly: GCA_964439345.1. Classification (GTDB taxonomy): domain Bacteria; phylum Bacillota; class Clostridia; order Christensenellales; family UBA1242; genus UBA11490. Next base: position 25,893 of record CAYTNS010000003.1, read on the forward strand.
GGGTTATGAGCAAATTTAGTGATTACAAAGAACCATCACAAAAAAACTATGATGAGCATAAAACTGAAACTAGAGCCAGTGAAAAAAATTATGAGGAATTGATTCATAAATATAGTAAATTATCAAATGAAGAATTAATGAGAGAATTTCTTAATTTGACAGCCAAAGAAAAGGGAGAGGGGAAATTGAAAGAGAGTGAACTGGAAGGTATAAAAAATACTCTATCACCATATCTAGATGATACACAGAAAAACAATTTAGATAGTCTATTAAATATGGTCAGAGATGTTAAATAAAATAGATAAAAGATTGAGTGAAAGGATATCTTCGACTCAGTGTAAAAATAAAGATATAGATGTAATAGTCTATCTAAATAATTATGCTAAAGATATAGTGGATATAGAAAATAGATATGAGGATATTATTAGGCTCCCTTTTATTTCCAGTGTTGCGATGAAAACAAGTTTGGGTGCTATTGCAAATATTGCAAATCTTAATTGTGTCAAATATATAACCGATTCTAGCAAAGTCTGTAGTCAAATATTTTACTCAAAAAAATTTATTGGAATAGAGAATTTATATTCAATTATGAAAACCTATAATAGTCAATCGGTTGCCATAATTGATACAGGAATATATCCACATATAGATTTTTTATTGGGTAAAAATAGGGTAATTAAATTTGTGGATTTGATACAATACAAAGAAAAAATGTACGATGACAATGGTCACGGAACATTTATTGCAGGAGTTTTGGCTGGTAGTGGAATTGCAGGGAAATATAGTGGTATTGACAAAAATACGGGGCTAATTGTCATAAAGGCACTAGACAGTGACGGCGAAACTAACACATCTAAGATATTAGAGGCTATGCAGTGGGTTCTAGATAATAAAGAAAAATATAATATAAATACCGTGTGTATGAGTTTTGGGAGTGTGTACAGAGAAGGTGACCCACTGGTAAGAGGTGTAAATATTTTATGGGACGAGGGGATAACGGTTGTAACGGCAGGAGGCAATAGTGGTCCAGATGATGGAACTATTATGTCCCCTGGAACTAGTAGAAAAGTAATAACTGTAGGGAGTCTAAGTAATGTAAAAGAGACTCCGTGGAGTGTGGCAGATTTTAGTAGTAGAGGGCCGGTGGAAAATTATTATAAACCCGATATGGTTCTACCTGGTACGGATATAGTGTCCACTGCAATATTTACTGACAATCATAAATTTTATACTACAATGAGTGGAACTAGTGTGTCTACACCAATGGTTGCAGGGGTGTGTTCCTTACTAAAATCTATCAATCCTAATTACACTCCTAATCAAATAAAATATATGCTTATTTCCTCTTGTGTTAGAATGGGTGAAGATAGAAATGCAGAGGGCTTTGGGTATTTGGATTTAAGGAATATTAGATTATTATAAAGATGGTTTTTGTGAAAAATTGCTTTGGTTAGTCCAAAGCAATTTCTTTTACTGCATTTATTAATTTTAAGATATCTTTTTTGCTATTGAAGTAAGATATACTTATTCTAGTAAGTCCCTCTTTGGTGGTGTTTAAATATTTATGAATAAGTGGTGCGCAATGCAATCCACTCCTAGTACATATTTTATATTTTTCATCTAGAATTGATGATACTTGGACGCTATCTTTTCCAGCAATCTTTATAGATAGTACACCCGAGTGTTTATTGCCATACACTGTTACATTCTTTATTCTATCTAGTTCGTATATAGCAAGGCTTGTAAGCTTTGTGATTTTTTTAGCAATTCTTTTTTCTTTACGCATTACAAATTTTAGTCCTGCATTTAAACCCAGTATGCCAACGATATTTGGTGTGCCACTTTCTAGCCCGTCGGGATAGTCGGTAGGCTGAGATAGTTTATCACTATGTGTGCCTGTGCCTCCCTGAAGTAGAGGGGATACTTTTACATTATTTATTAGCAGTGCACCTATGCCCTCGGGAGCATATAATCCTTTGTGTCCAGCGACTGAAAGTAAATTGATATTGTATTTTGCCATATCTATATGTTCGTGTCCTATACTCTGTGCACCATCTACTAAAAATATTAGATTGTATCTTTTGCATACTTTGCCAATGCCCTCAATATTTTGTGTGGTGCCAGTAACATTGCTAGTGTGATTTACAATAACCATATAGGTATTGTCTTTGATATTTTTGATTATTTCATTTGTTGTTATTTGACCTAATTTATTTGGCGATAGATATGTTATCTCGATATTGTAGATATCCTTGATGTAGTCTAATACTCTAAGAACGCTATTGTGTTCATATATAGTGGTGATTATGTGCCCACCTTTTTTGATAGTCCCTTTGATGGCTAGATTGAGAGCCATTGTGCAACCACTGGTAAATATTACTTGGTCGGGAGTTGTGCCTAAATACTCGGCGAGTCTTTCTCTGGTTTCATATATTTTTTCAGCACCATTTAGGGCAAGTCTGTGCCCAGCACGGCTAGGATTTACGCTAAGAGAGCTAACACCTTTTAAGGTAGTTAATTTTACACCTAGTGGCTTTTTATGAGTGGTGGAACTATTATCTAAATATATCACTATGGATATTCTCCTTTTTAACAAAATTTCCTAATAATAAATAATATGAATTAAATAAGAAAAATGTGGAGTGCTTATGAGAAATATTATTGCTGTATTTGGAAACAGAAATCATACAATGCAATTTGCTAGTTACTTAAAAAGATTGGGAATAAGGTGCAAGACAATTAATACACCCAGAGAACTAACGGTGTCTTGTGGGATATCTATCGTATTTTTGGAGAGAGACTTGCAGAGAGTTAGAGGACTTATCTATCAATTAAAACTATCGTCATATGTAGGAATGTATCTAATCCTTTCGGATAATGTATTCACTAAATACAAAAAGATATAAATATAAGTTATATGGTAGACTTTGACATTGTGCGATATATTTGATATAATACACTAGTATGGAAAAAATAAAAGAAAGTACAAGTATTGTCAATAATTTAAGGGAAATTATTCCTAATCCAAAGAGTGAATTGAATTTTAGCAATAATCTAGAATTGCTTATAGCAGTAATTCTATCTGCACAGTGTACCGATAAGAGGGTTAATATTATTACAGATAAACTCTTTAAAAAATACAAAAGTGTAGATGATTATGCAAATTTGAGTTACGAGGAATTGGCAGAAGAAATTAAGTCTTGTAATTACTATCAAAATAAGGCTAAGAATATAGTAGAGGCTTGTAAGATGATAAGGGATACTTATAGTGGAGAAGTGCCATCATCACACGAGGACCTAGTTAAATTGCCTGGGGTGGGAAATAAGACTGCCAATGTTGTACAAGCTGTAGGCTTTGGGATTCCGGCATTTGCCGTGGATACTCACATTCTTAGGGTAAGCAATAGATTGGGGCTGGTAGATACTACTAATCCCGATAGATGTGAAGAAATACTAAAAGGGATTTTCGATAGGAGTGATTGGGGTGAAGTTCATCACTTGATGCTATTATTTGGCAGATACTATTGTATGGCAAAAAATCCCAAATGTGATAATTGTGTACTGAAAAATTTCTGTAAAGTAAACTCTAATAAATAGGGAGGTAATATATGTTTTTAGATAAAGTAAAAATAGAATGCAAGGCAGGAAATGGTGGCAATGGTGTAGTTGCTTTTAGAAGAGAAAAATTTGTGCCAAATGGTGGCCCAAATGGTGGTGACGGTGGCAAAGGTGGAGATATAATCTTCAAAGTAAATAAGAATATGGACAACCTTGTAGACTTTAGATACAAAAAGAAATTCAAAGCCGATAATGGTGAAGATGGTTCGGGTAATAATAGATTTGGTAAAAATGGTAATGA
>CAYTNS010000003.1:29851-56177 GCA_964439345.1 uncultured Christensenella sp.
CCGATAATGGTGAAGATGGTTCGGGTAATAATAGATTTGGTAAAAATGGTAATGACCTAATAATCTATGTCCCTAAGGGAACTATTATTAGAAATGCGACTAACAATAAAGTAGTAGCAGATATGCTAGAAGATGATGAAGAAAAGATCATTTTAAGGGGTGGACAAGGTGGCAGAGGTAATTCGCACTTTGCTACATCTACTAGACAGGCTCCTAGATTCGCTGAACAGGGGGTTGTAACTAAGCCTTTTGAATTAATACTAGAATTAAAAACACTAGCCGATGTGGGCTTAGTAGGGTTCCCAAATGTAGGTAAGAGTACACTACTATCTAGTGTTAGTAATGCTAAGCCAAAGATAGCAAATTATCATTTCACAACTCTTACTCCTAATATTGCTGTGGTTAATGCCTTTGGCGATTCTTTCGTTATGGCAGATATCCCCGGACTTATTTCGGGAGCTAGTGAGGGCGTGGGTTTGGGAACAGATTTCCTAAGACACATTGAGAGAACTAGACTACTTATTCATGTAATTGATATTGCTGGAACGGAGGGAAGGGACCCTTATGAGGATTATTTGGCTATTAATGATGAACTGGCTAAATACGGCAGTACAGTGGCTGATTTGCCTCAAATAATCGCTCTAAATAAATCTGATATGTTATACGATGAAAGCATTATAGACGACTTCAGAGATAAAGTAGGCAAGGATAAAGATATCTTTGTAATATCTGCATATACCCATACGGGATTAAATGAATTGATAGAGGCTGTTATTAAGACTCTTCAAAAATTGCCTAAGCCAGAAAGAATGGAGATAGAGGAAACTGAAATAGATAGAAGAGACCTAAGACAATTTGAGGTTAGAAAAGTTTCTGACGGCATATTTGAAGTAACGGGTGAACTAGTATTTGAGATATTAAAGAGAGTCAATCTAGAGGACTTAACCTCAAACGCATATTTCCAAAAAAGAATTAAAAATGATGGAATTATAGATGCCTTGCTTGATATTGGTCTACAAGAGGGTGACCTTATTAGAATAGGTGATTACGAATTACAATATTATGAATAGGAAGGAGAAAATGATGATAAATTCGCAAGAAAGAGCAAAATTAATTAGCCTTAGTCATTCATTAAAAGATTTGGTCTTTATAGGTAAAGAAAATGTTACCGATACAGTAGTTGACCAAATAAATGACAATCTATATGCTCACGAATTAATTAAGATAAAAGTTAATAAAAATGTGGGATATACATTGAATGAATTGGCAGAGGAAATTTGCAATAAATGTAATTGCATATTAGTGGCAATAATAGGCAGTAAGATTATAGTTTACAAAGAAACAGATAAGCCTAAATTCGCTCATCTACTAAAGAAATAATATATTAAAAATAATAGATAAAAAATATATGACAAAATTAATTGCCATATATTTTTTTAAAATACCTTTTCCAAATATTTGAGTTATATACCTTTTTATATAGTTTTAATTGAATCTTGTATTAAATCGGGAGTAAATAGATAGTAAAAGGAGTAGGGTGCTAAAGACGATATAGTAGATACTATATGGGGTTATAAGGCTAGTGCATATTAGGATTATAGAGGCATACAGATATTTAGACGCCTTGTCCTTTTTGAGTATTATGCAAAATATGTCTTTTGGGCTAAATTTAGGCTTATTTTTAAGCTCAATATTTATTGGAAACTTTGAAGAAGACGATGATATTTGCGTGGACAAATTATCTAGATTGATTAGATTTATTTGGGTGTCATTAGGGCACACTAATTGATTGCAAGACAAGCAAAAAATGGTGATTTTACTGGGTGAATAAGTACGTAAAATCTTATTCAATGTGTCCTGTTCAAATTGGAGTTTTTCAAAGTAAAATAGTGCAAGGCTATTATCTTCTAATATGAATAAATTGCTAGATATTTTTTGCTTGGGGTTTAAATTAAATACTCTTAGTAGATAATCATTAATTACATCGGAATTGCCCATCAAAAGGTTTAGTTTTAATTGGTCTTTGTCTTTTATATTATTATTTTTTGCTAAATTTTTTGACCTAAAATATTTTAAAATTGGGTAGCTAATTAAGATAAAACCTATAGTGATTAGAGGGGATAAAATTATGGCTTTTTTGATGCTACGAGTGTAATATTCTATCCAAATGAATGTGATTAAAAATATTGAAAAAGTGACAAATAAAATATTTGATATTTTGCTAAATTTAGTTACTTTGTATTCCATACTTAATTATTGGCTAAATGTGCTATATTTATAAAACGACAATTATATTTATTTGTATTATTTTGGATTATTTGCTACAATATTTATTGTAATAGCAGGAGATATAGTATGGAGATAAATATTATAAAAGCAATTCAAGGCATTGCTAATTCATTTTTAGATGTAGTAATGTGGTTGATAACTAAAATGGGCGAAGAGATTTTTTTCTTGCTGGTATTTGCCGGTATTTATTTGCTCTATAGTAAAAAGTTTGCTTTTAAATACACATTTTATTATCTAATAAGTGTCGGCGTGAATGGTGTTATCAAAATGATTGTTAGGAGACCTAGACCTTATGTTACTTCTTCAGAAGTCATAAATAGGCTACCAGCATCGGAATATAGTTTCCCTAGTGGACATTCGCAGGGGTATTTCGTTCAGGCGACTACTGCTACTCAAGAATTATATAAAACAGAAGCAAAGAAGGGTGTAAAAATTTCTTTTCTTTGCGTCGCAATATTTATGGGTCTTGCTGTAATGTTTAGCCGAATGTATTGGGGACAACATTACCTTAGCGATACCATCGTTGGTGCTTTGATTGGACTATCTGTACCATTTTTAATCGATTATGCTTTGTATCTATGTCCAAAGAAATGGAAAGAGAAATTTACTTTAGATTTAATATGTAGAATACTTGTTATAGCTTGTATATGTGGTTTCGGTGTAATGCTTATTGCAGATATTGTTTGGGGGATTGCATCTAGAAAAGTATATACATTCTTAGGTGTTTATACAGCTATGAGTCTTGGGTATTTACTCGATAACAAATATATTCATTATGAAGAAAAAAGCAGTTGCAAGATTTTTTGGCTAAAGTTACTAATAACATATGCAGTTGTAGTAGGATTATATTTCTTACTTGATTTGATTTTGCCTATTAGTGGCTTTGTGTATTATTTAGTATACTTATTCTTAGGATTAGTGGTTTCAATTGGTTTGCCTTTGCTATTTAAAGTTATTTTTAAAAGTAATGTAAATAATGATAGCAAATGTGATGCACATATGGATAGTGAAAGTAATACGGATATTGATAGCAAAAGTAATGATGTTTCAGATGATGAGGCTAAGGAAAGCTCGAAATAAATTATAGAAAATAAAAGAGAAAATAATGGAAGAAATAATAATAGAAAACTTAAAAGAAACAAAGAAATTTGCAAAGAAATTTGCAAAACTTTTGGTCGGTGGAGAAGTAATACTGCTTAGTGGTGACCTAGGTGCAGGAAAGACTACCTTTACTAGATGTGTGCTAAAAGCATTGGGAGTAAAGGGAGATATAACCAGTCCTACATTTACAATTATGAGGGAGTACAAAACTAAGAAATTTAATATTTACCACTTTGATATGTATAGAATTGGAGATTCTAGTGAGGCTAGGGAATTTGGACTAGAGGATTATATATATTCGGGTGATAGTAGGAGCCTTGTTTTTATAGAGTGGTCGGAAAATATCGCCGATATGTTAAATGGCAAGTTTATAAAAATTAATATATCACTACTTGATGATGGAAAAAGAAAATTTGAAATAATTAGATAGGTGAAGAGATGAGAGTATTTGGAATAGATACTACCAGAAAGGTTGCAAAAATAATTATATATGATGATGAAAATGATACTAAATATGTACTAGCTATGGGTGATGGAGTCAAACATAGTGAGGGACTTTTTCTTTACATAGAAAAGGCTTTATTTGAAAATAAACTAGATATTAAAGATTTTGATTATTACGCCTCTATAGTTGGTCCCGGTTCATTTACCGGTATTAGAGTGGGAATGGCGACTATTAAGGGCTTTAATAAAGTAGCAAATAAAAGGGTATTGCCAATCAATACATTTGAAATAGTAAGTAAATATATAGGCACTGGTGTAATGCTACTATCTAGTACCAGTACTACTTGCTACTATGGCGAAATTAAGAAGGGTGCGATAATTGATACGGGCGTTATTGATAAAACTGCTATAGGCGAAAAGTTTGCTGGAAAGAAATTATTTGCTCTAAAGGAAGAACAAAATGCAATGGGTCTAGAATATGATAATATTGAATATATTGAGTCTCTAGACGATATGTATTTTGATGCAATATGTGCAAGTATTTTAGGAGAAGAAAAAGAATTTGTGCCATACTATTTGCAATTATCTCAAGCAGAAAGGAATTTAAAAAATGAGTAATATTGCTATAAGGGTGGCTAGTCTAGATGATTTAGATGGGATATATGCTCTAGATAAATCCGAACAAGATGGGTATCTAAGGGAGACTATTGAAAAAACTTTACAAGACCCAGCTATGCTGACTCTAGTTGCTGAAGACAATGGAAATATAATAGGTTATATTAATTTTTCATTTGTTTTAGATGAGGCAGAACTTAATAAGGTTGTAACCCATAAAGATTATAGGGGACGAGGCATAGCATCGGCTCTTATAAATGAGGCGATTAAAATTTTAAAAGAAAAGGGTATTATAACTATATTTTTGGAAGTGCGAGAAGATAATGTCGTTGCACAAAAACTATATGAAAAAATAGGTTTTAAATTTTATTACACAAGAGAAAAATATTATAATGGGGTAGATGCTAAACTATATAGGTTGGATATTTAATGTGTAATAAATTGCATTATGTTTTAGATGGAAATGGCGATAAAACGGTTGTTATGTTACATGGTTGGGGTTTAAACGGAAAAGCCTTTGATGTGTTGCATAGCGCAATCGAAACAAAAGCAAAATGTTTGATAGTGGATTTTTATGGATTTGGCAAGTCGGGTGAACCCGAAACTTACTATGATACATACGAATATGCCTATCAAATTTTTTTACTTTTAAATAAACTAAATATCAAGAAAATTGTTTTGGTGGGGCACTCATTCGGTGGCAGAGTGGCAATCATATTATCTTCTATTTTTGATATAGAAATATGTGGAATGGTGCTTACATCTAGTGCTGGGCTTAATCGCTTTAATATAAAAAAGTCGATAAAGATATTGCGATATAAAGTATGCAAGTGCTTAGCAAAAATGGGGCTAGTAAAAAAAGAAGACTTAAGTAAATTTGGGAGTAGTGATTATAAAAAACTTTCTAGCAATTTGAAAGAAAATTTTGTAAAAATTGTAAGGCAGGATTTGGGGCACCTATTAAATAAAATACATATTCCATCGTCCTTGTTTTGGGCAAAAGATGATAGCGAAACTCCTATGTGGATATGCAGAAAGTTGCATAGGGGAATAAAGAATAGTGAGCTTATACTAAGTAATGATGGAGGGCACTTTGTGTATCTAAAAAGACTTCATAAATTTCAAAAAGTCGTAGAAAGATACATATAATTAAATAATATATTTACTCACAAAGATTAAATAAAATACATAGATATTTATATAGGTGTTCTATGGATTTAATCTTTGTGATTTTTTATTTGGTTTTTACTATTGCCTTTGAGATAGATTATTTGCTGGGTATTCTTTATTATGTACAAATGTCTGGTTATTCTTATCGCTCTATTTTTGCTAGTTTTGTGCAGGGGATAAGTAAGAGTTATTTAATATGGATATTATATTTGATTGTATTTGTTTCTATGTTAGTTATTAATTACTCAAATATCTATTTTCTATTTCTGATGCTACTACTATCTGGAAGCGTAATTATATTTGCTAGTGATAAATATGACAAATTAAAAAAGATAAATTACACCAAAAGAATGTGGAGGATAATTGTAGTCACTGCATTGCTTGTTATTCTTTACATCATATTTACTTTGTTTTGCTACTCGCAATTAATGCTCCTAGTAATGATGCCTATTATCTTGCCTATAAATTATTTAGTGGTGGCTATATCACTATTTATACTTTCGCCTATAGAGAGGATTATAAAAAATCACTATCTAAAGAAAACGAAATTAAAGTTACGCTCAATGAAAAACTTAATTAAAATTGGCATTACGGGGAGTTATGGAAAGACTAGTACTAAGGAGATACTAGCAACAATATTAGCAGAGCATTATTATACCCTTGCCACTCCCAAAAGCTATAATACACCTATGGGTATTACTAAGGTGGTTCTGGAAGAATTAAATAGTAAACACGAGGCATTAGTGTGCGAGATGGGTGCGAAGAAAGTTGGGGAGATAAAAGAATTGTGTGACCTAGTTGATGTGAATTATGGGATAGTAACTGCTGTAGGGAGACAGCATACTAGCACATTCGGCAGTATGAAAAATATATATAGGACGAAGAAAGAATTGCCTGATTATTTGACTGGCAAAGCTTGTATATTTAATCTGACAAATAAATATGTATACAATATGTACAAAAAATATGTTGGTGAAAAAATTGGGGTGTTTTATATAAAAAATCACGATTTGCATAATACTGGGGGAATGGTCAAAAAACGAATAAAAATACACGGCAAAAGTGGACTTTGTGACAATATGTGCCATTTATTGACATTTCCTAAAAATAATAATGTGTGTGCCAAATGTATAAAGTATGACGAAAATGGGTGTAGATTTAAGATATATTATGGAAATGAATTTGTGTGTGAAGCAAGGACTATTCTTATTGGATTGCACAATATTATAAATATATTATTATCTGTTGCAATGGCAAAAATGCTAGGGGTATCTAATAACAATATAGAGCTTGGAATAAAAAAGATACAGCCAATAAAAGCAAGGTTAGAAAAATTTGTTGGAGAATCGGGCGCAATAATTCTTAATAATGGATATAATTCCAATATCGATTCGTTAGATTATTCTCTAAAGACGGTACGACTTTTTAATAAACCTAATATTTTAGTTGTGACCCCTGGGGTTATTGAAAGTAAAGATATGTATTTATCAAATAAATTATTTGGTGAAAAGATAGGCTTAGTTGCGACAGAAGTTATAATAGTAAAAAAATTAAATAAAGATGCTATTTACTCGGGGCTTATTTCTTCGGGGTTTGATTCTAGTAAGATATACTTTGCTAGTAGCTTTAATGAGTGCAGAAGAGTGCTGGATAAACTGGGCAGGGATTACATCGTTTTAATAGAAAATGATTTGCCGGATAATTATATTTAGGAGGGGCTTTAAATGATTAATGTTGCAGTGGTATTTGGGGGAGAAAGTTTCGAGCACGATATTTCAATAATTACAGCTGTGCAATTATTGGGTAGGGCTAATATGCCGGATTACAATCTAATTCCAATATACATAGATAAAGATGGAAAGTGGTTTACGGGTGATGAACTATTTGATTTGGATAACTATGGTAATTTTAAAAAACTAAAAGAGTGTGCTATTACTTCCTCCTCGCAGTATCTATATTATATTAAGGGAAATAAATTAAAGAGACATATAAAATTAGACGTTGCCATAATGTGTCTGCACGGAGGACAGGGAGAGGGTGGTGGAATATCTGGGCTCTTTGAACTTAGTGGTATTCCATATACTGCCTGTGATTTATGTGCTAGTGCGATATGTCTAGATAAAGTAATTTTTAAAGATATTATGCGAGGTCTAAGTATTGATACGGTAGATGGTTTTTGTGTAAATGAAGAGGAGTATTTGCTGGAGAAAGATGCTATAAGAGAAAAAATAAATAAGTTTGGTTATCCTGTAATTCTAAAGCCCTCAAGGTTGGGAAGTAGTATTGGTGTAGAAGTTGTGGGTAGTGAAAACGAATTGGATAGTAAACTAGGCAGTGCGCTTAAATATGATAGTAGGGTGCTAGTAGAAAAATATGTAGATATAGATAAAGAGATAAATATTGCTATATTGCAAGATAAAGGGACTCTAATATTTTCTAATACAGAAGAACCTATTAGGTCTTCAGAGATACTAAGCTTTGATGAAAAATATAAAAAGGGTGTGGGTGGATTTGAATCTATAAAAAGGATTTGCCCTGCTAAAATATCTGATAAATTAGTAAAAAAGATAAAAGATATCTCAGGGAATATCTATACCAGTCTTAATCTTTATGGGGTAGTTAGGTTTGATTTCATACTGGACAAAAATAAAAAACTATGCATAAACGAAGTAAATACTATTCCCGGTTCAATGGCAAATTATTTATTTGATAAAGATATATATCCTTATGAAAAATTAATAGACATACTAATATCTAATGCTATTAATAGAAATATAAAAAATAGGAAAAATTGCACTTTATTTTCTACCGATGTTTTGGCTAGTGGAATGAAAATACTAGAGAAATAAAAAATAGAAAAACTGTGCTCGTCACAATTTTTCTAAATCCTATATAAAGATTAATTTATTTTAAATTTTCTTCAATAATCTTAATAATATTATTTGTCCCGTCTGCCGATGGGGCATTTTTTTGTGCAAGATAATATTTATTTTTATTCTTTAGTAAGATATCTACTTTTTGTAAAAATGTTTCTAAATTCAAGTCCTCTTGGAGTAAATATTCGGCATAGTTTTTTTCACCAAAATATTCAGCATTTAAAATCTGGTCGCCACGGCTAGAGGCTTTGGATAGGGGGAGGAGTAGCATTAATTTTTTAAGGGCTAGTAATTCAAAAATTGTATTACTTCCAGCCCTAGATACAACTATTTCGCTTACTGCAAAATAGTCCTCGATATTATTTGCAAATTCTAATTGAATATAGCTTTTGGTGTTTGGAATGCTTTTATTTAGTTTGTTTTTTCCCACTAGATGGATTATGGTGTAACTTTTATTAAGAGCCTTTATATTGTCCCAAATAAAATTATTAATAGGGGTTGCACCCAAACTTCCTCCCGTAACTAATATAATTGGCTTTGTGGTATCTAGACTAAGTTTACTCTTTATTTTATCTGCATTTCCAGTATAAATTTGTTTGCGAATGGGAGAACCTGTAAATATAGCATTTTTCCCGTAAATATCGGCAGTTTTCTTAAAACTGCATAGTATGTATTTTGATTTTTTTGCTATTATTTTATTGGCAAGACCAATAGTTAAATCGCTTTCGTGTGTAAGAGTGGGGATTTTTAGTTTTTGTCCAGCGAGGCACACTGGAATTGATACAAATCCCCCCTTGGAAAATATTAAATCGGGGGATATCTCTTTTAAGATTTTTTTGCATTTGGATATACTGCCAGATAACTTAAAGGGGATTAAGAGATTTTTTAGAGTAAATGCACGGACAAATTTAACGCAAGGAATTTCAACAAATTCAATGAATGGGTATTTAGATATTATATCCTTTTCCATTCCGTCGCTACCCAGATAATATATCTTATATTTATCTTTTAACTCAAAAATGAGGGATAGATTTGGCATTATGTGACCTCCCGTTCCTCCTCCTGTAAAAACTATTTTTTTCATATTTGCTCCTTTATTTTTGTGATTAATATTAGGGGATAAATTGTGGTTCGTATTTGTGTATTATTTTGCTTAAACATCTTTAGCTTCTTTATGCAATAATCTAAATATATTTATTTTATAACTTGTTTATCTTATAACTTGATTATTATTTAATAGTTTAGTTATCTTATTTGCATATCTATATTTTAAATTATTTTATGATTTGGAAATTAAATCTATTCATCTAAAATTTTTATTTCGTGTCTGTATTTTTATTAATAAAATTGAATAAAAATAAAATACAGGTATTAACTTTTAAAAAATGACCAAAACAAGCAAAATATTTGTAATTTGCTTATTTTTGTGATATAATGAAACTTGGAAATGACAATATAATAAGGGAGAGATGTTTTGGCTGAAAATTATAAAAGTAAAGATATAGTAGTTTTACAAGGGCTAGATGCTGTTAGATTAAGACCTGGTATGTATATCGGAACGACAGGTGTTAAAGGTTTGCATCATCTTCTTTGGGAGATAGTAGATAATTCGATTGATGAGATTGCCAATGGATATGGTGACAAAATCACCATTACATTACACACCGATAATAGTGTTACAGTAAAAGATAATGGTAGAGGAATACCAGTAGATAAGCACCCAACTTTGAAAATAAGTGGTGTTCAGGTAGTATTTACCCAGTTACATGCCGGTGGTAAATTTAATAACTCCAATTACGCTTATTCTGGTGGTTTGCACGGAGTTGGTGCTAGTGTTACCAATGCTCTTAGTGAGTGGTTAAAGGTAGAAGTATGCAAAGATGGCTACAAATACTTTATGGAATTTAAGACTGTTAAAAAGGGTAAAGACAAATACTCTGGTGGTGTTCCAGTAGCACCTCTTGAGTGCGTAGGGCCAACTAAGGAAACTGGTACGACTGTCACATTTAAGCCAGATAAATTAATATTTAAAGATGCTCTATTTGATAGAGAAACTATTGCAAAGAGAGTTAGGGAACTAGCATTTTTAAATAAAGGAATAACAATAGAATTAATTGACGAAAATCAACCAGAAGAGATGGGAGATCAGACTAGAGTGTATAAATATACACACGGACTAAAAGAATTTATCTCTTATCTAAATGAAAAAAATACTGTTATATACAAAGACCCAATTTACATTGAGGCAAAAACCGATTTGGTTGAGCTTTACTGTGCTATACAACACGTTGACTTGTATTCGGAGAATGTATTTAGTTATGTAAATAATATTCCTACTCCCGAAGGTGGTATGCACGAGACGGGACTAAAGAGTGGTCTTACAAAAGCATTTAATGAGATTGCTAGAAATATGGGTCTTTTGAAGGAAAAAGAGCAAAACCTAATCGGTGAAGATTATCGAGAGGGTATGACGGTAGTTTTAGCAATCAAAATGAAGAATGTCCAATTTGAGGGACAGACTAAAACTAAACTAGGTAATCCAGAGGCTAGACCTGAGGTAGAAAATATTATATATGAGGGATTGATTAATTACGCTAATCAAACTAGTAGCAAACAAACCCTTACTGATATAATTAATAAAGCCAAGGGGGCTGCAAAGGTTAGAGATGCAGCCAAAAGAGCAAAAGAAATAACTAGACAAAAAAATAGTGTAGATACCTATTCGCTAGTCGGTAAATTATCCAGCTGTACTGGTAGAAACCCACTTCTAAATGAAGTATTCATAGTAGAGGGAGATAGTGCAGGTGGTAGTGCAAAACAGGCAAGAGATAGGTCGTTCCAAGCGATATTGCCACTTAGAGGTAAGCCTCTAAATGTAGAGAAGAAAAGACTTTCTCAGATACTAGATAATGAGGAAATCCGTACAATGATATCTGCTATAGGTACAGGTATTGGTACAGACTTTAATATTGAGCACTTGAAATATAATAAGATAATAATAATGGCCGATGCCGACCAAGACGGTGCACATATTAGAGCAATACTACTAACATTCTTCTATAGATATATGAGGGAGCTAATCAATACTGGTCACGTATATGTTGCTATAGCACCATTATATAAGATTAGTAAAAAGAACTTTGAAAAATATGTATACAATGAAGATGACTATGACGATATAGTTAAAGAAGCAGGAGCTGGATATTCGGTTACTAGATTTAAAGGTCTAGGTGAAATGTCTGCTGAGCAATTGTGGGAAACTACTATGGACCCAGCAAAGAGGGTGCTAGTTAGGGTAACCATTGATGACCTAGCAGATGCAGAGGAGATGATATCTACCTTGATGGGAGATAATATCGAGGCTAGAAAGAGATATATCACGGCTAATGCTAACTTTAATAGAGAAGATTTATTTGAAACTAGGAGTAAGAAGACACATGGATAAAGATGACGAACTAAAAGATAAAGATAGTAACACTCCTACTAGAAAGGGTGCTGTAAAAAAGGACCTATTTGCAAATAAATTGGAAGCAAAGTCGGAGAGTAAAGAGACTATAAAAGAAGAAGTAAAAGAAAGTAAAAAAGTAGAAGAGGTTATTGAAAAAGTTCACGCAGAGGAAAAGAAAGAAAGCGTGGCTAAGAAAACTACCAAATCTGCTACTAAAACTACTACAAAAAAATTAGATATGGATAAGCCTCTAGAGGATTTAACTGAGGAAGACCTAGATACCTTGACGGCTAGTCTAAATAATCTAAATAATATCGAGGCATCTAGCGAAGATACTGACGATGCTATGCAAAGTGAAGAAAACGAAGAAAAGAAGCCAAGAACTAGAGCAAAGAAGAAAACACAAAGGGATATAACCATAGAGGATTATAACACCAATTATGTTACTAAAACTCTATCCCAAACTATCCACGATAGTATGATTCCTTATAGTGAATTTGTTATAATGGATAGAGCTTTGCCTAGAGTAGAAGATGGTCTAAAGCCAGTTCAAAGAAGAGTACTATATAGTATGCTAGAGGTAGGTGTGCTACCAGATAGACCATTTAAGAAGAGTGCTAGTATTGTAGGTGAATGTATGGGTAAATATCACCCACACGGCGATACTAGTATATATGATACTCTAGTTAGAATGGCACAACCATTTAATATGCGTGAGCCACTAGTCAATGGTCACGGAAACTTCGGTTCGGTTGATGGTGATAGCGCTGCTGCTATGAGGTATACTGAGGCAAAATTAACACCTCTAGCCTTAGAGCTATTAAGAGATTTAGAGAAAGATACAGTATCGTGGGGATTAAACTTTGACGATAGATTAAAAGAGCCTAATACATTGCCTGGTAGATTTCCAAACCTACTAGTCAATGGCTGTCAGGGTATTGCAGTAGGACTAGCTACAAATATTCCTACACACAATCTAGCAGAGGCTTGTAATGCAGTTATAGCATATATAGATAATAAGAATATATCCTTGCAAGATATAATGAAAGTTATTCCTGCACCAGACTTCCCAAGTGGTGGATATATTCTAGATTCATCTGACCTAGAGCAAATATATAGAACTGGTAAGGGTAAAATATATATCAGGTCAAAGATTTGCATTGAAAATGCAGATAATGGTAGAAAGAATATTGTTATTACTGAGATTCCTTATCAGGTTAATAAAGCAAGTATGCTAATGAAGATAGCTAAATATAGAGATGCCAATCCTACAGGACCACTAAGTGGAATTGCAGAGATAGTGGACGAATCGGATAGATTTGGAACTAGGGCAGTAATTAAACTAAAGAAAGAGGCTAAAATCAATGCAATACTAAATACTCTATACAAGTATTGTGATGTTCAGGTAACTTTCGGTGCAAATATCGTTGCTATTGCCGATGGCAAACCTAAGCAGATGGGACTACTAGAGATAATAGATTACTATGTAAATTACCAGCAAAAAGTTATTTACAATAGAACCAATTATGACCTAGAAGAGGCTCTAAAGAAAGAGCACATCTTAGAGGGCCTACTAATAGCTATCAGAAATATTGACGAAGTTGTTAGAATAATTAAATCTAGCAAAAGTGTAACTGATGCTAAAATAAAACTTATCAGTACATTTGAATTATCCGAAGTTCAGGCTCAAGCGATACTAGATATGAGACTAGCAAGGCTTACTAGCCTAGAGGTTAATAAATTAATTACTGACCTAAATAGACTAAGAGATTTAATTAAGAGATATACTGCAATCTTAAAGAGTCCAGCTCTTCAGATGAAGGTGGTTAAGAGTGAATTGCAGGATATTGTAAAAGAATATGGCAATCCTAGAAGAACTAAGATACTTAGCGCAGATGAGCACTTTGAGGATAGTGCTACAGTGCTAGATAATATAGAAAATGAAGACGAAGATATTCAAACATTCCATATTATCTCCACACCTATCAATACTCTAAAAACGGTTAACCTAAAGAGTTACAATCTAGTTACAAAGGAACTAGGTAATAATGCAACTACTGCAGAGATACCATCGATTAGCTTTAAAGTTGATGACAATAAAGATGTATATGTATTTACAAACAAGGGTAATAGTGTAAAAGTTCCAGTTAAATCTATTGCAGAATGCAAGTTTAGAGAAAAGGGAACCCCACTATTTAATTTGGCTAAGAATGTAACTAAAGATGAAAGCATCGTATCTGTACTAGAATTAGACACTACTATGAAGGATACACATATTATTTTCGTTACTAAGAATGGTATGGTTAAGATATCCAAGGTAAGCGATTATCTATCTAGTAAGCAAGTAATCACAGCTATTAAATTAGCTAAGGGTGATGAACTTCTAACAGTTGAATTCTTTAATCCAGATAAAAAATTAGCAATGTTTACTTATATGGGTAATGCTGTAAAGATTAAGACCGAAGACCTAGCAATATCTAGTAGAACTAGCCAAGGAATCAAGGGTATGGCACTAGAAAAGACTGATTATGTAGTATCTGCTATGCAGGTTGCGATTAGTGATGCCTTTACATTATTCCAAAGCGATGGCCGTGGAAAAATCTTGAAACAGAGTGAAGTTGCAGATTGTGCTAGAAATAGAAAGGGTGTATCTTATCTATCTGCTAAATCCAAGGGTGCCAACCTATTGTATGCAGGAATACTAAGTACCAAGGTCAATTATGTAATTGAAACTATTGATAGCAAATTGAACTTTGTAAGAAGTACAGCACTTCCAATTGATACTAGAACGGGTAATGGTAAAGTTTTAGTTAAAGAAAAAGCAAAGAAAGTTTACAGATTTAAGGAAAGTTAATAATCAATAAGAACTCATTTTCGAGAGAGAAAGTGGGTTCTTTTTTTCGTAAAAAGAAGTAAGACATTTTATAAAAAGAGTATGCTAATCTAAAAGTGCAATTTATCGACAAAAGTAGTGCGATTGGTGCAAAAAAGGCTATGCTAAGAAAGGGGAGGTAAATAGTATCCTATTGTATAATAAAGGAGTGCTAGATGAAATTTTTGGTCATTAAAAAGAGGGGTCTATTATTAGCCCTAATAGCAGTGTTTAGTATGATACTATTATCTATTAATTATAAGGGTGGCAGTAGTGCACAAGTATTCTTTGGTTCAGCACCAAGGCTCGTACCTATTTATTCGGTGGAAACTGAAGAGAAAAAGGTAGCAATATCTTTTGATACAGCATGGGGTGCAGATAAAACACTAGATATTATACGAATACTAAAAGAGTACAATGTAGATGCGACATTCTTTATGGTAGGGTTTTGGGTAGAGGATTATCCCGATATGGTGAAAGCTGTAGACGAGGCAGGGATTGAGATAGGTACGCATAGTAATACCCACCCCGATTTTACTACGCTCTCCAAGTCTCAGATGAAATTGGAACTAGAAACTAGTATTAATTCTATAAAGGCTATTACTAATAAGGAAGTAAAATTATTTAGAGCACCTTATGGAGCATATAATAATTCGGTCATAGAAGTAGCCGATGAAATGGGATTAAAAACAATCCAATGGAGTGTGGATACTCTAGATTGGAAGGGGTATTCGGGCAGAGATATTTGCGAAAGGGTAATGAGCAGGGTAGACAATGGAAGTATCATACTTTGTCACAATAATGCTGACCATGTGCTAGATGCTTTGCCTTTGGTATTAGAAAGCCTAATTAATGCAGGATATACAGTGTGTTCGGTGGGCGACCTAATAATGGATAGTGACTATTACATCGATAATCTAGGCATACAGAGAAAAAATAATTAGAGTATATGTAAAGGAGAAATCTTAAAATGGATTACAATTTGTTAAGAAATAATAGAGTAACGATAGCAGGAGAAGTGGTTAGTGACCTAGTATTTAGTCACGAAACTTACGGTGAAAAATTTTATGAATTATCGCTAAAGGTCGCTAGACTATCAGATATTTTTGACATCATTCCTGTAACAATCAGTGAGCGATTGCTTATGGATAATAATATAGGCAGAGGGTCAAAAATAGCAGGTAGTGGGCAATTTAGGAGTTATAATAAATTAGAAGATGGCAAAAGTAAACTAATGCTAACGGTATTTTTAAGGGAACTTTTGCCATATAATGAGTGTGAAAATTCAAATACTATAGATATAGTGGGATATGTTTGCAAAGAGCCAGTATTTAGAACAACACCTTTTAAAAGGGAGATAGCAGATGTGCTACTAGCTGTAAATAGGAGTTATAATAAGAGTGATTATTTACCTTGTATTGCGTGGGGAAGGAATGCTAGATTTGTAAAGAATTTTGAGATAGGAGATAAGGTCTCGGTTTCTGGCAGAATACAGAGTAGAGAGTATCAAAAAAAGATTGGCGAAGAATTAATTACTAAAGTTGCATACGAAGTCAGTTTGAATAGGGTGGAAATTTTAAAAGAGGATATAGAAGTCGATACAGTTCTTACATCGGTAGGGGTGCTAGAAAATTATTATGTTAGATAATATAAGGCTTGTATATAATTTGTATTTTTGCTTAGTTTATGGTATATTATTAGTATAGTAAGATGTAGCAAAGGAAGCAGAGAATGCAAGAGATTTCTAATATAAGGGAACTTAAAAAAAAGCAATATTTATTATATGTATGTATAATGATATTCTTTTTTTTGGTGATGTTTACATATACTCTTGTTTGGTGTATTCAATATAATAACAAGTACGGATTTTTTGTGGAAACAGAGGCTACCGTGGTGGAGCATAATTCGGAAGGTGGCAAGATGTACGATGTGCTAGAATATGAGGTAGATAATGTTGTAATTCATAATACATCGTCATACATTTCCAAAAATAATATAGGGGATAAAATAACTATATATTATGATAGCAATAATCCATCGGGCTTTATAACCAAGCTAGATAATAGAAGAATTGTTCTGCCTATTATTACAACTTCTTATGGAGTAGTGTGTACAGCCCTTAGTATTATGTTTTTCACAACATATTATGGAAAATCTAGTACTATGCAATTTGAGAAAAAGTCTGAAAATGTAGGGAAAAATGTAGGTAGAAAAAAGGCAAGTACAAATGCAACAAAAAAAAGAGCCTGTAAGCTCTAAATCTACAAGAAAGACTGCGACTGCTAAAGGATATAGGGAATTAAAAGAGAAAGATAGAGAAGCTAATAAAAATAGCAAAAGTAAGTAAAATAAAAAACCTTTAATTTTATAATGATTGACATTATTCTATTAAAGGTTTTTATTTTTATTTTTTCTTTTTTATTACTATATATGCTGTGATAATAGTGCACAAAAGCAATACAGATACGGCTATAATAACTATTAGTATTATTCTAGTATTATCTAGTTTATCCATTTGAATATATTCAGTTAAGATATATCCCTCGATAGTATTTTGATTTTTATCTGTATAGCAGATTTTTGTGTATTTACCATTTTGAGAATACTCAGCAACATATATCCTATCGTTATTTTTTAGGTGTAGGATTGTGTCTGTAAGGTCCTCTGAATAAACCTCTATATCATCTACGCCTATTGCTTTGATAGTAGCGTTGCTAGTCTCCAAATAAGATATAGTTCTATCATCATTTAATACTATATCTGCATTGAAAATATATCCCACTTTGCCATCAAACTCGTATGTATAGAATACCTTGCCATCGATATTGATAGGAAATTTTGATGTAACGGTTATTACCGATTTGTGTTCTAATTCTCCCACTTGTATTGCTTGATCATCGTATCTAAGCATAGTAGGGTATTTGTAGATAGGAACCTTTTTATTAATAGCAATTACTTCATTTTGTTCCTTTTTTATCTCTTCTATCTTTACATCGTTTTTGCTAATAAATCCACTAGTTAATACCTTGTTGCAATTGAATAGCACTCTATATTCATTGTCTAATTCCTCTATTCCTAGGCAGGTGGTTATCGAATTATCTGCATTATATGGCATACCGATTTGGTGAGGGTATTGATATATAATAGGGTTATTTTTTACCTGTAATGGGATAAGCATAGATGTGCTATCTAGTGCTTCTTTTTCGGAGAAATCGTAAAAGTCAAAAGGACTCGCTATCGTGGTGTGTGCAAATTTTACTAGACACTCTCTACTGCTATCAAAGGCAAACATTACCCTACTAGCAATATCAAATGATATATCCGATAGGGTAGAGAAAGCCTCATTTGTCACATCACTAAGTTTTGTAAAAGTAGAAGATTCTGGGTCAATGGAATAGGAGTATATTGTGTTACCAGCTAGTCCATAAACACCATAGTAATCGGTGGTGATAGATGTAAAGCTAGATGTAGAAATATCGTCTAAGATTGTTCCAGTAGTATTTAATAAATACAATTTATTTTTGCAGTATATAACCAATTGATTGGTTGAATTAAGCACTCTAATGATTGAATCGGAATCTAGTGAAATTGAAGATGATAGAGTAGCTTTGATTTGCAATCCTTTATCGGTTATGGCTAGTAGATTATTATTGGTGTAATCTAATAGATATACCACTCCTTGATACGCCGATGATGATGAAATGTATCCAATTTTTTGAGTAGATACAGTATCGTATTTATTTGCAAATTGATATCCAGTACCATTAAATTTATACTTATGTATTACGGAATTATTGGAATTATTTTCTACAAAGTATAGGTTTAAATTTTCATCTAATGCAGGGGAATGAGGGGTGATAATAGACTCAAAATCTTTGATATAAGTGGTTTGATTACCTGATATAATATGTATATTATTATTACCTTTATCTGCCACAAATATATTATTTCCAGATGTGATGAGTCCCCCCGAAGTATTGAATCTACCAGTGCTTTTGCTCTTGCTACATATTAGTATTTCGTCCGATTGTAATATAAATTCCTCTTCATCTAGATTGATAGAATAAGATTGGATTGCACCTGTATTTTTCTTATCTGATACATAGATTTTATTTCCAAAGTAATCAATATCGGTTATTTCTAGGGTTACATTTTCGATAGGGTTTATGGTAACCTTGTCAATCTCATTAAAGCTAGTATCGAATAGATATAGATTTTCTTTAGTAAATGATAGGATATATTCGGTATCGTCATAATAGAAGGTGTCTAGTACCTGATATGATAGCGATAAACTAATGCTATTTGGTTTTTCCTCTTTTTCTTCATAATGCAAAGAATACATTTTAGGGTTGGATTCGTTTGTTGCGATATAAGCATTTACATCGTTTACAGCCATTAAATATGTGCCCTCAAAGTCGCTAGAAGATACCTGCTTGATAGGGTTTGTTTTAGGCTCAAGATTTAGATTGTATTCATTTAGGAAAAATGTATTATTGCTAACATATCCAAGATATACAATATCACTGCCTACATAAAAGTCAATTGCTTGGATACTCGTAAAGTCGATATCGGGAAGTAGTGGATATATATCGGCAGATGACGAAGAAATGATATCTATTTTTTTAACGCCTTCATTTGTCGCTACTAAAAGTTTTTCTCCAATGAAACGCATTTTTTTGATACTACTAAAATTAGTAATAGTATTAAATGTTTTAGTTTCTTTATTAAAAATATCAATGCTAGTATTATTAAGTGAATATGCGATATATTTTTCACTAATAGCTAGTTTGGATATGTTTGTTAGGTTTTTATATTCTAATATATTATCTGTATATATAGTCTCTATTTCTAGTGTATTATTAGATTCTATATCACTGGCATTTACCATATAATTGTTGGGAGCAAAAAACAGCCCAAAAACCAGTATAAAAATTGCTAATGCTATTTCCCTCATTTTTCACTCCTTTCTATATGTTTAAATTTTAGCAATTTTTATGTCTTTTGACAATGAAAATAATACCTAATTTTAATAAAGTTGTAGTAAAAATTATCCAAAATTAAAAATTTTTTAAAAATTTTTTTTGTCTTTTTAATTACTATAGTAATTAAGGCTTACAAATTTTTTTCATTTTAAAAAAAGTTTTGCAAAAAATGACATAAAGTTTTGACTTTGGGCTTTTTCATACATTATACTATAGTTACATTTTTGAAAAAGGAGGGGCTTATGAAATATTGGAGCAAATCTGCATTATCGATTTATCATTATCTGGAAACAATGTCTAAAACCATTGATAAGTTAGTCCTAGATACTGGAAAATCTAGCAACAATAAAGAGTTATCAAATTATCAAACAACATATTGTCAGACTGGCAAAATTCTTAAACTTACGGATAGGAAAAGAAAACTTATCAATTTAAAAATAATAGTTGAAGATGGACTGGCTAGGATATCAAAAGAGAGCCGAAGAATTCTGACTCTCTTTTATATAGATGGGATAAAATCTAATATGATTGCACAATTACTTGGTATTAGCATTAGAACTTTCTTTAGACAAAAGTTAAAGGCTTTGGAGGATTTTTCTCAAAAACTACTAGATATGGGATATGATGAAGAATTTTTCAAAGAGGACTATTTGTGTGAAAGGTGGTTTGAAGTTGTTTACAATGATATGGTTACAAAAAATTATGATGAAGAAGATTATTTGGAGGGAAGTATAATAAAAACTCTGCTGGGCAGTGTAGCAAAAATGCCTTTGTATAGTAATACTTATGTTTAGTATCTATCTATAACTTTACTTTTCTTATTATTGGATTTGAGTGATGGCTTTTTTCTAGGAAGATACAGGATAAATAAGATACATACACATGGGATAAAAAGTAGTATCATAATGATAATGCTTTGTGGTTCGCTAATTGGACTAGCTGTATTAAAATTTGATTTGCTATAAAGGGTAGCATCTTCGGTATTTGGATATATGGGAGTGATGGATTTTATATATTTATTGTAAATATATCCTCTCTCTCCATTGTATATCACATAGTACCATGTTGTACCACCGAAATCTATTGCTTCTTCAGAGAAGATTCTACCCAAAAAGGTTATATTTGTTTCGTTTGCATTTATACTAGTAATTACATTGCTAGTCTGACTATGTGTAGTCGGAGTGCTCCTAAGATTGCAGGTATTGCCTACTGACATTTTAATATTTACCGGGAATGGTGTAGTTGGAGTACTAGATACAGGAACTACATCATTCTTTTTAACATATCCAATTATGCCATTATAATTGACTTTGTAATTATCTACATTATCGCTAATTATTTCTACAAAATATGTTTTTTCTATCATACAGAGCACATTGTCTAGATTACTATTATCAGTAGATAATTTATATAGCATTACATTGCTATCTATAGCACGAGCGAATTTGAAAGAAGATGCGTAGGCTATTTGAGGTGACGCAAATGAGGTAATGGATATTAATACTAGCAAAATCATAGAAAGAAGTTTCATACTTAGATGATAGACCGATTTGGGATAAATCGCAAATACATTAAGAATAGGAAAATGGGGAAAGGAGGATAAGAATGTCGAAAGAAAAGTTACTGCAGAGGCTTAAGCTAATACTGATGGAAGAAAAACGGCGAAAGCAATTTAGCAAGATTGACGAGTATAATACGGGAGATAAGATTCATTATAAACAAGTGGAATTTCACAAATGTGATAAGAAGAATAGGTGGGTATTTGGAGGGAATAGAAGTGGCAAAACGGAGTGTGGTGCAGTAGAGACTGTGTGGTATGCAAGGGGCATACACCCATATAAATCTAATAAGCCTAGAGATGGCTGGGTGGTATCCCTTAGTCAACAGGTTCAAAGAGATGTGGCTCAAAGTAAAATATTATCTTACTTAAAGCCCGAATGGATAGAAGATATTACTATGATTTCGGGCAAAAAAGGAAGTGCATCGCAGGGCGTAATAGATACGATATTTGTAAAAAATGTCTTCGGGTCTATCAGTAAAATCGGGTTTAAGAGTTGCGATCAGGGCAGAGAAAAATTTCAGGGAACATCGCTAGATTATGTATGGTTTGATGAAGAACCACCCGAGGATATTTATATTGAGAGCAAGATGAGAGTTATAGATAAATGTGGTGAGATATTCGGAACGATGACACCACTAAAGGGGCTAACTTGGGTATATGATAAGATATATCTAAATGAGGCGAAAGACGAAGATATCTGGTATACCCAAATGAGTTGGGAGGATAATCCTTATCTTAATCCGAATGAAATAAAAAAGTTATCTAGTACTATGAGTGAAGAAGAATTAAATAGCAGAAAGTATGGAAACTTTATGAGTGGAATGGGAATGGTGTATAGTGAATTTGATATTACTAAAAATGTAATAGAGCCATTCGATGTGCCTAAGTCTTGGTACGATAAAATATCCATAGACCCTGGGCTAAAAAATCCCTTGAGTGCACATTGGTATGCTTGTGATTTTGATGGAAATATATATGTCATTGCCGAGCACTATGAAAAGGAAAGAACTATAGAATATCACAGTGCTAGGATAAAGGAGATATCATTAAGCATTGGTTGGGAGAAAAAGAATGGCAGGTATGAGGCTATAATAGATAGTGCTGCCAATCAAACGACATTATCGGGAACTAAGAGTGTGACGGAACTTTTTTATGAAAATGGAATTGCGACTAATCCCTATGTAAATAAAGATTTATTTACAGGAATAAATAGAGTAAAATCGTACATACGAAATGCTAATGGTGAGAGGAGATTATTTATATTTAAAAATTGTGTAAATATGATTAGAGAAATAAAGGGATACTACTGGGGAAATAGTGATGCTCCTATAAAAAGAGATGACCACTCATTAGATGAACTAAGATACTATATAATGAGTAGACCAGAAAATAGACAAAAGGAGGAGAAGATAACAAAATCAATTATAACTAAAGACAAAGAAAGATTAATAAGAAAATTGAAGTACAATAATATATATAATAGTGGATAAAACAACGGCGAATGAGAATTTTTGTCAGTTGTTTTTTTATAGGAAAAATATGAAAGTAAGTAATAAAAAAATTGAAAAAGCGTTACTAGATAAGGCGCTGGGATATGAAACAAAAGAGATAACGGAAGAGTATGCTTTATCTGGCGATGAATTAGTTCTGCAAAAGAGGAAGACGAGTGTGAAAACATATCCACCCGATTTGACTGCCTTGCAAATGCTTTTAGAAGAAAAGAAAGATGGCGACTTAAGTCAAATGTCAGATGAAGAACTGGAAAAAGAGAAACAAAAATTATTGAAGTTATTAAAGGAAGAAAAATGAAAGTAGAAGATATAAAAAGTAAGGTAAGATGCGATATGCCGAATTGCAAAAATATGGCATCTATAAAAATAAAGAAAGAGGGATTTTTGAGTTTTGCTGGTCTATATCTATGCAATGAATGTATGGAAAATATGTACACTGAACTGGCAAAAAGAATAGTACCCAAAAGTCCCGTGAATGTATTCAATAAAAAGGTAAGGACGGGAGTGAAAGATGGCAAATAATATAGTAGATGATGAGAAGATTGTAAAGGATATACTAGAGGATTTTCACAAGCGTCAACAGGAAAGGAAGTCTTTTGAGGCGATATGGCAATTGAATATAAATTTCTTTATAGGTAATCAGTATTGTTACATCTCTCCTAGTGGAGATATCGTGGAGAGTGGTAAGCAATATTTTTGGCAAGAAAGGGAGGTATATAATCATATTGCAAATATAGTAGAGATTAGGCAATCAAAACTATCTAGGGTAAGACCGACACTTACTGTAATTCCATTCTCCGATGATGAGAATGACATTGCTTGTGCAAAGACTAGTAAGAAGATTTTGAAAGCTGTGAGTCACAATAAAAACATAAGTAAAATATTATCGCAAGGGACCATGTGGAGTGAGATATGTGGAACGGTTTTTTATAAAATTGATTGGGATAATAATAGTGGAAAAATAATTGGTGAGAATACTGGTAATTATATTAGGGAAGGAGATGTTGCAATATCGGTTGTTAGCCCCTTTGAGATTTACCCGGATAGCAATACATACAATAATATAGACGATTGTATGTCGATAATATATGCTAGAACATTCCATAAAGATGTAGTTAAAAATACATGGGGTGTTGATTGTGAGGGTGAAGACATAAATGTATACACTCTAGATAGTTTATCTATGTCGGGTGGACTGGGATACTCATCAATGTCTACATCGGTAGCAAAGAAATTGAAAAAAGACCAAGTGCTAGTAATAGAAAAATATGAGAAGCCAACCATAGAGTACCCTAATGGTAGGCTCACGATGATTGCTGGTGACAAACTAATATTTATGGGGGATTTGCCTTATGTAAATAGAGAAGATGGTAAGAGGGGCTTCCCTTTTATTAAACAATCTTGTGTGCTATCTCCTAATTGTTTTTGGGGTAGTAGCATTATAGAAAGGTGTATTCCTATCCAGAGGTCATACAATGCAATTAAAAATAGAAAGCACGAATTTTTAAATAGGCTTACTATGGGGATACTCTCTGTAGAAGATGGTTCGCTGGATATAGAAAATCTGGAAGAAGAAGGATTATCCCCTGGGAAAGTTTTGATATACAGGCAGGGTGCTAGTAGTCCAAAGCTATTATCCACAGGTTCTGTGCCGATTGACTTTCAGTATGAAGAGAGTTCACTTCTAAATGAATTTACAAATGTGTCGGGCGTAAGCGACCTATTGCGATCGGGTACTTCGATATCCAATGCGAGTGGAGTGGCTTTGCAATTATTAATTGAGCAAGATGATGTAAAACTATTATCTAGTGCAGAGGAAATAAAAAATGCAGCCAAGGAAATGGCCAAGCATATACTAAGGCTATATAAGCAATATGCGATAATGGAACACACCACTAGAATAATTGGTGACAATGGTTCGGTGGAATTATTTTACTGGAAAAATAGTGATATTAATAGTGAAGAAATTGTATTTGAAACCGAGAGCGAAATTAATGAGACTTTGGCTCAGAAGAGGAGTATGATTTTTGAGATATTGAATGCTGGATTACTAACCGATGAAAACGGAAAACTAAGTAATAGTATGAGGTCAAAGATTTTGGAACAATTAGGCTTTGGTGTTTGGGAGAGTAGTCAAGATATTAATTCCTTGCAAATTAGCAGTGCTAGTAAAGAAAATATTGATTTAGTAACCAATCAAAAAGAGATTGAGCCTAGAGAAATCGATGACCACAATTTACATATCAATGAGCATGTAGCCTTTATGCTAAGTGGAGATTATGAAAGGGCAAAAGCTAAAAATAATAGAATAGAAAATATGATGTTAGAGCACATCAGGAAACATAAAAAATATTTAAGTATAACAAACGAAATTAAAGAAATTGGAGAATAATTATGAATATAGAAAGTAAATTAAATGGAGAACAACCAAAAGATGTAGATGCTTATGCTGTAGAGACGGGAATTGATATTGAAGCTAATCTACCAGACGGCTCTCCTATAGGTAAATTTAAAAATTCCGAAAAACTATTAGATGCTTATAACGAGTTGCAAAGTGAATTTACTCGCAAGTGTCAAAAATTAAGTGAGACGGAGAAAAAATTGCAAGAGGTATTAACTGATGAAAAATCCGGAGATTCATCGGTTGAAACTTCAACTGAATTTGCCTGGAATAAAAATTTAAAAGAGTTTTTGCAATCTCACAAATTTGCTAATACCTTTGCTGAGGAGATAACAAATAAACTTTTGGAAGATGAAAATCTTAGAAATGCTGAAGATGGACTGGAGAAAGCATATCTAAAAGTTTTGGATAATAAATATGTCTCTCCTGAGGATTTAGCAAATGACCAGAATTTTCTGGCAACACATATTTATAATAACGAAAAAATAAAAGAAACAATTATTAAAGAATATATTGACTCTTTGCAAAAATCGCAAAGCCCAATAACTATATCTAACGATGGTTATGATAGGAGTGTAGGTGGGACAAAAATTACCAGTCTGGAAGATGCGAGAAAGTATGTAGAGAATATGTTCAAATTTTAGGAGAAGAATATGATAACATTAACAACTGCAGATAATGCGCTAAAAACAATTTACCTAGGTGTAATAGGTAATCAATTAAATATTGGAGCAAATCCATTATTAACAAAAATTAAACAAACTACAAATAATGTATACGGAAACGAAATTAGAAAGGCAACATCTTTTGGTATGGCTGGTGGTGTAACTGCTGGTACAGAAGATGGTGCTTTGCCTGGTGCTTATAGTAAGGGTTATGAACAATTTGTATTGACACTAAAGAATCTATATGGAACTATCGAAATTTCCGATAAGGCAATCAGAAGTTCACAAAATAGTGCAGGTGCATTTGTGAACCTACTTAATGAAGAGATGGAAAGCCTTATTAAATCTAGCACATTTAATCTAGGCAGAATGCTATATGGTGATGGCAGTG
>CAYTNS010000003.1:56277-79982 GCA_964439345.1 uncultured Christensenella sp.
CTTATTAAATCTAGCACATTTAATCTAGGCAGAATGCTATATGGTGATGGCAGTGGTATCATTGGTGAAATCGATGGTGATGCTGAAGAGGGTGCTTATGGGCTTACTCTAAAGAGTGTAAAAAACATTATGGAGAGACTAGCTTGTAGAGTGGTTACAGGTGAGAATACCTATGCTGATTACAAACCATATATTATCAAAAATATTGATAGAGATACTAGAGCTGTGCAATTTGATAGAGTATTAGATGATGAATTTACAGGTATGAAATTAGCAACTCTAAATGGTCTAAATAATGAGATAACTGGACTAGAAAAAATAATTGGTACCAAGGGTGAACTATATGGTATCAATAGAACAAATAATGCTTGGATGAAATCTAGTATAAAGGATAATGTAGGTCAATTAACTGAGACTGTAATGCAGACTATGGTAGATAGAATTGAAGAGACTACTGGTGGTGAGATTGACTTTATCGCATGTTCATCTAGTGTAAGAAGAGCATATCAGCAAGAACTAAGTACATATAGAAGAAATGTAGATGTAATGAATTTACAGGGTGGATTTAAAGCACTTTCGTTTAATGGTATTCCTGTTGTGGCTGATAGATTCGTTGCAGATGATACAATGTATTTACTAAATACAAAAGACTTTGAATTGTGTCAATTATGTGACTGGCAATGGCTAGAAGATAATGAGGGTAAAGTTATTAGACAAAAAGAGGGATATCCTGTATATACAGCAACCCTTGTTAAGTATGCAGAACTACTATGTAATAGACCAAATAGCCAGGCTAAATTAACTGGAATAACTGGTGCGTAAATCTAATAAAACAATTGTAAATATTTTATCTAAATACTGGAGTGGAATATCTTCCCACTCCAGTAAATTTTTTTAAATGGTGATGATTATGGTTATTGAAATTGAGAGTGATGTATTTGATATGATAAGCAGAATAAGAGAGATAGATGATGGATATAGAATAATGAAAAATCTAAAGACTGGTGGGCTAGAATTACACAATATTTATCAAACAAATACTTTTTGTTTTAACATAAGAAATAATGAAATTTTACCTAATTTGATAGATGATATTTTTTATAGCCAATCTAGACATATTGACAATATAATGAATGATATTGACAAATACAATAGTAAAATAGATAAAAATAACAAGGATAATGCCAAAGATTATACTTCATATACTGCGAAAGAAATATTTGAATTTTGTAATAATTCTAGCAAAGAATATAATATTGAAAAGGCATTTAAAAATATCTGGAGGTGAGGAAAGTGATAGTAAAAAATGTATTGATTGAGGCTTGTAAATTAGTGGGGCTTAGCGATATGATTCCGTATCTAAATGGTAAGAGTGATGTGTGTGACGAAGAGGAGCTGGGCGACCTAGTCGTTGCTATAAATATGGCAATAAATAATATCTCTGCTAACTACATAAATGTTTGCAAAAGAGTGAGTGTAAGTAGTGTAAATGGACGGATTAAATTTTCAAAAATTTCGGATAAATCTATTATCCAAATTAAGAAAGTTTTAAGGAATAATTTGCCTGTAAAATTTAAGGTGCATAGCGACGGTATTGAGGTTGATAGTGGTGACTATGAAGTGGTCTATTCTTTCTTTCCAGATAGTGTTTATTTAAAAGATGAAATAGATTATTTTCCACAATTAAATGAATTGTTACTAGCCTATGCTGTAGTGGCTGAGTACTTATTTTTAAAAGGGCAAATTGATGATGCGTATGTGTGGGATAAAAGATTTAAAGCATCAATGCTTTCTATCCAAAGGCCTACTAGAAATATTACATTGCCCAAAAGAAGGTGGTGGTAAATATGTTTTATTCTAATCTATTGAATCTAAAAAATATTACATACAAAACTGTTAATTATTCTTCCTTTATGAGTGGTGTAAACACCCTATACGATGATACAGTTTTGCCTGTAGGTTATACTAGACTTTCATATAATTTTGACTATTCTGATGGAGCACTAAAAGATGGGCTAGGTGTGTCAATTCCTAGTGTAAAAATCTCGGGCAAATTGCCTAGCTACCGAAAGTCGCTTAATATTCCTCTAGACCTTTCTATTAGGGGTGTGTGGCTATTTGAAAGATGGGACGAAGAGGTTGGAGTGCTAAATCCCTTTATAGTAATCTATTGCAACAATAATAAATTTTACTACAACGATTTTCATTCGGAGGCAGTGAATTGGATAGAGATAGAGGGGCTTAGTTCTTATGATAAGCCGGTGGTTATATCATACAATCTAGATGGAATAGATACGCTTCTTATCTTTTCTAAATCTGATGGAATGTATACTTGGTCGTATGAAAAGGGTGCAAAGAAAATAGAGAATGCACCGTGCATTAATAGTATGTGTGTTCATTATGAAAGGCTCTTTGTTACATCTACTAAAAATGAAAGGAGACTTTGGTTTAGTGATGACTTAAATCCGACTAACTTTAATCCAACCCTTGATGAGGGTGGGTTTATAGATCTTGTAGATGAATTTGGCAGGGCTAATAAAGTTGTTTCGTTTGAGGGGTATGTGTATGTTTTTAGGGACTACAATATTACTAGAATTACTGCCTATGCAGAGCAAGAAAATTTTGCAGTAAATCAATTGTATATTGGCAGTGGCAAGATACTTCCTAATACCGTTGCAATGTGTGGTAATAAAATTATCTATCTAGCAACAGATGGTTTGTATTCTTTTAATGGTAGTTCTTCAACCAGAATTAATCTGGGGATTAATAATATATTTGATGAAAATAATGAGTATGCCGTGGCTGGTTGTAGCAATGGCTCATACTATCTAGCATGTAGAATTAAATTTGATGACGACAAGGATAATGTTGGGCTAGGTGAAAAAGATAACAATGCTCTAATAAGGCTAGATATCAATAGGGGGAAAGTGACTATCCTAAGGGGTGTAGATATTAGAGACATTTCGGTTATCAATGATGCACTATCTAGTTTTGCTCTAGTTGTTATAAAAGAAGATATTCATTATAAATTAGGTATGATTGATAATTCGGGAAAAGTTTTTGATAGAATAACCGAAAAGGTATGGATAACACCCGATAGCGATTTTAATTATCCAGATAGGCAAAAGCTTGTAAAAGAAGTGTATTTAGAAACTAAATCGGATTGTACTATTAGGGTAAAGGTTGATAATAAAACGAAAGACTTTAAGGTTAAGGGTAAAGAGGGTATGTCCGTAATAAAACCCAGAATGAAAGGAACAAAAGTCTCAGTAAGTTTTTTATCTGATACCATTGATAGTAAGATTGCAAATGTTCAGGTAAGGATAGGTGTTTTATGATAAGCAGTGTTATTAGAGAAGAATTAAAAAAGAATAGAGTGCAGGATAATTATTCTAATAAATTTGAAAAAATATTTTTTAGAGAATATGAGGGGAATAACTCTTATCCACTAAGTATTGGTGCAGATAATTCTTATGGCTTTTTATTTGTTTCGTGCGAAAGTCCAGATTCTCTTAAAATATGCTTAAATGGTGTAACGATATTCGAAGAAAAAGAAAGATTTAGTAAATTGGTGCCTATTAGATATAAAAATGGAGATGTCTTAACTCTAGACGGTAAGTGTAAAAATTTGATGGTGCTACTATATGGTGCAGAGGCAAACTTTGAGAAAGGGGATAGGATTCTATATCTATCCAAAAAGTATATCGAAAATTGTGGTGATAATAGCAAGGTTTATTCTTTTTCGGATTTTACAATCGGTAAAGATGGATTTGAGCTTATAAATACGGAAGTGATTGAAAGCATTGGCGAATTTGGATACAATGGAGAGGTGTATCTTTGCAAGATAATATTAGAAGACGGTCGTGCATATCTATGCACAGAATTAGATAATTTTGCAAACAGGGTAAGGCTTGATTTTGACTATGATGACATCATAGTTACTCGTGGATATGGTGAGAATATTTTAACCCTAGTATATCTAAATAACGGCAAGATTTACTATAGGAGTGTAGATAGTGCTCTTAGTGTAGATGAGGAGCAGATTATAGCTAATAATATGGACTATGTAACTAAATTAATAAATATTGATGGAGATAGTTCTTATCCTGTCTTTGCTATAAATCTAGCCAGTGGCAATACAAATATCTACACATTTTACCTAAGCAAATTTTGTTTATTATCCTCTATAAAAAGTCGAAAAGGTGAGTTTTGCATAATAGGTAATAATTTTTATAATATTTTTGCAAGTGAGTATGGATATATAATTAAAAAATTCCAAATTGCTAGTAGCCACGATGGAATTATGCCGATATCTTCCAGCAAAATATCTATGGCCGATTATGTGAAAATATATGACGGTATTTGCCTAGTGGATTACAATTTACAAGAGAGGATTTGCCCACTTGATAGTATATGATGAGATATTAAGATTGGTTTTAAAGATTAATTATTTTAGAAATAAAAGTAAAGGAGAAATTATGAATAATTATACGATAGATGATGACACCACTAAAAAAGTTGCCTCAACATACAATTCAGATAAAGAAAAAGACGAAATGGATAGCATTGTAAAAACTATTAATAGTATCAATAATTCCTTTTCACCTATTGATATTCCTGAGTATCGAAGTCCCGATTTTACGAGACTAGACGATGTAAATAAGAGTGCAGAGGATATTGAAAAGGAAGCGAAAAATTCTCTAGAGGAATATAAAAAATCTACTCTCACTTCCATAGATAATGAGATGGAGGAAAAAGAGAAAAATTTAAAATCTAATAAAGATACTTTGAGTAGCAATAAAGACGCCTCTATAAATAGTATTTCTTCAGCGTATTCTAAAGCCAGAGAAAATGCTAGTGATGATGCATTAAAAAGGGGACTAGCTAGGAGTAGCATTGTTGTCTCCACTCTAGATGCTTTTACAAAAGATGAATTGAAATCGATAAATGATATCGAAAAAGAGTATAGAGATAGTGTAAATGCAATTGATTTTGAATTGAGCGCATTGAATCAAGAAAAACAGAAAGCATTGAGTGATTTTGATATCGCTTATGCAGTTAAATTAAATGATAAAATCAATTCCCTAAAGAGTGAGTATGAAAAGAAACAACAAGAAATAACAAAGTACAATAATGATATCGCCGAGAAAGAAAAAGATTATTTGGATAAATATAATAGTCTAGTTGAGGATATCAAGAATAAAAATATTAGCAATGCTACAAAGCAGAGTGAATTAGTATCCAAATATGGCGCAAAAGCTCTAGCTAATTATACTAAAAATCAAGTATTCAAAGTGCTAGATGATTATCTTTTAGGTAAAGATAAAAGTGAAAGGATTGCCATACTAACTAGCAAAACTATGAAGGAATCTTTGGGTGCAAATTATGAAGAAGCGCTAGAGAGATATGGTAAATAATAATGTGGGAACAAATAGTAAATTTGGCGATTAGCAATGGCTTATTTGCTGTTATGTTCTTGGGGCTTTTTGTATATCAATTAAGGGATAGTAAAAATAGGGAAATTAAATATCAAGAAACTATTTCAAAATTGGGGGATTCATTGCAGGTGGTAAAAGAAGTCAAGCAAGATGTGGAGATGATAAAAGAGAAATTGGATAATTATCCCACCCCTCATAAAAAGGAGAAGAAAAATGAAGAATAAACTGAAAACTACTTCGTTTTGGCTGGGGCTAAGTGGTGCACTAGTAGTTTTAATTAGTGCCATTAGTCGATTATTCGGAGTAAATATATCTTCTGCTATAGTAGAAGATATTGTTTTATCCATTTGCTCTATACTAATATGTTTGGGGTTCGTTAATAAGAAAACAGATAGTGGCGTAGAGGAAACTAAGGAAGAACTACTGGAAGAAATAAATGACGAATTACATAAAGAAAATAAAGATGAAGATAAATAATTTTATGGGCTTGTTAAAATAAGACAAGCCCTTTTTTATTTATTTAATTTGCATTATAGATAAAAATGGGTTATACTATAAATGATTTTAAAAAGATTGAGGCATAAATGAGATACAAAAATTCAATTAAAATTGTTTTTTCAAATTTTAGTATAGTATGGAAATCGATGCTATATTTTTTGCTAGTGATGTTAATGGTAGTAGGACTTTTGTATCTAGCAATCAATCCTATATTTGAGCTCCTTAAATCTTCGGGATTTGTGGCAGATGCCTTGAATGTCTATACTGGATTTTTAACCAGTCTAAATTTTAGTAATTTATTGCTCTCGGTCAAGGATTTAGGCACTCAATTACTTACTATTTTTGAAGAAAATATTTCTACTATTTGGATTAATTTTACAGCTATTGGTTTAATCTTAGGATTCTTTATGGTTATTGCATCTAATATGGCAATAGTTCCTATGAGTAATTCTCTTAATTATTATATGGGTAGTATTAATAATTATGGATTTTATAGTAGTTTTTCGGATACCTTTGGAAAGAGTATTAAAATTACTTTGATTCAATACCTAGTTGCTCTTCCATTGGATATGATTATAATGACGATTTTCGTTTTCTCGCTTAGATTATTTAATGCTAGTTGGTGGTTAATATCTTTCTTAGCGCCATTTATTATTATGTCATTATTTATTTTATTGGTGGCTATTAGATATACATTATTTGCATCGTGGACACCTACTATGATTATAATGAATTATAGTATCTGGAAGTCGTTAGGCATTGCAATTAAAACATCTTTTAGATATTTCTGGAAGGTTTTAGGCACGGCTATTGGTGTTGTTCTTACAATGATTATCCTAAATGTTTTCTTGGGATTATTTACGTTGGGTGCAGGATTTTTAATATCCATTCCTACATCATTCCTTCTTTATAGTGCTTTTGGAATGGTTGTAACTTATGAGGGGCTAGGCAATAGATATTATGTAGATGTATACAATGTTGTTACACCTCTCAAAAAAGAAAAAACAGATAAATTTGAAGATATGAAATATATAGTATAATTTTTATAAATCTCCTTTTTGCTGGATTTTATTAATGAAGGCAAAGAGGGGATTTTTTTACTAAAATTGATATTTGATGGGGTATTTTGTTATTAAAATCTAAAAATAATTATTTTAATAAACAAATTATTGATTTTTTATTTAAGTTATAGTATAGTATATATAACGAAGTTGATTAAATAGGTCGAAATATAGTAGACCTCATAGATTTTTGTGATATTATCTAGTAAGATAATTTAAAGGGGAAATGCGTCTTTTGAATGGAGCATTATTGTAATTGTCTATAGATAAAATACATTAATTTTATTTGATGAGATATCTCTCAATGTTTTTTTGTGTGGAGAGATGTAAAAAAATAATATTAACTTTTGGTTAAAAAATCTAGATAAAAGCTAGGTTATTTATTATATATTATAAAGGAGAAGAAAATGAACAAACAACAATCAGGATTAAAACTATCTTTTTTGGGTGGTGTTGGCGAAGTTGGTAAAAACATTATGGCACTAGAGTATAATAATGAGATTATTATTATAGATAGTGGTTTGGCTTTCCCTAGTGACGATATGCCCGGCATCGACCTTGTTATTCCAGATTTTACTTATTTGGTTAATAACAGAAGAAAAATAAAAGCAATACTAATTACTCACGGTCACGAGGATCATATAGGTGCATTGCCATATCTTTTGCAAGAATTACCAGGAGTGCCAGTATTTGCTAGTAAATTAGCTGTAGCATTAATTGAAAATAAATTAAAAGAACACAGAAAAATTAAGTGCAAACCAATCTGTGTAAAACCTAAGCAGGTAATTAAAATTGGTAATTACTTCCAAGTAGAATTTGTGAAAGTTACACATAGTATTAGTGGTGCACTAGCATTTGCAATAACCACTCCAGTTGGTGTATATTTCCACACTGGTGACTTTAAATTGGATTACACACCAATTGATGGTGACGCTATGGATCTAGCAAGACTAGGCGAAATCAGCAAAAAAGGAGTACTACTTTTAACAGCTGACAGTACTAATGCAGAGAGACCTGGATTTAGTATGAGCGAGAGAAAAGTTGGTGCTACTCTAGATAATCTATTTATCCAAAATGCAAAGAAGAGAATAATAATTGCTACATTTGCAAGTAATGTACACAGAATCCAACAGATACTAAATATCTGTGAAAAATATGGAAGAAAGATTATATTCACAGGCAGAAGTATGCTTAATATTTGTGAGACTGCATCTAAGATAGGCGAACTAAACTTTAATAAAGAAATTGTAGCAGATGTAAATAATATAGATAAATATAGTGACGAGCAAATATGTATACTTTGCACAGGTAGTCAGGGCGAAGAAAATAGTGCACTTACTAGAATGGCTAATGGTGAATTTAATAAAATTGAGATTGGCGAGAATGACTATGTAATTTTCTCTTCATCTGCAATTCCTGGAAATGAAAGAGAGATTAATAATGTAATTAATTTGCTATATTCAAAAGGTGCTTCTATCGTATACGAGTCATTAGCAGAAGTACACGTAAGTGGACACGCATATCAAGAGGAATTAAAGACTATGCATACTTTGCTTAGACCTAAATTCTTTATACCAGTTCACGGTGAATATAGACATCTAAGGGCACATGCAAATCTGGCTAAAGATATGGGTATGAATGATAGAAATATTATTATCCCAGACCTAGGCGATACTATTACTATTAATAAAAATGTTATAAAGAAGACAGGTGTAGTTCCTAGTGGAATCAAATTAGTTGATGGCCTAGATATTAGTGAGGCTGGTGGAATAGTTCAAAGAGATAGAATGCAACTAGCTAGTGAGGGAGTATGTATAGTAACTATCACTATTTCTTCTAAGATAGCAGCCCTTACTTCCAAGCCAGATATCTATACTAGAGGCTTTGTATATATTAAAGATAATGAAGATGTAATCGAGGAAGCAAAAGATTTGGTGCTTAATCAGATTATTTCTACTAATTTCAAAACCCAAGACTGGAATTCGATTAGGGGTGCTGTAAAGAAAACTTTACAATCATTCTTCTTCAAAAGAATTAAAAGAAAACCAATGATTATTCCTCTAATAATAGAGACTAAGTAATTGTAAGGAAAAGAAAAATGGAGTACCAAGAAATAATAAATAATTTAGAAGATGAGAGGTCTTATGCAAAAGAACATTTTGTCCCTATAATTAGGGATAAATCTTCTAAATATTTATTTGATTTTATTAGAAAAAATAATATTAAATCGGTCCTTGAGATTGGAACGGCTATTGGGTATTCGGGTAGCATAATATTATCTGCAGGGGCAGAAAAATTAGTTACAATAGATATCAATGCCGAGTCTTTGACGGTAGCAAGGAATACTTTTAAAAAATTAGGATATTCGGATAGAGTAGAGATTTTTAATGAAGATGCTAAGATTGTTATAGAGGAACTTCTTGAAAAGGGATACACTTTTGATATGGTTTTCCTTGATGGTGCAAAGGGACAGTATTATAGATATTTGCCTGTGCTTACTAAACTATTGGGCAAGGGTGGAATGATTTTTGCAGATAATGTGCTTTTGCAAGGAATGGTGGAGAGCCAAGAAAAAATTCCTCATAGAAAAAGAACAATGGTAGTCAATTTGAGAAAATATTTAGATATAGTTAGCAAATATCCATACAGTACGGAATTACTACATTTGGAAGATGGAATAGCTATAACTAAGATTATAGGAGAGTAAATATGTTAGAATTATTAGCACCAGCTGGTAATATGGAAAAATTAAAAGTAGCATTTAGATATGGTGCAGATGCTTGTTATATGGCTGGTAAGAAATTTGGTCTAAGGGCATTCTCAGGAAACTTTGACGAGGACGAATTGGACGAGGCAGTAAAATATGCTCACTCGATAGGTAAAAAAATATATATTACTTGTAATATTGTTGCTCATAACGAGGACTTTGCTGGATTACCTGAATATCTTAAATATTTAGAGGATATTGGGGTAGATGCTGTAATAGTTAGTGATATAGGCATTATGGAGTGTGTGAAAAAATATGCTCCTAAATTGGATATTCATGTATCAACCCAAGCAAATATTACAAATAAGTATACTGCTAAAACATTCTGCGATATGGGCGCTAAGAGACTTATTCTTGCTAGAGAACTAAGTATCAAGGAAATCAAGGAAATAAGAGATTACATTCCTAAAGATGTAGAGATAGAGACATTTGTGCACGGTGCAATGTGTATTTCGTATTCGGGTAGATGTTTGCTATCCAATTACTTAACTGGCAGAGATAGCAATAGAGGCGCTTGTGTTCAGGCATGTAGATTTGAATACTCTATTTGCGAAAAATCTAGACAGGGTGAACATTATGAAATTCAAGAGGACGATAGAGGTACATATATTTTAAATAGTAAGGATATGTGTATGATAGAACACCTTGACGATGTAATAGGTGCTGGAGTAACTTCTTTCAAAATCGAGGGAAGAATGAAGAGTGCATATTATGTAGCAACTGTTGTGAATGCCTATAGAAGAGCGCTAGATTTATTACAAAATGGAAAGCCTTTTGATGTATCACTACTAGAAGAATTAGAGAAGGCTAGTCACCGTAGATATACTACAGGATTTTTCTATGGTGCAAAGGATAAAGAATACATAAAAGACAGTATGCCAATTCAATCACACGAATTTATGGCTATTGTAAAAGAAGATATGGTAGATGGATATGCTGTAATCGAGCAAAGAAATAGATTTGGAGTGGGGGACACTTTGGAAGTACTCTCTCCAAATGATACCTTTAATAAAAAGATAGTAGTATCCGATATGCAAGACCAAGATGGTAATATTATTACCGATGCAAATAAAGTACAACAATTGATTAAGATAAAGACTGACCTAAATTTGAAGGCAGGGGATATCTTAAGAAAGAAAATAGAAGAAAAATAATTTTTAATCCATAGATAGCTTTCTATGGATTTTTTGTTTGCTTAAAATTTTTACATTAAATCCAATTTTTTGGATATGAAAATATATTTTTAAATTGATAGCTTTTCATCGATATTATTAATTGCTTTCTTGTAAAAAATGACAGAATAATTATACTAAAATTTTTATAAAAATGCAGGATTAAATTGTCTGTAATATGATGGCAAAATGAATATAAAATGCTTATAAATATAAATAAATGTGTATATTTATACCAATGAAGTATGGTGTGTTTGTTTGGTTTGAGAATGGATAAAATGGGGAGGGGAAGAGGATAGATAATTGAGATTAGAATAAATAAAATGTGGGGCAAGAAATTATAAAAAACATAATAAATTAATTATTTTTTTCTGGACAGGCAGATTTCGACATAAAACAACATATATTGTCTTTATAGGAGGTGATATATGATTTTTGAAAGCTTTATGCTGTTTATTCAGAAGCTGATGTTTTTTACATCTTATGTGAATAATGCCTCGTCTTTTCCTAAGCCATTAACTCCCGAAGAGGAGAAAGGGTATTTGGAAAAATTTGAGCAGGGCGATATGGAAGCTAGAGATATTTTAATAGAGCATAATCTAAGGCTGGTAGCGCATATTGTAAAAAAGTATGGGCAAACAGAAGAAGCTGATGATTTGATTTCGGTTGGAAGTTTAGGGCTAATAAAAGCACTTAATACATACAAATTAAATCACGGAACGCAATTCAGTACCTATGCAGCTAGATGTATCGAAAATGAAATATTGATGCTAATAAGGGCAAATAAGAAGCACAAAAATACTGTAAGTATAGAAGATGTATTGGGCACAGATGATGAGAATAATGAGATAACCATAGGCGACCTAAATTACGATGAAGAGCAAGATGTGTCGGTGGTTGCTGAGAATAAATTTGTTGCAGAAAAATTAGATATTTTACTTAAGAAATATCTATCCAAAAGAGAGTATGAAATAATGTGCTTAAGATACGGGCTAAATGGCAATCCGATTTTACCTCAAAGAGAGGTTGCAAAGAGATTGAATATTAGTAGAAGCTATATATCTAGACTTGAGAAAAAATCATTAGAAATTTTACGAAAGAAAATTGATAAAACTAAATTTGGATTTTAGATATAAATTTGTGTGATTGAGAATATAATTAAATATATAATTTTGAAAACTATACTTACTACAAATGATTGCAAAATATTGATTTTATCTTTCAATTGTGATATACTATATGTAATTTAGATACACAGATGATTGCGAGTATGGGTAAACCATATTTGAGGAAAGTCCGGGCATCAAAGAGTAAGGTGCCAGTTAACGACTGGTGGGGGCGACCCTAAGGAATAGTGCAACAGAAAATAAACAGCAGAGTTTACTCTGCGATAGGTGGAATAGTGGTGTAAGAGACCACTAATGATATAGGTAACTATATTGTTGTGTAAACCCCATCTGATGCAAGGCTGAGAGACGCTATAAAGTTACTCGCTAGTCTCTCTATACGCCGCTTGAAATCGTTGGTGACAATGATTCTAGATAGATAATCATCTAATACAGAACTCGGCTTATGTGTTTCTAATAATTTATTTCCTAGCGAAAGCTAGGATTTTTTTGTGATTATGTGGCAATGAAATATGGGTTTGTGTCAGTAAGTGCTATGTTGATATTAAATTTATATAAATGAAAATCGTGTAAAATTAATGCAAAACTAGTGTTTTGTGTCTAAAATTGGTGTTGTACGCTTTTGAAAATGTTTTTACATATCAAAATAAATGATGGCATTTGCTTCGTTTGGTGGTATTTTGTAAAGCCGTCTAAATTTACGATGAGTGCTTTGGATAATTAAAATTTTTAGATTGCAATATTGGGCATACTGTGTTATACTTATTCTATAAAATTTGGAGTAAGATAATATGAATATGTTTGAGGGTAATTTAACTAAATTTAGACCACTGGCAGATAGAATGAGGGCTACTACACTTAGCGAATTTATTGGTCAAAAGCATTTGGTTTCCAAGGGTAGTTTTTTAGTAAGAGCGATTGAACTAGGCAGTGTTGGCTCGTGTATCTTCTATGGACCCCCGGGGTGTGGCAAAACTACCTTTGCTAGTATTATTGCAAATACATGCAAGGGTAATTTTAAAAAACTTAATGCCGTGAGTTCGGGTGTAGGGGACGCAAAGGAAATTATATCTGAGGCTAAATCTAATCTAGAATTATATGGTGTAAAGACATACTTACTATTAGACGAGTGTCATAGGTGGAGCAAAGCTCAGAGCGATTGCGTTTTGGAGGCAATAGAAAAGGGTTATATAATCTTTATAGGCTCTACAACTGAAAATCCATATATTAATATGACTAGAGCGATAGTTAGTAGGTGTAAGGTTTTTGAATTTAAAAGCCTAACGGTTGCTGAGTTATTGGTCGGCATTAATAGGGCTTTGGCAGATAAAGAAATTGGCTATGGTAATTTGAAAATATCTATAGATGAAGATGTAAAGAAATTCCTGGCTTTCAATTCGTCAGGTGATTTGAGAACTTGCTACAATACACTTGAATTTGCAGTGTCGACTACAGCACCTAATAAAGATGGTGTGATTGAAATTACCAAAGAGACTGTATCCGATTGTTTGCAGAGGGGAAATATCGCTTTAGATGAGACTACTAGCTATGATATGCTTAGTGCATTTTGCAAGAGCCTTAGGGGTAGCGATACCGATGCAGCACTTTTTTGGGCACAGAAATTATTGCTAAGTGGCTTTGACCCTTGCATACTTGCTAGGAGACTTATTGCCCACGCATCGGAAGATATAGGTATGGCAGATAGCAATGCTCTGCTTATTGCAATCTCTGCTCTTACTTCGTGTGAAAAATTGGGTATGCCAGAGTGCAATCTTACTCTTAGTCACGCTATAATATATATATGCGAGGCAGAAAAAAGTAATTCGGTTTACCTTGCTATGAGCTCTGCTAGTGCAGATGCTGAAATGTATAAAAATGCAAAAGTTCCAAACCATCTAAAAAATCACCCAACGGGGTATAATGATGGACACGGAGCGTATAAATATCCACACGACTTTGGTGGCTATGTAAAACAACAGTATTTGCCAGATGAATTAAAAAATAAAAGATACTATATTCCTAAAAATAATGGTAGAGAAAAAAATATCATTAGAAAAAAGGATATGTATAATAAGTAAAACTTTTATATATCATTAGATGACCTTTAGGAAATGCAAACGCAATAAATCTATATGCGTTACAATATAATAATAATTAAGTAGGATAAAAAATAATGAAATTGCAAAATTTGCCGATTTCATTATTTTTTTATTTAATTTATTTTGTGATATTAGTAAAGTGTGATATATTTTTTATAAATAAAAAGGGGGTA
Organism: uncultured Christensenella sp.; assembly: GCA_964439345.1. Lineage (GTDB taxonomy): Bacteria > Bacillota > Clostridia > Christensenellales > UBA1242 > UBA11490. The sequence continues at coordinate 70,613 of CAYTNS010000003.1, forward strand.
TTTTATGAAAGTTACTCGTAAGATTGTTTCGATTACAACCATTGTTTTAGCGTCACTAGCTGTGCTACAGTTGATTTTGAAATTAGATGGTGATATGCCTTGGTTTGGAGGACTAAATACATTTTTAACTATTGCGACTCTAGCAATTGCTGGTTTCTTTGCTCTTAATAGCTTAAATATGATTAGTAAGAGTAAGACGTTGGGTATTGTATCGCTATCTTTAATCTCAGTTTCGGCTATTATGGTTATTATAGCATTCTGGGTTGAATTGGATACCGATATGTTTACTAGGATTACCATTTCATTTGCTTTGCTTTCGGTGCTATTTAATATTATAGTATCGTCGGGCTTGGATTTGGGCAAGAATAGTCTAGTTATCCAGATAATTGTTTACATCATAGCTGGTGCAGTGGATTTGATTGCTACTCTTGCATTATTTGGTGTAATTAAGTTAGGCGATATTCTTCCATTATTCTGGGCACTTGTTTTGCTATGTGCATTGGGAATTGTAATCTTAAAGGTACTAGCAAAAAGATTAGTTTCCAAAGACCTAGAGAAAGACAAAGACTTAGTGAAGATTTCTTCTAGCGAATATGCTACTCTCGTGGAAAAAGCGAAAAAGTATGATGAACTAATGGCTAAGACCAATTCGGAAAACAAATAAAAAATAGGTAAAAGAAAAATCACTTAAATTAGTTTTTAAGTGATTTTTCTTTTTCTTCTATTAAATTAAGTATTTTAGATACAGTCTCTTCGATATCTAAATTCTCTATAATGTGCTCAAAGTATTTTGATTCTTTTATATGCTCATCATAGTCTTTTAGCCTTGCTTCCATACTTTCTTTAGGCTCGTTTCTACTAATTAGTCTATTTCTAATCTCTTCCTTTGGGCAGGTTAGGAATATGCTAAGTATTTGGTTGGGGTATACTTTGCTAATTGCTTGTAGTCCATATCTATCGCAATCTCTTAGTGCAATCCTGCCGGAATTTAAAATTTCATCGAAACTAGCCTTCCTCATACCTCTATATGTTCCGTGTCTAACGGTGTGTTCGAATATATCTCCACTATCTCTTAGTTTAAAAAATTCTTCTTCCGATATAAAGTAGTAGGGATTATTTTGACTTTCATTCTCTCTCATAGGTCTAGTACAAGCATTGATGGGTCTACCAAATCTATCTGGATATCTATCTAGTAGGGTATTAATTATAGTATCCTTGCCAACTCCACTAGGTCCTTCTATGATTACTATCAAGTTCTTTTGCATAAGTGTATTATCTCCTAGATGTATGGTTTAAAACCAGTGAAAATTATATTATCGCAATATGGTGCAACTTTTAGATATTGATTTTGAGAAGTAACTGTATGTGCTAGTACTCCTGCAGGTTTGTATTTCTTAATCTTTCTATAAGGTAATTCCTCGTATGAGTAAGAAATAAAGTCGGCATTTGTTACTTTGTAAAATTTAAGTTTTTTAAGTTTCTTTGTAGGGATAGAGCCGTACATTTTTTCCTTAAATATGCCACTTTTTAGTATTCTAGTTACATAAGGGTAATTTCTATATAGATATTCTAGTGAATATGGATTAGCACTCATTACAGCGACATTTCCATAAGTTTTACATTTTTTGAAATAATTATCTATTATTGATACAATATTTTCTTCTACCTTGCCAATCATTCCATCATTACGGATATCTATAATGATAGGGGTTCTACCAGCGATATATTCCAAAGCTTCGTCTAAGGTTAGTATCTTTTCGCCATCGGTATTTAATTCCAATTTTTTGATATCAGTAATAGACATTTTATTGATGTAGCCACTCTCGGTATTTATAACTCTAGATAGGCTCTTGTGTGCAAAGCAAACGATTGAACCGTCGTCTATCGCTCTAACTGGAATAGATATAGCGAATTTATTTTTGATAGCTGTGTCATAAGCCGATAGGGTATTCTCAATACATGTGTCAGAGATAACTCCATCTCTAGCGATATATTTATCTATTATCCACGAATTTTTGCTAATCTCGTAGTACCTAGGATTTAGCCTAAATTCAGATAGTTTATTCTCATTTATTAATTCATTTATTAATGCTTTATATTCATCAAAAGTATTTATAACTCTTGTTTCCAAATCTAATTTATTTTTCATATAAAAATCCTTCTATATTGTCATACAGGCAATTATGGAATATAATTATTATTAGCTATTTGTAAAAGGGTATAGACCTGCAAATAGTATTATTATTTTACCAAAAAAACAATAATAAAAAAAGCAAATTAAGGCACTTTTTGTATTTTCTTTTGTATTTTTGTATTATTTGGGCAATGAACGAAAAAATTATTGATAAAAATGTTTTTTTCCTATATACTATTATATATTTATTGGGAGATTATAATGAATAGACAAGATAAAATTCGTAATTTTTGCATAGTGGCACATATTGACCACGGCAAAAGTACACTTGCAGATAGATTATTAGAAGAGACAAATACTGTAGCAAAGAGGGATTTGTCCGAGCAGATACTAGATAGTATGGATATAGAGAGGGAGAGAGGTATTACTATTAAACTTACTCCCACCACTATGAAATATAATTACAATGGCGAGGAATATACTCTAAACCTAATAGACACCCCCGGACACGTGGACTTTACCTATGAGGTTAGTAGGTCACTCGCTGCCTGTGAGGGGGCAATACTAATAGTAGATGCCACTCAGGGTGTGGAGGCTCAAACCCTTGCCAATGTATATTTGGCACTAGATAACGACCTAGAGATATTGCCTGTTATTAATAAGATAGATTTGCCCAGTGCAGATATTGAGAAGACTGAGAGGGAGATAGAAGATGTCATAGGTTTGCCTTGCGACAATGTCCCTGCAGTTAGTGCTAAGTGTGGAACTAATATTGATAGCGTTTTAAAGGCTGTTGTTGAATCTTTCCCAGCACCTACTGGAGATGAAAATAAGCCACTTAGAGCACTTATCTTTGATAGTTACTATGATAATTTCAAGGGTGCAGTGTGCTTAGTAAGGATAGTAGATGGCTCAGTTTCCAAGGGCTCTAGAATTAAATTCTGGACAACGGGCAAGGATTATGAAGTTACCGAAGTGGGCATATTTACTCCTAAGCTTACCGAGAAAGATGAACTTTTGGCAGGAGATGTTGGCTATATCTGTGCTAGTATCAAAAATGTTAGTGAGACTAAAGTTGGCGATACTATTACTCTAAAAGATGAGCCTTGCACTGAGGCTTTACCGGGATACAAAGAGGTAAAACCAGTAGTCTTTAGTGGAATCTTCTGTGTAGAGGGAGATAAATACAATGACCTTAAAGACGCACTAGAAAAATTGAAGCTAAATGATGCTTCTTTGGAGTATGTTCCCGAGGTTTCTCAAGCCCTAGGTTTTGGCTTTAGATGTGGATTTTTGGGGCTACTACATATGGAGATTATCCAAGAGAGGCTAGAGAGGGAATTTGACCTAGACCTAATTACCACAGCACCTACGGTTAATTATAGGATAACCAAAACTAATGGCGAAGTGATAGAGATTAGTAACCCAGCCGAGATGCCCGAAACTCAGGCAATCGCTTGTATGGAAGAGCCTATGACTAAGGTTACCATATTTACACCACCCGATTATGTGGGCGAACTTATGAAGCTTTGCCAAGAGAAGAGGGGGGTGCATATTGACTTGCAATATATTGATGCTAGTAGGTGTCAATTGATATACGAGATTCCACTTAATGAGATAGTGTTTGATTTCTTTGACCAATTAAAGAGTAGGTCTAGGGGCTATGCTAGTCTAGATTACGAGATTATAGGGTATAAGCCTAGTGACCTTGTAAAATTAGATATCCTTCTTAATGGCGATGTGTGTGATGCTCTTAGTCTAATAGTTCATAAGGACAAGGCTTATCAGAGGGGCAGAGCGATGGCTGAGAAGCTAAAAGAGGCCATACCTAGACAATTATTTGAGATACCTATTCAGGCAGCGATTGGTAATAAAGTTATTGCTAGGGAGACTATCAAGGCTCTAAGGAAAGACGTTCTTGCCAAGTGTTATGGTGGAGATATCACCCGAAAAAGAAAACTACTAGAGAAACAGAAACGAGGAAAGAAGAGAATGAGGAGAGTGGGCTCGGTAGATATTCCTAGTGAGGCATTTATATCCATTCTTAAGATTGATTAATATGAAAAAAATCGGAATTTATGTGCATTTTCCTTTTTGTGTGGCTAAATGCAAATATTGTAATTTTAATTCGTATGCCGGTAAAAATGATCTTCAGCAGGAGTATCTTAGAGCACTAGTAAGTGAAATACAGGGATATGCAAATAAATCCTTGGAGGTAGATACTATCTTTATGGGAGGAGGTACTCCTAGTCTGATGCTAGATGGGGCAGTATCGACCATACTCTCGGCTATTAGGTCTAGTTTTTCGGTTGACCCCGATGCTGAGATTACTATAGAATCCAATCCTAATTCCATAACACTATCTAAGGTAAGAGAGTGGAAAGAGGCAGGAATTAATAGGGTGAGTGTGGGTTTGCAATCGTCTAGCAATAATCTACTTAAGTTGATAGGTAGAGTGCATACCAAAGATGATTACATTAAAGCTATTGATATAATAAAATCGGTAGGCATAACTAATATAAATACCGATTGTCTTATTGGATTGCCTAGACAAAAATTAAGCGATGTAAAATACACCCTAAGACTAGTTAATAAACTAGGTTCACAACATATTAGTGTATATTCTCTTATTCTAGAGGAAGATACTGAACTATATAGACTAGTAAATTCGGGTGCTTTGAAGTTGCCTAAAGAAGCCAAAACTTTGGGAATGTACAATTATGCGCTCAAGTACTTAAGAGAGCAGGGATTTACTAGATATGAGGTGAGCAATTTTGCCAAATCCAATATGGAGTGCAAACACAATATGCACACATGGAAGATGCACGAGTACCTAGGCTTTGGAGCTGGAGCACACGGTTACTATAGGGGCGAAAGATATAGTAATATTCCGTCAATTGAGGGATATATTGAGGCTATTAATCAAGGTAAAAAGCCTACCGAGAATGTAGAAATTATCTCTAGCGAAGAGGTCAGAGAAGAGACCATTATGCTGGGTCTTAGAACTCTAGATGGCATCAATCTATCTGAATACAAAAGCGATTTGGGTGTAGATTTGCTGGAAACAAAGAAGAAAGAAATAGACTTTTTGCTTGAAAATAAACTAATAGAAATAGAAAATAATCATTTAAGGGCAACCGATTTGGGCTTTACTGTCCTTAATAAAATAATACTTGAATTAGTATAGTTATGGAGGCAATGCCTCCTTTTTTTGAGAAGATATTTAGTAATAAAAAATACACTTCAAAGCAATTTGAAAATTGTTAAGAAGTGTATTTAAGCAAGGGGCTTACGATATTTCTATGCTTTCACAATATATATCAATAAATGACATATTGAACATTAATAGGTTTACTAATAAAATGTTATTGTGAGGTTGAATATCTATATCTAAAATTCGATTTTTAATGTCTATTTCATTTGTGTCGCCAGTTCTATATTCTATTTTGGTAATTACATTGAATGTTAATGATACATTAGTTCTATCATATTTTTCAAGGGTGATTTTTAAATAATTATTGAAAAATGTAAATTCTATTATATGGCTATCATGAAAGTATGTGGTTTGACTTCTAACATATTGGTTTATATTATTTATATTAATTGTTTCCATGTTGATCTCCTAAAAATACATACTTGCGTAAGGTTCAGGCACAGGTGTTCCTGGTAAATAATGAATTCCATCGTGAACTATTATATGATAGTGAGCTCCATTAGTTAAATCTTCATCCCATTCGAAAATCATAATACCTGACGCGTCAAACCATTTTATAAATCGTCCATTAGATGTGCCTGGATAGAGGTGCATTGTTAATCCTTTAGGAGCGAATGTTTCAGGGATAATAGGGAATATCGCATTGTTCTTTTGGGTATCTGGAATTGTATCTGTGAAAGTCTGACTTTTAGTCGTTTCTTGATTTTCTGTAATTGTTTCGTCAATGGCCATTCCGATTCCAACCCCTGCAGTAATGGCAGCAGATGCTATTCCGGTTGCAATTGCTGCACCTGCTACAGTTCCTGTAGCAACTCCTGAGCTTACAACTCCAACCCCTGCGGCAACAACTGCTGGGGCTGCAGCTCCCGCAGTTGCAACGATGGCTGCAGTTGTTGCAGCTACTACAGTGGCAGTAATTGTTGCAACAACCACAACTTTAACCACCTTTTTTATTAGTCTTGAAAACCAACCACAATTTGCAATAATACCAGAATCTTGCATTTCGCTAAGTAAAATTCCCTCGCCATCAATATTCATTACTGCGTCTATTTCACCATATTCGTTTATAAATGCAGCACCTGTTATGGTGTCTATTTGGATTTCTCCTAATTCATCTTTTAGCTCAGCTTTCAATGTAACAATATTTGTTTCGTTACAATAACTAAAATTATATTTGATTTTGATATCAGTGTCGCTTGACGATGATTCACTGGCAAAATCAATATTCTCGAGGTCCGAAAGTTTTATTGTCTTATATCCCTCAAAAGTGGTGATTGTATCATTGATTTCAAGATCTCCATTATCAAAATCAGATAATAGAGTTTGATAATCAATTTCTTGCCTAGAAATTTCTATTGTAGTTTTTATTTGTCTTGGTGTGTTTACCCAATTAAATAAGCAATTGGTTAAAATTAGAATTAATGCAAGTGATAGTGAGATGAATAATGTATTAAATTTTTTTTGTGTCATATAAGTCTCCTATTGTTTTTCTATATATTCCATTATTATATTTATTGGAACGCAATAAGAAATACCATAAATAATGTTACCGGAAGTGTCTCTTAGTCTAAATGTAGTAATTCCTATTAGTGATCCATTTTTGTCTAAAAGCGCACCACCACTATTACCGTCGGCAATTGTTAAATCACATTGAAGAACATTTTTGATTGTGTTGTTGACTTGGATTTCTATATTGGAGTTTGAAATAATTCCATCTGTGATTGATAGGCCATTATTGTTAAGGTTTCCTATTGCGTAAACCTTATTCCCGTTATTGACTTTTGTAGAATCTCCAACTTTTAACGGTTTTATTTTGATATTTATTTCAGCTAGTTGTAGAATAGCGATATCCAAGTCTAAATCATAGTTTATTAAATTTACGGCTCTAAATTCATTTTCAAAGCAAAACTTAATAAAAATATTATCAAATGGAGAGGTGTCCCCGAGATTTTTGTATGTAATAACATGGGCGTTGGTAATTAATGTACCATCTTTTTTTATAAACTCTGCTGTTCCGTAACTTTCCCCAACATTTTCAGTTGATGCTTTGACTTCTACTATGCTTTTGATGGAATCATTGAAAATTTGATCGGGTGGTCTTTCAAAATTGATAATTGTAAATACTGTGTTAAATGTACTGGAGGCTATTAGAATTAGTAATAAAATGTAAACAATGTTTTTTTCTTCATATGAATCCTGCTCTTTCTTATATTTTAAGACGAAAAGAGGAATAAGTCAATATGTTCAGCAAAACATTTGTAATAAATTAGATTGCCATTAGAGGAACTTTGTAATTTATTTTTATTGAAGATAATTATTGTATGAGGGGATTGAAATACATAATGTTTAACATTATTAATATGATATTTTATTATATTAAATAAATAGGGGAATAATTATATAAAATATCTTTTCGACATAAAGTAAAAATTTTTTTAAAAAACTTTCAAAAATGTGTCATAAACTTGTTGACATTGGCATAAAACTATACTAGAATATGTTTAGCAGTCTAAAGGATAGAGTGCTAACAAATAAAAATTTCTATTGCTAACGGAGAGTGTTTGGTGAGTGATAATTTTAAATTAAGTGATAGGAAAAGGGAGATACTTCTTAGTGCAGTAGGCAATTATATAGATAATGCCTTGCCAATTACTAGTGGTAGTGTTCAAAGTACGGTATTTACTAAGCTTAGTTCGGCTACTCTTAGGAATGAGCTTAATGCACTAGAGGAGATGGGGTATCTTAAACAACTGCATACTTCTGGTGGTAGGATACCTACTAGCAAGGGCTACAAATTTTATGTAGATAGTTTGCTTACATCTAGAAAGTTTGATAATAAAGTTGTTGACGATATCAAAAATACCTTTGTAAAAAGAAGCAATTTCATATTAGATGTGGTAGATGGTATGGCTAAAAATGTGAGCGATATACTTAAATTACCTACATTTGTTGAAATGCAGAATAGCGAAGCTTTCACTATCAAGGGAATTAATATTATCCCATTAATCACCGGTCAAGCATTATTTCTAGTTCAGACGGAAGTTGGAATTATGAATAATACTATAAACCTAGATAGCAATATAACCGAAGAAAACTGCAAAGATGCTAGTAAATTTTTAACAACCAATCTATATAATAAGAAAGTTTCGGACGTAATAGATAATTTTGATTATTACAATAATCTATTTAAAAATCAGATTAAGTATTTTCAAGAGTTCTTTACATTCTTAACCGAAACCTTAAAGAGTTATTCTGAGAGTCACTCTTTCAAGATTCATTCGTCCAAGAGTACAAACTTATTGGAAAACCCCGAGTATAAGGATATAGGTTCGGCTAAAAAGTTCTTATCTTTAGTGGAAAATGAGGAAAAAATCACTCAGGCTATTAAGGATATAGATAATACTAGCAATAGCGATATTGTCTATAGCATAGGTGAAGACAATAGTGATGAATTTGCCGATTATAGTATAATTAAGGCAAATTACAGTTTAAAAAGTGGTGTGGTTGCGTCCATTGGCGTAGTTGGTCCTCAGAGGCTGGATTACTGCAAGATAGCATCTGCACTCAAGTATATTACTGAGGAAATTAGTCACATAGAAAGTGAACAAAATAAGGAGTGATGGTTTGGAAAAAAGGAAAGAAAAAGAAGAGAAATTAGAAAAAGAGCAAGTACAAGAACCAATTCAGTCCAAAGAGGCAGAATACCTAGAATTAGCACAGAGGATTAAGGCAGAATTTGAAAATTACAAAAAGCGTAATGCTGAGGTAGTTTCACAAAGTTTTGATAATGGTGTTGCCCATAGTGTGGCAAAATTATTACCAGCTATAGATAGCTTTAAACAGGCTAAGCAAAGTATTCAAGACGAAAATGTTCTTAAAGGCTTAGATTTGGTGCTTAGCCAAATATTCAATGCGTTTGGTGAGATGGGGGTAACTAAAATACCTGCAGTGGGTGAAAATTTTGACCCTAATTACCACAATGCTGTACTGGTGGGTAATGACCCAGAAAAAGCTGATGGAGT
>CAYTNS010000004.1:0-47407 GCA_964439345.1 uncultured Christensenella sp.
TCTTCTGCTAGACCATCTTCTAGAGAGATAATAGGATATTTCTCTGCCATAGTCTCCCAGTAATTAACCATCTCTTCCATAGTGAATACTTCACCAGTCTTCCAGAAGTAGTAAGAACCCTCTTTACCTATCTTCTTAGCCTCGTCATACATCTCAGTAGCAGCAGCATCTATAGCTATACAGAAATCTTTACCAGGTTTGTAACCAGCCTTTTCGATAGCCTCTACAATGCTCTGAAGAGCCTCTTCATCACTCTTTAGGTTAGGAGCGAAACCACCCTCGTCACCTACAGCTGTGCTATAGCCCTTGCCCTTAAGAACGGCTTTAAGATTGTGGAACACCTCTGCACACCATCTAAGAGCCTCTTTGAATGAAGTAGCTCCTACTGGCATAATCATAAATTCTTGAACATTTACTGAATTGTCTGCGTGTTTTCCACCATTAAGTATATTCATCATTGGTACAGGAAGAGTTGTAGCATTACAACCACCTACATAATTGTATAGAGGTAATCCTGAAACCTCTGCTGCAGCCTTAGCAACTGCTAAAGATGCACCTAGTATTGCATTAGCACCTAGTCTACCCTTATTGTGTGTGCCATCTAATTTAATCATAGCCTCATCAATCTCAACCTGATTAAGAGCATTCATACCAATAAGTAAGTCTCTAATCTCTGTATTAACAGCCTCAACAGCCTTTTCTACAGATTTGCCTAGGTAATTAGATTTATCTCCATCTCTAAGCTCTACAGCCTCAAAAGAACCAGTCGAAGCTCCACTAGGAACTGCTGCTCTACCAACTATAGAATCCTCTACAACAACCTCAACCTCTACAGTAGGATTGCCTCTAGAGTCTAGAATTTGTCTTCCTATAACATCTGTAATCTCGTAGTAATTTCTCATATTTACCCTCTTTTAGTAATATATTTGAAAATCTGTGGTCGTATTTACCTCAAATTTTCATCATTAATATTATATAATTGTGCCCAATTTTAGTCAATTATTTTTAAATATATTATATTGCTCCTTATGCGAAAAAAAGGAGTAAGCATTTTCGCCCACTCCTAATACTTTTTAGATTGTAATATAAGTGTCTAATTAGCAAGTACTCTTTGCCCCTACTATGGAGGCATACTACCCCGAATAAAACACACATTTAGACACTGCCACTTCTTATATATTAAATCACAGCTAAATATAGTACTCCAAAAGCGATGGCTAGAACAATGATAATGAGTATACTTAGTGCCACCCAACCTATCGCCTTTTTATTTAGAGATAATTGCTTGATACAAGTAATTATGGCTAGAGGAAAAATCCCCAAAGAATATACTGCTATACTAATACCAACACCCATTAGTAAAACCATTATTAATATCATTATTATAGCATTATCGCCACTAATACCCGTCTGAAGCTCGTGCAAACCAAATACAAAGAGTAGTACACCACCTATTGCACACACTAAAGATAATACCGAATATATTATAGATTTTTTACCAAATAAAGTGCTTTTTGCACCCAACTCGGGGTTATCTTTTAATTCTTTGTAAGTTCCCCTAATATTAGTATATTGAGAGAAAAATTTAAAAAACAAATTCATTTTTTCTTTAGACATATCTGTTACCTACCATCTATTAGATTTGCACAATATTATTTGCTATATACTCTTCTATCGCCTTGGATTATCGTGCTTAACCCTATCTATTCATTCTTTGGCACACATTATCTAGCTTATTTTTTATTATAATAAATATTTTTTTGATTGTTGTCAATTTTATATAAATAATTTATTAAATTTTATGCCTTAAAGGTACAAAAAAGAGCACAATTTGTGCCCTTTTTGATTTGATATATATGTAATATCTTACAATAAGTCTGTGTATCCAGAACCATCTGATTCCTGATAGTCGAATGCCTCGTTGTATACAGGTATTGCATTTCTAATAGATAATGCTTTAGCTGTACCAAATAATTGAGGAGCAACTGTATAACTTACACCATCAATAGATGTAGTATATGGGAAGAATGCTTGTAATGCTTGGAATGCAACCTTGAATGTAATCTTAGCATTAGCGAATACGTTTGTAAGTGCATCAGATGGTAATGCGAATGTACCATTTACAAATGGATATGCATTAGAAACTACTTTAGTAACATTGCCACCATTAGATGTAACTGCCTCGCCCAAATCTTGAGTTGGTTTAATCTCATATAGTTTAGCATCTAGACGGCTATATTTAGTAGCACTAACGTTATCACCCTCAATTTTAGCATCTGTATCATCAACATTAGACTTTGCATTTTTTCTAGTAATTACTTCCTCAACTTCTTTAGGGGTATTAGCACCAGTTGCTGTTTTTATTGCATCGCCACTAATACTATCATATACAGCAGTAATCTTGTTGTCTCCGGTATCGCTAGTACCGATTGCACCACCGTTATCTTCTACAAGGTACCACCAACCACCGACAGAAGTACTAATTTCGTCTGTATTGGTATCGTTACCGATGCTAGGGTCGATATACAACCAAGAAGCATTTTCACCAGTATGTTTATTTGTAAATTTCATATTACCAGTAGTTTCGTTAATAGTAAATCCACCGGTATTTCCTGAGTGTATATTATTTGAAGAGTCATTAATAAGTTTTACGAAATATTCATTTAGTGAGTTTTCTAGAGATTTAATACTATCACCAATAGAACGCTCTACTACGTTACCATACTCATTTTCGTATGCTTCTACATAGGTATTGATATATGCATTACATCTAGCCTTATAGAAAGCGTCAGATTCTGTCATTACATAACTTGTAGCACCTTCTCCCGTAGCCTTCTCTGTAATCCAAACACCATAGTAACCATATCCACCAGCAGTTTTTACTGTACCATCGAATGGAGCACCCATCTGAATACCATTTACAGCATTAGGATCAGTAGCAGATGTTCCGGCCTTTTTATATTGAGCCTCAGAGACATATTTCCACTTGTAAATAGACACTTCTGTGCCTGTCTTTAGTTTTTCAAGGGCCTCCTTATTTTGACCTGCTCCTGTAGATGTGCTATTGTTCCAGTTACCTTTAGCAACACCATCTCTTCTACCAGTATATGTAGGTGTACCTTCTAGGTTATTTGAGTTGTCCTGTTTAAATACAGCTTCGTTATCATCTGTAGCAGATAGAGCATCTTGCCAAGTAAGTTTGCTATCAAAATCAGAACCGTGAGTACCAGCAAATGATGCACTTTGTACAGGGTAATTGGTCATATAGTCTGTGCCAGTGAAGTTATTGAATCCCATACCTGGGTCAAACTCTACTTCAATACTAAATCTAGCCCTTAGTACTGATGTAGTAGTTGTTGTTACTCTACCCTTCTCATTTTTAAATGTAGTAGTACCTGTATTTACATTGCTAGTATTGGTTGGATTTGAGCCACTGCTATTGTTAGCAATAGGGTCATCATCAACTGTAGATGTTTCAGCTGTTGAATAAACTCTGGCTTGGCTATATATCTGTACCTTTTGTCCAGGAAGCAATATATCATTATAATCGCCAACTTTTTTCTTGTCGTCAGTATTGTTTACTGTACCTGTTTGTCTACCTGCTGCTGCTTGGATATCTAGATTTCCATTTCCTCCAACCCAATTTGCATCAGTTCCATCAGAAGGCTTTGTTGCTCCAGAGCCTCCTCTACCAGCCATTTCGACATATACAGGGCCGCCCATATAAAGGGATTTAGAAGCCCAAGTGGAACCAGCGAACCAAGCGAGGGTAGCGCCAACGGAAAGACAAACGGTAAGGACTAAAGATAGGCCGCCAACAGCGATAATGCCAACGCGTTTTCTAAGGCCCTTTTTAGATTTTTTCTTTTTAACAGAATTTTCCATAAAACATTCTCCTTGAAATAGAATAAATAAAGAGGTAAGTAAAGGAAGATAAAAACTCCTCCAAACTATATCTTGTTATATAGGGATTATCAAAGAGAAATATCCACAATAAAAATACAACCACCGTCCACCGAAAATTGAACAAAAATTTTACAATATTGTACAATTTTGGGGCTAAAATGCCCATTTTGCCACCTAATTTTACCCACTCAAAAATGCAAAAATTTTGCATTTTTTATGGTTAAAATGGGTAGGTTTTAGTAAAGATACATATTGCCCTGATTGAAATGTGCAACACAAAAATCAAGTATTTATAATTAATCTCAACCATTCCTCCTAGGCACACACAGTTAGCTCAAAAAAAGAAAAAACACTAGAAAATAAATTCCAGTGTTTAAATAAAAGTTATATTGATATTCTTTTCTTTGCCCTACCGATTAGGCATTTGCCCCTACCGATTAGGCATCAAACATTTCGCTCTCAATGGCTAAGCACAATAGATGATATACTTGGATATGATATTCTTGGATCTTGTATACAATATTGCTAGGAACCCTAATACATACATCTGCTATTTCTTTTAATTGGCCTCCACTCTCACCAGTTAGTCCTATAACCTTTAAGCCTTTGACTCTAGCAAGTTTGGCTGCATAGCAAACATTTTTAGAATTACCACTAGTAGAAATTGCTATAAGAGAATCCCCTGCATCGCCAAGTGCATTTACACCTTGAGCATAAAGCATTTTTTCATTGCAGTCATTTAGGAATGCTGTATTAAAAGCACAGAATGATGTAAGAGGAATACACTTAATGCCACCTTGAATATTATCTGCTATCAATGCTCCCTCTTCGCCGTATTCATTCAATAAGTCTTCTCTTAATTTGCCATTAACCTTTCTTTTTAAAACAAAAGATTTTAGCAATTCTCCAGCGATGTGCTCACTATCTGCAGCACTGCCACCATTGCCACAAGTCAATATTTTTCCACTTTTGGCACTAGCAACTAGTGTTTCCACTGCATTCACGATATCATCCCTAAGATATCTCAAATCTTCCTTTTCCTCAAAAAAATTATCTATATACTTTTCTGTTATTTCTTTCATAAATTTACTCCTTATTTAAGATGTAGTCCACGGCTTCTTCCAAAGTTTTGGCTACAAAATCTCCCTCTAATACGTTATCTTCTTTGATGCCCGTTTCCACTCTGATAGCAGGAATACCAGCATTTTTACCCGTCTCAATATCCAAATTCGAATCGCCTATAATGTAGCATTTGGATAGGTCTAGATTAAAGTCTTTCACGGCTCTATTAAGCAAACCAATATTTGGCTTACGGCAATCACACTTAATTTTTAATTCCTTTACTTCGCCCTCAAATCCACTATGTGGGTGATGTGGGCAATAGTATACGCCATCAATATATGTACCACTTAAGCCCAATAATGTTTCCATTTTATTCATAATATTTTCTTGCTCTTCAAAGGTGCACTCGCCTCTGGCAATAACAGGTTGATTGGAAACCACTATCGCTAGATACTCGCTTTTATTAATTTTAGATATAGCTCTATCTACACCATCAATCAGCTCAAATTCGTCCGACTTACGCAGGAAACCAACATACTTATTTATAGTGCCATCTCTATCTAGAAAGATTGCTTTTTGCTTATTTTTCAAATTTCTTTTTTCTACTAGCCCTGCTTCAATATCTTTTAGTGCATTATGATATCTCTCGGGAGTTCCTACATCTTTTATATATTCCGAAGACTTATATGCCATTACATTATGTCCATCAGAAATAAGTGTGGATATAAAGTCTGCCTCCATATTTACTTTTTTAAGAGTATCAAAGTAGTAAAAACTCTTTGGACTCAAGATAAAAAATCCTGCGTTGACATTATTTTTGTAATAATAATTTCTCTCTTCGCCCTTTTTATTAATAGCAGTTACTCTATTATCCGAATCGGTCATTATTAAATCGCTATCATAAGGGTGAAAATTAGGGTGTGTAAGTTGGGTCGCTATGGCATTATGCTCCTTATGATAAGACATCATTCTATCTATATCTATATCAAATAAAGCATCACCCATACATACTACAAAGTCGTCTTTTATCTTATCCTTTAGATAGTATAGTGCTCCACCCGAACCTAGAGGCTCGTCCTCAATAATATAATTAATTTTAATACCCCATTTTTTGCCATCGCCAAAGTACTCGGTGATTTTTTCGTACATATACCCTACCGACATATATACTTCGTCCACACCATACTTTTTTAGGCTTAATAGAGCATATTCTAGCAAAGGTTTATCAAAAAGCCTCACCATTGGCTTAGGAATATCGTCGTGGGTAATTTCCTTGAGCCTAGTTCCTTTGCCACCAGCCATTACTAGTGCTTTTAGTCCCATTATTCCACCACCCAACTCTCTACGCCATTTTTAGAAAACTTAACCGAATACAATTTACCTGGTAATTTTTCCATAGCATATATTAGTTTCTGACGATTAATAGGTTTGCAATATAGCATCAAAAAGCCTCCACCACCAGCGCCCGATACTTTCACAGCCTCTGCGCCATTAGCTAGAGCATAATTTATAGTCTCTTCCAATTCCTTATTGGATACTATACTAGATGTCTTTTTCTTATTTTCCCATGCCGTTCTCAAAGTCTCAGCATAGCCCTCAAAATCACCCAGTAGAATGCAGTCTTTCATAGTATGGGCAGCTATTTTTAGATTTTTCATAGCATCAATGGTCGTTGATACTTTCTCGGTTGCATTAGCATTCTGGTCTTTTATAATATTATTAGCTAGTTGTTTCTGAATTTCAGCCGATTTTCTGCTAGTTCCACTGTAATAAAGGAGGGTAGAACATTCAAGCTCATTTACTCTAGATTTATCCAGTCTCAATCCATTTACAATGGTAGAGCCATCGGTTTTAAATTCCATTAGATTAAAGCCACCAAAGACTGCTGCATATTGGTCTTGTTTACCTCCAGCTAGTTTCAAATCTTCCCTCTCAATCTTGTAGGCAAGTTCGGCTTTTTGATAATCATTAAGCCCCAAAGCCAACCACCTATTGTATGCCTCTAAAATAGCAACAACCATTGTGGAAGAGGTGCCTAGACCAGAGCCAATAGGTGCATCGTTACTAGTACTCATAATAAAGCTAAGAGGTTCACCATTATTATAATCTTTGACAATTCTATTATATATGCCCTTGTGCAAGATAAGAGTATTATCATCAGTTATTTCTAGATGTGGAACACTCTCACAGTCTAGATTATTTTTGTTATCATAGGAAATAATCTTAATCCTATTATCATTAGTTGGGATAATAGTACAATATGCGTACATTCCAATAGTCGCATTAAATACCACTCCTCCAAATTGATTGCTATACGATGGCAAATCTGTGCCACCACCAGCTAGTCCAATTCTTAATGGTGCTCTACTCCTTATTTCCATTCTTTTTCTCCTCAACTATTTCTCTTAATCTACTGTGCAAAATATCTGTGCAGTCTTTCCACGAGATATACAAATCCCTACTAGCATTCTTACCTATCTCTTTTAGGTGGTCATAGTCTCCAACAGCCTCACATATTTTATCGGCAAATTTCTCTTCACTATCCTCAGATAAGAAACCATTTACACCGTCTTTTACATCATATCCAGCACAAGAACCCTCGATAAACACCCCTGGGATTTCGTAAGCAGCCGATTCAACCTTAACAAGTCCAAAATTATCATAAGTAGATGGGAATAGTAATAGGTCGGCTCTAGCTAGGATCTGTGGGAATAATTCTCTAGCTATAAACCCTGTGAATACTACCTCATTATCTAGCCCCAAAGAGGTTGTCAATTTCTTAAGCTCGTCCATCTCAAAGCCCTTGCCAACTATGTAAAATTTAAAGGCAACCCCTCTATCCTTGACCATCTTCAGACTACGCAAGATAAAATCAATTCTTTTTAATTTCGTTACCCTGCCAACATATACAAAAATTAGTTCTTTAGGCTTAATTTTAAAGCTTTCTTCGGCTTTTAGTGCCAATTCTTCTACATTTTCGCATCTAGTAAAATCGGTGCCAAATGGCAAATATGTAATCTTACCTGTGTACCCAAATGACCTTGCCTGTTCGGCAACTAATGGCGAACAAACAAAAACCTCATCGAATTTATTGTATCTCCTACCCAAACTCTGCACCATTCTCTCGGCGATGAATTTTGATTTAACCACATCTTGGAATATAGGCCTCATATTTGAATGGAAGGTTGCCACAATAGGTATATTTTTCTTCTTAGCGATTTTGAGTGCGTACTTACTCATTCCAAATGGTGAATGAACGTGAATAATATCAAAATCATTTTCTTTTACAAATTTTTTAGTTTTTCTATCTAATTTAGGCAATCCATAATACTGATTTAAAATAGGGATATGGATAGACTTGCATCTATGTATTTTATAAGGGAAATTATCCTTGTAGCCTTTTTTGTTCTTAGGCACTAATGCTGTTACATCGGCAATATCATTAAGATTTAAACAGTAATTGTGCATACAATTTATAACGCCATCTACATCGGGAAGATAGACGTCCATCGTCTCTAATATTTTTATTTTTTTATCCAATATATAACTCCTTTAATATTTAGCCATTATCTACTAGCAATATTACTATAAAGGGTCTAGGCCAACTAAAATTCTATATAGTTTCAGAATTTTCCACCTTTTTACCAAGTATATCTTATATAAGGAAACCTTGTCAAATAAATTAAAAAAGCACTGGAAGAATAATCTACCAATGCCACAAATCTGTCGATTTATTGAACTAATTATAGAAAAGTAAAAATTATTTCTTTTTCTCTTTTCTTCTCTTATCATTAATGATATCTAAGGCTTTTTCGTCTATTACTCTTATACCTTCTTCCTTTGCAATATCTACCATCTGAGTAAGGGCAGCTTTTAGAAAAATTCTAGGTATTTTAGTAAGTTTAGCACAAGCCTCGGGAGTGAATTTAACCTCTGGGTCTATTCTATCTGCTGCATATATTACAGTCTTTACATCACCATCATTTTTCTCTGGAATTTTCTCAGCGTGAGGTAGAGTAAATCTAGTAAACCAAAAATTGGTACTATCTCTATAGCCATAGTCCACAGGAACTCTAGGGAAACTACACCACTTAACACCATTTACTATGGCATTGTGGTATTTCTCTTGCATAAGAATCCTATCTATTTTAAGTATAAAATGTGCACCAAATTTACTAGTAATTCCATTGAAATTTCTATAAGGAGGCTCATAGCCCTCTAGGTTACCTGCCCTATCTGCACTAGCACCATCTAAACTATCGTCCCAAGTACACTCAAATACCTGAAAACTCTCCCCTACAATCTTAGGTCTTACACCATCTAAATCGCTATCTACTAGGGTAAATAGGCAATCCTTCATCTTCTCCTCGGTAGTATCCCCTGGGAAGCCAAGTCTTACTGCCTCTTTGAAATATTTCCTCTTATCTGGGATAAAATTCAAACTACACTTTTTAGTCCTAAGCAAATTCTGCGCAGTATTGGAACTATTCCTACACTCTAGTATCATTGCATAATAATCCTTACCTGCCACATAGTATGGGAAACACAAAGAGTATGCTCCCAAATTAGTTTGCCCATTTTCGCTAATAGTTCCCACCATTACAGTTGGCATAGGATAAAAAGCCGATGTCTGATAAAAATTATCTACTATTCTTAATTCTTTTAATTTACTCATATCCAAACTCCTTTTTGTATACTTATATTTTAAACAATTGTTAGAAAAATTACAAACAAAAGCTACAACCTAATGAATTTTAATCTAGTTATCCACACATATTCTCTATTTGTGAAAATATAAAGCAAAAAGCCTAGAAAATATCCTCTAGACCCTTTATTCTATTCCTCCGGCTTTATTTCTATAGCCTCTGCTTTGGGGTTTTCACTATCTCCCTTTTCCTTAGAAAAACATATCTTAAATACTACTACTAATAGCAATACTAAAACTATTGCTAAAAAGATAATGGATAGTATGGTTGTAAACTCCGGGAATATCGAGCACACAAAAACTATTATGAGTCCTGCCACTACATTTCCTAGTACGACAGATAGCACTGTTTGCCAAAATTTTAGTCCAATTGCCACTGCCACGCAAGTACCCGTCCATACACCCGTTAGAGGCACTGGAATAGCTACAAAGCCAAATATTAGTAAGCATTTTAGGAAAGTCTTTTTCTTACTAACAGTACTTTCGCCATCTGTTTTTTCGTTTATCTTTGCCGAATGCTTCTTTACTTTTTCATCTATATATTCACCCAGTCTTCTAAAAAGTTTAGTCTTTTTTAGAAAGTTAAGTATAGGTGTAAATATTAGTGCGATAATAGGCACAACTAGTGAACTGCCTAGTAAACTAAATAAAAAGGCTTCTGTGCCATTTAGAGCAAATTCTCCCCAATACACCTCACTCATTCCTATAGGGATAGCACCCTTTAATTCAATTATGGGAAACATAGATATTAAGATGGTTGCTATCATGGAGTGTGAGCCAAATACAAAGGAGAACACACTGCCTATTAATTCTGACATAATTTAATCCTGCTTATTTTAATTATATATTTCTCTTTTGAACCAAACAATAGTTAAGGAAAGAGAAAAATCATTTACTTTACTATATTATTCCACATCTATTTAATATTTATTTAGAGGCAAAAATATATTTCACTACTGATAAATTCGATATACTATAGCATAAATATATATTTTTTTCAAGAAAAACTACGAAAGAAAAATGGGGAAGCCTTCCCCCACTATATTTCCAATTTTGTCACAGCATTCACTAAAGCAACCTTTTCACTAGTATTTAGATTTTTGATAGCGTCCTCAATTAATTGCTTGTGAATAATATTGTGTTTATTCCTAAGATTGTGACCATCGGCTGTAAGCTCAATATATGTCACCCTCCTATCGTTATCGTTTTTTACCTTATTAGCATAGCCCTTAGCAATTAGTCTATCTACATTGATAGTAAGTGTTCCTTGGGTAATGCCTAGGATTTTAGCTATATTACTAGCCGTATTGGTTTTATTTGTCATAGTATCGTAAATAACATCTATGGTGTGAAATTCCTTTAGAGAGAGTTTATCTCCTATCATATCCTTTAGGATTTTCTCTTCGTCATAGATTATTTTATTGTATGTTTTACATAGCAACGCTACTAATATCTCTTCTACCTCTTCCATTACTCCTCGTACTCCCTTATTTCTGCTACTACACCATCTAGGCTATCCCTAATCCCCGATTTTACAGCACCAATTATAATTAAACAATCTCTAATATACGCCATATCATCATTTATTTCTTCCGAATCCTTTCTATCATAGATATCGGGGTCGTTCTCGATAACCTCTTTATTTTTATAAAGTTTGCCTATCTGCTTTATTTCCTTATTGTACTTAGTTACATAATGGTCTATTAGGTCTATAACAATATCTTCGGAATAATTGTACACATAATAATCGGCAGTATAAATCTCCTGCACGATTGTCTGCACACTTCTTAAATTTTTATACAAATCAAATAGTTCAATAAGTTTACTATTCATATAAGACCGACCACCCAAACTTTTCTAGATTTAAGTATAACCTTTAAATAGAAAAAATACAAATTAAAAATCGAAAAAAAGATAATATATTTCTTTTTATTGAAAATTTATTGTGATATAATTGAGTAAAATAACTTATAGAGGGGTTTACTTATGGCAGATTACATAAAATTAGGATTTAATATATTACTACTAGTATTTATATTATTTGGATTCCTATGGGGAATTATTAGAGGATTAAAAAAGACCACTAGTCGAGGAATACTACTGATACTAACTAGCATACTACTAATATTCATAGCCGTACCTATTACTAATCTTATTTTAAAGATAGGCATCAATTGCAATATTGAAACGGAAAGTTTTCAATTAATAGGCAGATATAATATTTCGGAGATTTTAACCGAGATAGTGAAAAGTTATGTAGGCACAGACTTTGTAACTCAGTATCCCGAATTTGCAAATGTCATAGTATCCTTTGTAATAATACTAGTAAATTCCATAGTATATCTAGTGCTATTCTGGCTACTTAAATACTTGTTACTACCACTTAACTCCCTGCTTACAAAATTAATCTTCCCTAAGAAGAAAGCCAAAACCGAAGTACAAGGCTTTGCTAAAGTAGATAATGATGGGGAAGAGGCAATAATTGCAAATGCAGAAGAAACAAGCACCCCTAAAAAAATAAAGAAAGAAAAAGCACCTAAAGTAAAAGAGAAAAAGAGAAGACTACTAGGTGGACTAGTAGGAATAGTTACCGGACTAATAGTAACATTCAATACTATGCTACCTATGTACGGCATACTAGATATAGTCGATTCAGCCAAAACACTTAAAATAGAAAATTTAGCCAGTGAGCCTACCGACCTAGACACTATGACGGGTGGCACACTAAGTGAAATAACCGAGGGCTACAGGTCGTCTATAATGAGCAGTGTATCCAAATACACTGGATTAGAATCGGCAGGACTTGTAGGCTTTGATAGCATAACTACCGTAAAAGTTAATGGTGAAAAGATAACACTAAGGACTGAGGTAGACTCCCTACTAGACACTCTAGAACACGCAGATAGCCTACTTGGCAAATACAATGAGTATTCAAAGGATAATTTCTCCACAATTACACAAGCCCAACTAGATGAATTGCTAAGTGACACAAAGGTACTTATAGGCAAGTGTGAAAAGGTAAAAATAGTAGACTGCCTAGCCGATTATATGCTACCTATTGCATGTAGCTATATGATAAAATCTGATATTAAACTCACATCTAATGACCTAGTCAATGATATGATTAAAGATACTCTAGTTACTATAATCAATGCCTCAGGCATAGATGTAATGAAAGAAATAAATAGTCTATTAGATATAGCCGAATATACTAGCTCTCAAGGATTACTAATAAAGGTGGTCAAGGGAGATACTTCCGAGCCACTCAAACTAATTGACGGCTTAGAAGAAGACTTCGGCAAGAATTTAATTACTAAAGTATTTGATTTGCAAACGGTCGATGTAGCATTGCCTCATCTATTTAATATTGGTCTTACATATTTCGACCAAATTTCCAGCTTTGAATACACCGAATCGGAAATCAATAAAGAAACACTAAAGGCTAGTCTAGTAAGGCTAGTAGATGATGCATTTAGGGTAGCCATTACTATGGACTCTGATTCCCCAGTAATGCTAACATTCGATAGCATTTCCCCTACTGGCAAATTGCTAGAAACCATAAAATCTTCGGGATTAATAAACGAAGAAACATATAATAGCGCTGTAACATTTGCAACTAAAAAATTAAAAGAACTAACAAATGATATCCTACCAGATAATATAAAAGAGCACTTTATCGATGTAATTAATAACCAAATAATTGGGAATATTGATGCAGTGGAAAATTGGGAAACCGAAATGGGAACTATTAGCCAAGCAATCGAGCAATTAAGAGCAAACGATGGAGGAATAATAGGAAATATAGTAGAGGGAAGTAACATAAGACAAGGTAATTCTATTAACTTTGTTTGGGACGAGGCTACTATCAATAATCTAGGCAAAGCACTAGACATACTAGAAAATACAACTATATTTGGCAAACCACTTACTCAGCAGGTAAGCGAGAATGGCGAATATTACGATGGTACAACAATTACTAAAATAATCGCTAGTATATGTGATTATGTGGGCAGTGGAATTGGAGAGGATTCCAGTGTAGCAGGATTTAAAGATGTTATAAATTCAGTTAGAGAAAATATAATATCTGCTAGTCACACATACAATCCTAATGCCTCAAATTTCTACGAATTAGAATTTAAACAAATATCTCCTCTACTAATAGAATTAAATAATATAATTAGTGGCGAAGATATTGACCTAAATGAAGATTTAGGAACTAAACTAGACAAAGCAAAATCTAGTGTAATATTTGGAAACAAAACTACACTAATATTAGTAAAAGAAGCAATGAATACAGTATCCGATGGAATACTAGGCAGTGATTACACTTACAATCCAGACGAATCCACTCAAGATACTAACGATAAAATATATGAGCTATTTGAGGGAATAAAAGAGGAACTAGATAGTCTAAAGGTTCTAAATGCAAGTAAATTGGATAGTAATTTCTGGGAGCACGAAATAGAATCATATTTGGCACTAAAAAATATAGCCGAAAACTCTGGAAACATTTCATCTAGTGCAGATATATTGCCTTATGGCGAGGACCTAGACACAGCATATACCTCAACAACTATCCCTAAAGACAAATTAAATAATGTCATAGCATTTACTATTAGAAAGCTAAAAACTTCTGTAACAACGGGCGTTGAGGGCAAAATAAACGAACTAATAGATGACATTGCCGATGGCATCAAAAATGAAACTTTTGTGAGCCCCCTAAAAGACTACAATAATTATTGGCAAATAGAACTTGCTCATATCCATAGCCTAAGCACACTAGAATTTAGTGAAAAAGATGATAATCCTGACACCCCTGATATCGATGAGAGTTTCACCTACTCAGATATGGGATTAGAACTAGACAAAGTTACCCTAGGATATACCAAGAGTGGTGATATAATCACATCGGGATATGTAAAAGGCGATGAAAATGCCACAAGAGAATCTTATTTAATCTCACACAATATGCTTAGAAGCCTACTTGGTGCAGGTATAGATGAATTAAAAACTTCCATTTTAGATGGCTTTGAAATGGAAACCGTCAAAGGAGCTATAGAAAAAGCACTAGTAAGCATCAAGGCAAACATAATAGATGTAACCAATATCCCAACTATTTCATTTGAAAAAGAATTAGGTAATCTAGGCAGTCTAGCCAAACTAGACATAGACAGCAATATATTTGATAATACCAGCAAGTTAAATTCTCTAGGCGAATCCCTAGACAAAATATCTTATAATAAAACCGGTAGCATTAGCTATGACGAAAATAATAATAGCAAGATTATTACTAGATTAATACTTAGTACCCTTATAAAAGATGTACTACCTATAGCAAAATCGGGAGAGACAGAAGAGAGTGCTACAGACAAGGTAGTAGACGGAATGATAGAAAATATCAATGACATTATCAATAAAGATAAAGTTATGTCGTGGCAAAGAGAATTTAATTTAGTTTCAAAAGTAATGGAGCTAAAGGATATTACTATTAGCGATAGTACTTATGAAAGGATTGGCAATACAATAGACAGCATTGCATTTAATAAAATTGGTTCAACATACAATTTCAATGACCTAGAGTTTAATGCCGATGGCAGTATTAATACAAATTCTGACCGTATAGCCTCTGCAAATAGCCTACTTATCAGTAGAAGTATGCTTAATACAAATATAGCAGATATCATTAAAGATATGGCTAAGACGGAAGAAAATGAGATTATAAAAGATACCCTAAATAATATAGCTAGTAGCATTGAGGCTAATTCAAAATACATCTATAGTTGGAAAAAAGAAATAGGCAAAGTCAATGAACTTAAGAACTTAAATAGTACAACTATATATAGTTCGGATATCGACCTACCTAGTGGCACAACCATAGATGAATATGGAAACATTACATTCCCAGAGGGAAGCAACTACACCCTTAATGACAATACTCTTATTAAATTCGCAAAGAATATTGATGCTATATCATTTAATAATAATGGAAGTAGATATTCAGATACGACGTTTGATGCAAATAATATAGTTCAAGTAGAGGGCACAAACTCTATAATAATCACTAGGGCAATACTTAGAGATATGATGGCAGGTTTCTTAAATGACGCTAAACCAGATGGCGAAGAGGAAGAAGACGAGATAGCAAAAGACTTTATAAATAATACTACAGATAAAGTAAATACCACTCAAACCATATCCTCCACCCTATTTACTACTTTTGTAGATTCCTTCACTGCACTAATCACTGCAAATACTCAGATTAAAAATGTTGCAGAGGAATTTAGCGATATTGAATTAAAAGATATTTCTCAAACTAGAGCGACCAGCATAGATATAATGCTTGAAAACTTGCAAGACAATCTAATTTCGGGAGTAACAACTACCAAAAAGGTTGCAAAATTAATATTAAATAAAATTAATACTAAAATGCAAAGTACTAATATCGGTGGCATAACCTTTGGAAATAGCGAAATAGGCAAGTATGTAACATACCTAATTGGTTACTATAATCCAGATACAAATGTAAGTGTAGAGAGTTATCACACAGATGTAGACTCCTATCCACTAAAAGATGGCGAAAATTATGTAACCAGCAATCCATTTGCAACTATTGTATCTAATTACTCTAGCCTAAACAATCAAGAGTCATAATACTCAATAGAGAAAAAGAACTGACTACTTAGCCAGTTCTTTTTTATCTATTTAATATATCGCAATTATAAGTTTAACCTTAATTGCTAAAATCTCAAAAATGCTATCAATTTGCAAGATTAATTATCTTTGTAAACCTCTATTACCTCATCTCTAAACATCGACCTATAGGTCTCCTCCGAAAGGGAACTTAGTGGCACTCTTCTAGAAGCTCTCTCTAGATTAACCCTTTCCCCTACAACCTTGCTACCATCGTACCAATGAGCAAATAGATAGGTGGTATTAACTACATCTAATGTCTTAGTAATAATCTCGGTTAGTCTTCTAGCCTCTTCACTCTCCATCATCTCATCAACTTTTACTTTCTTTGTAACCACGCTACCACAATCGCAGAAATTGCCACACTGAAAAGTTCTTAGGTCTCTACGAATATTCCTAAGCTTAGGATTAGTGTACTCATAAAAATTGGTAAAACCGGCTTCTTGGAATATGCGAATGATATCCATCATCTTTTCGCCATCAAGTTCGCCCTCTTTAAACATAAATGTATTTATTTGACACATAATAATAACCTCTTTTTTCGCCTATCATTTTAGCACTTTACTTTTTGCTAGTCTAGTAAATAATATTAATTTTATAGTGTTAACCCTTTATACATTCCTTAAATCCACTACTTCGTTATTTCCAGTACTTTTAGATAAGGTTTTATCCACCAATTCATAATAGCACTTAGCAACTCTATATCTTCTGATAGTAAACTTATGTCCACCACCAGTAAGGGCTATGTCTCCTTTAAACTTGCAATTATCGCAAGTGCTGTGCTCTATAGTCTTATATGGGCAGTGGGCAAGAGTCATTAGGACTAGATTGGCATTTGTCACCTTATATGTCCCTTGTAAGGTTGGACACCACTTTTCAATACTAGATACACACTCGCTAACCCCCATATCTATAAGAAGGGTCGCAGTGTAATCATTAGTAACATTTAGATTGCTTCCTGCTATGATTTCAATACCGGTTGATAGATAATCCAATCCATAGATATTCTCTATCATAATAGCCATATCGGATATATGATTAAGTACAATATCGTCTATTATTTTTAAATCATCGTGCATTGCAATTATAGGTAATTTAAGTATTGGTTTGCCATCAAAATATTTTTTATATTCCCTTATAAATTCTTCCACTATTGCCACCGAATATACTTTAGGAGCAAATATCAATCTATCATACTTTCCAGCAAGTTTGGCGATATCTTTTTTATCCGATATTATAGCAAGTGCTCCACTCTTAGCACTAAAATATTTTACCTTAGGACTGTCACCCTTATTTACTATTGTATTAGGAGCAAATAAACCCTCATAGTAAGCGACAATCTCCCTCCTAATTTCATTGAGAGAAGCCAAAGGAATAAACACATCATCTAGGATAATATCGTCAAAAATAACACGCCAGATTTTCTTATCTACTTTAGAAAATTGTGCCACTATATTATCACTAGTTACAGCCTTAGTTTTAGCTGGTTCTAATGTATCTCCATAGAAGATATTTCTAACCCCATCGCACATTGCAATTACTTGCAATCTATTACCTTGGGTAGCATACACCTCTAGGTGTAAATCCCTATATTTACTCTTATCTATTACTTTTGATTCAAATTCATAATCAAGTGCCCTATACACAATACTGCCACTAGGTATATAGTTTTTGCCAAAAACTGCCACATTACTGCCCACATTCTCTATATTGCCCACACCCATAGATATATAGTCATCTCCCACTAAAAACTTAATTCCGTCTTGAGAAGATATCTTTTTACCTTTATTTAGAGATATTGTTATTTTATTAATATCCTTAAATTTACTAGAGCCTACTACTCTTCCTATTTCCTCACCAATATGGTTATTTACTCTAGGCTCTATTATATCATTTCCCTCTATATATCCTCTAGTGTATTCACCTCTAGTAAAGACCTTTTTAAGAGTATTTTCGTAAAAATCAACATCTATATCTTTTGCTTCAAAATATCCGTCAACTATATCTCTATATACGCTAGTTGCAGTAGCTACATATCCCGACCTTCTGAGTCTCCCCTCTATCTTAAAGGAAACCACCCCTAGGGATATTAAATCATACATATATTTTACATTGCAATTATCCCTTGGGCTTAGTAAATATCCACTAGTTTCTTTACCACTTATCTTAGCAGTATAAGGGAGTCTACATAGCTGTTTACATTCCCCTCTATTGCCCGATGCTTGGCACTTAATGCTACTTAAATAGCAATTGCCAGAGAATGCCACACACATAGCACCTTGCACAAATACCTCTAATTCAATATCCACTTTTTCTTTAATCTCGGCGATATCCTCTAGGGTTGCCTCTCTAGATAAAACTACTCTACTTAGCCCCATCTCCTTAGCAACTTTCGCACCCCTATAATTGTGCACAGCCATCTGAGTACTGCCGTGAATTACTATATCTGGATACACACTCTTTAGCACACTCACTATGCCTAGGTCTTGGACAATAAAAGCATCTACACCTATGCCTAGCAATTCGCCCACTGTGCTCACAACATCTTTCATCTCGCCAGTAGTAACTAGGGTATTTAGGGTAACATATATTTTTACACCCTTTAGATGAGCATATCTAATAGCCATAGCCATTTCATCAAGTGTAAAATTACTAGCCCTCATTCTAGCATTAAATTTAGGTGCACCCATATATATAGCATCTGCACCACTCTCTATCGCTCTATAAAAGCATTCCATATCCCCAGCAGGAGACAAAACCTCTATCATACCTTTCTCCATTAATTATCTATACTTATATCAAATAAAAATGATATACCCATCTTACTATCCCAAAGAGAAACTAAATAATTTATCCCCTTAGTAGTAACTCAAGTATATCATTTTTTTATTAATTTGTCAGCATATTGATATTTATAAGATATCATTATTGCTTATTTGTGTCGGTAGATTCTGCTTTACTCTCTTTCTTTTGCAATTCCTTAGCCTTTCTCAATTGTTCAAGTTTTTGCTCACTTACTCTTTTTAAGCCATAAACCGAGCTTACTGGCAAGGAGAAACACAAGCCTCTGCCCTCTTCCATAAGGCTGGTCTTGTCTGCAATAGACTGCATTATTTTTCTCTTCTCTTCCGATTTAACTAAGATAATAACAATTTCTCTCTCTGGTTGCAAAGATATTCCCATTACCTGCTTATCTGCATCGGCAGTGCCTCTGCCATACATAATAGTAGCACCAGTTGCTCCAGCATCTCTAGCAGCAGATACAACATAATCGGAAAAGCCTCTATTTATAATGGCTACTACTAGGTCTTGTGAGGTCTTTTTTAATAATTTATTCTCTGTAATCTTTTCTACAACTCTACTTTTTCTTTCCATATATTTCCCCTCCTGCTATTTTATAGCAAAACTCCTGCTAATTCTAAAATATTTGAGTCTGCACCACTTAGTGGCAAAACCATTGTTAATCCGTATCTATCGTCTTCTATGCCTGTAATCGCATTAATCCCAGCCACCAATCTTTCGGTCTTTTCTACTGGAGTGATACAAAGCAAAATATCTTTATTATTCATTCCGAATCCAAATAGGTCGGCAACCATACTCTCAGCCGTACCCTTGCCATTCATAATTAGGCTAGAGGTAATCCCCTGAGTATTAACATATCTTTCTAGTTCTCCACCCAAGCCTTTATCGCAAATGGCTATAATCAATTCAACGGGTGCTTTAATCGTAGTTTTTCCTTTAATCATATATAAGTCTCCTTACTCAAAGTCATAGATAACCACAGTAGACTTTGGCTTAGTGGTAACTTTTCTATTCGCTTTATTCTTAACATACTGATATCTAATGCCCATAATCTCTATTACAACTACCGGCATAAGGGCTATAAATCCTATCGCTCCGAATGCGTATAACATAGTATTATATCCAAAGTAATTGGCAATGCCTGTAATAAATGGCAATACAAATGAACAAGATAGCGCTCCTGCTGCCGTTCCACCCGAATCAAATGCAATGGATACAAATAGACTAGGGGCAAAGATGGATAAGCATATAATTAATATAACTAGTGGGATTAAGAACCACAAGAAATTAATCTCAAATACTGCCCTTAAAACCGACATAAATACTGCTATAGCTACACCAATAGAAATACTTATCTGCATAGTCTTTTGCTTAATAATTCCCTCAGTTATATCCTCAACCTGTTTATTAAGTACATGTACTGCCGGTTCGGCGAATACTAGGAAGAATCCTATTACAAAGCCTAGTGGGATAATAATCCACCAAACCTTGCTACCAGCAATTGCTGCTCCTAGTTCGGTAGCTGTAGGCAAGTATCCTGTAGCAACACCAGTTAGGAATAGTATCAATCCAAAGTATGTATAAAGTAGTCCTATAAATATTCTGGCTAGAGCCTGTTTAGGCAATTTAAGATACATAAAATTGTAAATTAGGAAAAATACAAATATAGGTAGTATTACTATAAATACCTCTTTCATATATTTAAGGATTGAACCACCTAAGCTTAATCCCATCTCACTAGCAGTAGTAACTGTATTAACAGCCTCGCTAACGGTAGATGCATTGCTATTTAAAAATAAACTAACTATAAATACTGCTAAGGCTGGGCCGACAGAAGCTAAAGCAATTAGCCCAAAGCCATCATCTTGGTTATTTTTACCACTCCTAACGGCACAAACACCTAAACCAAATGACATAATGAATGGCACAGATACTGGGCCGGTCGTAATTCCCTCGCAGTCAAATGCTAGTGGCACATAATTTGCGTGGCATAGTATTGCTAGGATAAGCAATCCCACATAACACGAAATAAGTATCGCCTTTATATTCCATCTAAATAGTGTTCTAAGTGTGGATAGGGCTAGGAATATTCCCGTACCTGCCGATACTGTCAAAAGTATAATCCACTTGCTACTAATCCCTGGGACTTGCTCGGCTAGAACCATAAGGTCGGGTTCAGCAATTGTAACTATAAAGCCTAGAATAAAGCTATAGATTATCATAAAAGACATCTTTCTAGATTTACTCAAATGTGAACCCACATAGCCACCCATTTTCATAGTAGACATATCTACGCCCACACTAAATAGCGACATTCCTAGTATCATAAGGATAGTTGCTATTATTAGAGCTAAAAATGCCCATGTATTGAATGGCATAAAAATCAAATAAAGTGCAACGATTATACAGAAGAATGGAACGATGGATTTTATCGATTCCTTGCACTTCTCCCAATAATCTTTTAAATAAATCTTCATTTTTCACCCCTCAAATAATGTATTATGCCATATTATCACAAAAAGGCTAATTAACCAAATATTTTTAGATAATTAGATAAAAAAATATCCTTAACACCATTGTGTTAAAGATATTAGCATTATTTATTTTCAGATTTTTTAGTGCTACGACTAGTAGATTTTTTAGTAGTCTTGCTAGTTGTAGTTTTCTTTGTAGTTGCTTTCTTTGTAGCGTTTGAAGCAACTTCCTTTTCTACATCTTCTTTAGACTCTTTGTTCTCAGCCTTTTCGCCATCTAAATTTTTAACAAAGCATCTAAATCTCTTGTGTCTCTCGACATTTTCAAAGTTTTTGTACAATTGTAGCATATTGTGATTAGTCTCTAGAGTTAGGTTACCCTCGACAGTAGTAACACCTATAGCCTTAGCCTCTTCTATAATGTAATTAATCATTATAGCAGGAAGTCCTTTATTTAGATACTCCTTTCTAACACCAATCAAGCCAAAGTCGGCAACAGTGCCGTGAGTCTTAGCCCTCAAAATTCTAAATACCCCCAGTGGGAATAATTTACCCTTGGACTTTTGAACAGCTGGAGCTAATTCTGGCAATGCAAATCCGAATGCAACTACTTTATCATTCTCATCAAGAAGGGTAATAATATAATTCATATTAATAACCATCTTAAATTGACTAATGATAGATTCCTTTAATCTCTCGTTATAAGGGATAACTCCATACAAATCACCGTAAGCCTCGTCTAGAACCTCAAATATTCCATCTTTGTATTTCTTTAGATACTGTCTAATATTCTTGGCTGTAGCCACTCTTAATTTGTATCTTTTCATAACAAGGTCGGCTAGTTTCTTAGCCCTCTCATTACTCTCTTTAGGGAGTTCCACCCTAGAACTAATATAGTCTATCTCTTTTTCGTATCCACACTGCTCGATTAAATCTTTGTAATATGGATAATTGTAATTAGCCTCAAATGTAGCTAGTCTATCAAAGCCATCTATAAGTAGCCCTTCTCTCTCAAGGTCATTAAAACCTAGTGGTCCGTGAACGGTATCCATACCTTTGCTTTTAGCCCACTCCTCTACTGCGCCAAGTAATGCCTTAGGTACTTCGATATCATCAATAAAATCAAACCTGCCGAATCTAACTCTCTTAGTTCCGGTCTTTTCATTATAAACCTTTTGAAGTATGCCACATATTCTACCTACGACCTCTTCGCCTCTTTTTGCTAAATAGAATACGATATCACACTCATCAAATGATACATTTTTCTTAGGAGAAAATATTCCTAATTCGTCCCCTCTAAGTGGGTGTACATAATATGGATTACCCTCGTATAACTTAGTAGGGAAATCCACAAATGCCTTTTTATCTTTTTTAGTTTTTACTTCAATTATTTCTACCATATCGCAAGTATAAAATATTATTTATAAAAATGCAACTAAATTGACGCAGGTTGACAAAACTAATTGATTAATCAACAAGTTTTGATGTCAAATCGAAATTATCCATAACCTTATTTAATATATCTTTATAGGTTTCTCTATCAATATCTTCCGACGAAATTATGTCTACACTAGCAATCACTTTTGAGTCCTCTAGCACTAGCACTTCGCCTACTTTATCGCCCTTAGAAACCTTAGCCTCTATATTACTAGGCAAATCGTATTTTATGCTATACTCTCCACCCGTGCCAACTTTTCTAGTTACATAGTAATCGTCCTTTGCCTCTAACTCAATATCCGACTTTTTGCCCCTATCCACAGTAACCGAATTATCTACCCTAGCTCCTTTGGTAATAATCCTCTCATTTGTGTAATTGGCAAAAGTGTAATTGCAAAGTTTCATACTATCGGTAAATCTACCAGCCGAATTATTAGAACCTAATACAACTACCGTAATAGTCATATCGCCCTTGGTATTTTTAGAAGCCAAACAATATCCAGCCTCATCGGTAAAACCAGTTTTCCCCATAGTACAATATTCATAGTACTTAATATTCCTATTTGTATTAACTAGTTCGGTTACTCTACCCGATGGGTGTGTAAGACTATCTAGCCATATAGCCGAATATCTGTGATACAATTCGTAATCGTCTAATCTATCTAGCAGTATCGCCGTATCGTAAGCCGTACTATACTGCTCGGGAGCAGGTAGTCCGGTGGAATTAGCATATATAGTAGATGTCATACCTAGTTCCCTTGCCCTAGCATTCATAAGCGACACAAAGTGCTTTTCACTACCACCTATCCCCTCGGCAAGAACAACAGCACTATCATTGGCTGAGGCAATGATAACCGACTTTAGTAAATCCTCCACCGTATACTCACTACCTGCATCTAAAAATGCCTGACTACCCTCCATAGAACTAGCATACTGCGAGGTCAAAAATTTATCTTCTAATTTTAGTTCTCCTGCCTCTATTTTTTCAAGAGTAAGCAAAGTCGTCATTAGCTTACAAATACTAGCGACCTCCCTTTTATCATTACTATTGTAATCAAGTAGTACTTTGCCATTATTGTCAATAACTACATAACTTTTGGCAGAAATGCCCTCTACAATATCACTAGCATATACTTTCGTAATTTTAGGACAAAATATCGAAACACACAAAAGCATAGCCATAAGTACAAATAAAACAACCTTTTTCATATCATTCCTCTACTAAAATTTTAATTAGTAATAGTTTGGGTAAAAGTAAATTAAATATGTAAAATCTATGTATTTTATTTTTTAAATAGTATATTTTTTATAGTAAAAAAATCTTTAAGCAGAGTTCCTCCTACTTAAAGATTTTTCAATATTATCTACCTACACTAGTATTATCTTTATCCCTATGACTTAATTCTTCTATTGGGTGAGTATCCACCTCAAACCTGTAATCTTCCCCCATCTTCTTTATATGCTTTTCTATTACCTCGTGACAGGCGTCATTAGATTTGCCACCATTTACCGTCTTATTATATTTCTTAAAATTGGACTTTGGCGAAACTTCTCTACTATCCACATAACCCTCATTTTCTCGCGTTAAAAAAGTAGTATTTTTAATAACATCTCTAATATATTCTATATTGCCCTCAAACTTAATAAGTTCGGGGAAATCCCCACCACAAGGGTACAAGCACTGCCAATCTTTCCCCTCGTATTTTTTTAGCATCTCACACGCTTTACGCAAGTGCCCACATTCTTCTAGATAGATGTTATAATACATTTCTTTTATATACTTATCCTCTTCGTCTTCGTAGCAAGAGTAATATAGATAACATTCGGTATATTCGTGCATAACCCAGCACTCTAGCCAAGTAACATTGGTATCCAGTAGTGAGCCATACTCCGTTACATGCTCCTCCTCAATCATCGCAATCTCGGAGTACAGTCTCCTACCCAATTCACTCTTATGCACATTTGCAATATTCATATAATAATTCATTGTCTGTTGTTCGGCAGCTGTAATAATACTAGCCGTTAGTTTAGTAAAGGGGTCACTAAGATTATTGCATATAAACTTATTTACTTCGTCATAAGGGTGACGATGTTCGGATATGGTAGGCCTACCCGGCATTATCTCGGTGTAATCTTTGGTCAAATCTTTTGCCATTACCCCCTCTTCCATCTGTAGCAGATTAGCAAATCTATATAGGTGGTCAAAGTCCTCTAGCAATGCAAAATTAAGTGCATCTTTTACATTCTCATCGCTTACATGTCTAGCAAGAATAGCCGTTAAGTCTATAGCCAATTGTTCGTAAGCAATAGTCGTTTCTAGGTCGCTTTCGTCTATAGGCTTTAGACTAGCAATCATCTTCTGCTGTTGTTGTTCGTGTCTACGGACTAGAGCTAATTCTTTTCTCAGCTCATTATTATTGCAATGTCTATGGAATTGATGCAAAAACCAATTCGCCTCAAATTCGGTGCCATTAAGTAATATAACTCTAGTCTTTGTATACGGACTAGCCGTAGATTTATCATAACTTTTTGAATTTAATTCCTGCCAATTCTTAAAGCCCTCTTCTGCTGGTATATAATTTTTCTCATAAAAAGGATTAACTTTCTTCATACATAAACCTCCATAATTAATTATGGTCAATCTCGAAAAGTTAAAACATATTTTTGTGTCCCACATTGCACATAAAAAATATTTGGTTATCCACAATGATATTTTATATGTGGATAAACTAACTTTATAAAAAATTATTTTGTCTATAACTTAGTAGACCTCTAAAAAATTACACATAAAAAAATCATATACCGGTACTAAAACTCAGTATATGATTTAAGTTTATATTATATATTGTATCAAATTATATAGCAGTATGGAATGTTCTGCTGATAACTTCGTTTTGTTGCTCTTTTGTAAGTTTGATAAACTTAACAGCATAGCCAGATACTCTAATAGTTAATTGAGGATATTTCTCTGGGTGATTTTGAGCATCTAATAGTAAATCTCTATTGAATACATTTACATTTAGGTGATGTCCTCTACCTAGAGCATAACCATCTAGTAGAGTTACTAGGTTATTCTCTTGCTCTTTTCTAGTCTTACCTAGAGCAGATGGAACGATAGAGAATGTATTAGATATACCATCTCTAGCATCTTCGTAAGGTAATTTAGCTACAGATTCTAGACTAGCTAGAGCACCCTTAGTATCTCTATTGTGCATTGGGTTAGCACCTGGAGCGAATGGTTCTCCTGCCTTTCTGCCATCTGGAGTACTACCAGTCTTCTTGCCATATACAACGTTTGAAGTAATAGTAAGGATACTAGTACTAGGAATAGAATTTCTATAAGTATAGTGACTTCTAATCTTATTCATAAATCTAGAAACTAGGTCTTTAGCAATATTATCTACTCTATCATCGTTATTGCCGTATTTAGGGAATTCACCCTCGATTTTAAAATCAATAGCTACGCCATTTTCATTTCTTATAGGGAATACTTTTGCATACTTGATAGCAGATAGTGAGTCAACTGCACAAGATAGTCCAGCTATACCTGTTGCAAAGAATCTTCTGATTTCGTTATCGTGCAAAGCCATCTCTAATGCTTCATAAGAATATTTGTCGTGCATATAGTGGATAACATTAAGTGTATTTACATATAGGTCACATAGCCAATCCATCATCTTGTCGTACTTATTCATTACATCTTTGTAATCTAGTACTTCGCTAGTGATAGGTTCCATCTTAGGGCTAACCTGTACGCCAGTTCTCTCGTCTACACCACCATTGATAGCGTATAATAGACATTTAGCAAGGTTTGCTCTAGCGCCGAAGAATTGCATATCTTTACCTTCACGCATACAGCTTACACAACAAGCGATAGCATAATCATCGCCCATAAATTCTTTCATAAGGTCATCGTTTTCATATTGAATACTAGATGTATCGATAGAAACACCTGCACAATATTTTTTGAATTTCTTAGGTAATTTTTCTGACCAAAGGATAGTTAAGTTTGGCTCTGGAGAACTGCCTAAATTGCTAAGAGTATGTAACATTCTATAACTACTCTTAGTTACGAATGATTTACCATTCTCACACATACCACCTACAGACTCTGTTACCCAAGTAGGGTCGCCTGAGAATAGGTCGTTATACTCTGGAGTTCTCATAAATTTAACTAATCTTAATTTCATAACGAAGTGGTCAAATAATTCCTGTGCTTCGCTCTCGGTGATAACACCGTTTTTCAAATCTCTCTCTACATAGATATCTAAGAAAGTAGAGTTTCTACCTATAGACATTGCAGCACCATTTTGGTCCTTGATAGCACCCAAATAGCCAAAGTATAAGAATTGTACTGCTTCTCTAGCAGAACTTGCTGGTTTAGAGATATCTATTCCATAACTAAGTGCCATAGTTTTTAGGTCGTTTAGAGCTCTAATCTGCTCAGCAGTCTCTTCTCTAGCTCTGATAACCTCTTCATTCATAACACCCTTAAGTGTCTTTAGATAATCTTGCTTATATGCAATAAGTCTATCTACACCATATAGAGCAACTCTTCTGTAGTCGCCTATAATTCTACCTCTACCATAAGCATCTGGAAGACCAGTAATGATAGCAGCCTTTCTAGCAGCTCTCATCTCCTCAGTATAAGCATCAAATACACCTTGGTTATGAGTTTTTCTGTATTTAGTGAATATTTCCTCTACTTTAGGGTCTATAGCATAGCCATACTCAGATAGAGCCTTTTCGCTCATTCTAATACCACCAAATGGTTGTAAACTTCTTTTGAATGGCTTATCTGTCTGAAGACCAACAATCTTCTCTAATTTCTTATCAATATATCCTGCCTTGTGGCTAGTGATGGTAGAAACTATCTTTGTATCAGCATCTAATACTCCACCCTTCTTTACTTCTTTAGCCTCTAAAGAAGATATTTTTTGATTTAGTTTAATTGTTGCGTCGGTTGGACCAGCCAAAAATGACTCATCTCCTGTGTACTCAGTGTAGTTTTTTACGATGAAATCTCTAACATCTATTTCGTCACACCAATTTCCACTTTTAAATCCTTTCCATTGTTCTAACATATTTCTTCTCCTTTACCGTTTAAAATCATATCTGCACACTTGACCTGCTCGGTGGTTGGCTCGGGGATACCCTCTAATCTATATTTTATCCCCAATGCCTCATATTTAGCCACAGCCAGTCTGTGATATGGTAGAATTTCAATCTTGCTAACACACTCTAATGTATTTGCAAATTCTTTCCATTTTCTCAAAGTAGCCTCATCGTCATTAATAGTAGGCACTAACACATATCTTA
This sequence comes from uncultured Christensenella sp., assembly GCA_964439345.1. Lineage (GTDB taxonomy): Bacteria > Bacillota > Clostridia > Christensenellales > UBA1242 > UBA11490. The sequence goes on from CAYTNS010000004.1 coordinate 28,396, forward strand.
GCCACATATCCTTGCCCTTGCTATCTAGGTACTTAGCAAATTCTAGGATATTTTTATTCGACTTGCCAGTCAGCCACTGATGCTTATCATCATCAATATGCTTGATATCTAGCATAAATAAGTCGCATACCTCTATTAATTTATCTAGCTTACTCATAAAAGCCTCATCTTTGCTATCGAATACTGCACCCGATGTATCAATACATGTATCCAAGCCCTCCGATTTAGCCCTACCTAATAATTCTATTAGGAAATCCATCTGTAGTAATGGTTCACCACCCGATACGGTTATGCCCCTTATGTACCTTTTGTACCTATTAGCCTCCGATATCAGTTCATCTACCGACATATTAGTGCCAGTACCTATAGTCCAAGTATCGGGGTTGTGACAATATGCACACCTCATAGGACAGCCCTGCATAAATATTACAAATCTAACACCCGGACCATCAACAGTTCCAAATGTCTCAACCGAATGAATATTTCCTTGCATTATGCCTCCCCATCACTACTTTCGTGGAATTTTTTCAAGTATTTTTATGCTAAAATTAATTAAATGCCACATTCCACGAGAGTATTATACACTATTTTCAAAAGAAAAACTATTTATTTAACTTTATTTTTAAATTTTATCAAAAATTTTTATTTTTACACATAAAGTTGCCCACTTTCTCCCAATATGCTAAAATAAACTTAAAGAAGCGAGGGACTTATGAAAATACTACTAACAAGCATATTGCCAACTGACGATTACGATATAGATACAGATATAGCAACACCTATTGCTATGCCTAATAGAAATAATCTACTAGATATCCTAAAAGAAAATATATCAAAAAGAGATAGACTAGTACTTATAGCCAATGACCCTGAGAATATCGAAAAGATGGACACAAAGATAGATGTAATAGGAACTAGCTTTGCCCTCAGTGGATTACCATTCAAAGAGGTCATAGCTATAGATAATAGAAATTACAAAAATGCTAAAGACATTATACTAAATTCCGATGCCATAATACTATGTGGTGGCAAGTGCATAAGACAAATGGATTTCTTTAATAAAATGGGGTTAAAGAATATACTAAAAGAGTACACCGGTCTAGCAATAGGCATTTCGGCTGGAAGTATGAATTTGGGGCAAACTATTGCCAATTTCCCCGAGGAACTATCTGATATGGGTGGTGAAAAATGGATACAAGGCTTAGACTATCATAATAGCATTATAATTCCACACTTTGATGGAGAATGTGGAAAGTATCAATTCATATCCCCCGATGGCATAAATATTGCTGGAGATTACATCTTGCCAATGTCTCACGAAAAAGAATTAATTGCTATACCTAATTACTCATATATCCTAATAGATAACGATAATTATACTTACTATGGCGATGCGTACAAATTAACAAAAGGCAAGATTATAAAAATAAATTAAATAGTAAAAAAGTTACTACCGTCCTAAGTAGTAACTTTTTTATTTGGCCATTATTTTACCTGTTCATTTTTCACTCTTAACTCTTCTCTTTTCACTCTTACTTATTCCTATTCACTATTACTTCTTACCTAAATTAGTCCATACTACCTAAAGATAAGTACATAATATACATACTAGGGATACTGCTCATTGTAGCCCCTTCGCTAGTGTAATAACTAAATTTAAAGCTAAAATAATTCTTAGTAAAATTAAGTGCTCCCGAAGTATTGTATAGATTATTGTAGACACCCAATCTTGCTATAGAATAAGTATTTGTGCTCCCATCGGGATATGTTACGGTATAATCCTCGGTATGGAAACAATTGCTTACAAAAGTATCAATTGCAGTGCCGTCGGAAATAACTACATCACCCACAGCAAACCTGCTCAAATCTTTCTGCTCAGTTTCGGTATAAAGCCCTGCATCTATCATACTACCGACATTCTTATTTTCATCATCGCCCATATCGGAGTACTCGGTAAATACCTTAACCTTGCTACCTACAACCATCTCATCTTTCTTATACTCGTCATCGTAAACTAATGTTTTGTCTTCAGTTTTTTCACTTTCATTATTATATACGGCATCGTAAGTAATATTAACTAAGAATTGACTATCGGTAGACTTAAAGCCCACAAATAGTGTATCAACTGTAAATGTGCTACCCACCTTAGAATTAGTAATGTGAGGGATATATATTAATTCTTTTAGTTTTCTAACAGAGCCACCAATACTGATTGACTCTTCCTCATCTTCATCGTAGTATTCGTCATCGTCTTTTTTTCTACTTTTGGTCTTAACCTCTTCCTCTTTTACATCGGCTATTAGGTCAATATCGTCATAATAAACATATTCATTCTGAGTAACTCTAGGGAACATTGTGCTTAGAGCATTACTACCATTAAAGTAGGTAGAATCCACACTGCCATCAAATTTGATAACACCACTGGTTGGCACATATAATTTTGCCATATTCCACACTACATCTCTAAGGATAATATCATAACCCTTGTAATTTTGATATGTCTCAAATACCGTCAAATTATCGGCAGTTATACTATCAAGTGGCTTAATAGCTGTCTGCGAAGCACTGGTAAATATAGTATCACTAGCATTAACTGAATTTAGGATATTTGCCTCTCCTATAACATCGTAAGCCAAAAAATATGCAACGTGCCATAAGTATTTTTTTGATATTCCCAAAGTGGTTATCCTCTCGTACAACGATGATACATTATTAGGAGTAGAGTATGTTTGATATTTAGTTTTTAGCGCATTGTGCTTAGTCAAATTAAGTGTTTCATTCTCATCAAAGCCAATTCCATCTAAATCTAGATATATATTCATTAAGGCTCTTTTTAAATAATCTTTATTAAAACTACTAGCCTTTTTCCAAGCATTGGTTGTTACCTTTTCGGTGTCGCTATATTTATCAAAAGAGTATACGGTAGATGTAGTGCCTGTAGCCTCGTCAGTGATAGTTTCTTCCTTGTATGTTATCTTGTATCCACCATTGATGGCATCATTGTAATTAAGAGTATTTTTATTGGCAAGTGCGCCCGAATCCAATCCGGCAATTTTCTTTTGAGGTGCAGAGCTAACTGTGTCGCTAAAATTATAATTAATATTACTAGACTTGTATCCCTCAATAGCACCTGTATTACTAGCCTTATTAGTGCCATATATCCTAGACAAAGTATCATATAGGTAACTGGCCATAGTATCAAATTGTCTATCGATTAATTCCTTATAGGACACATTCTTATTTAGATTCTTATCGTAGAAGACTGCGCTATTTTGGTCTACCTCGTATACTGCCAAAACTCCAGCAAATACATCGTTATAATCGGCAATACCATTATCATCAGTCTCCGGCCAAGAGGACTCGGGGAAAAGTGGTTTAGGAGTAGGATTGCTTCCACTTGGGCTCACTAGTCCCGACCCCTGCCCTGGATTGCTAGGTCCCGGCACACAGCCGACAGCAGAAAAAGAGCAAAATATGCACAAAACTATAGCTATTAAACTATGTAAAATCTTTTTCCCGAATTTTTTCATGGCACACTACCTCTATTATATTTTTAGTATTTTACCACGAAATCCAAAAATAATCTAATATTTTACTTTAATGTATACAATTTTATCCAACAATTACAAATAGGTGAATAAGAGAAAATATAAAGGACATTAGGAAGATATATATTACCCCAATTAAGATAAGTACAAAGCAAAACTTAAAAAATCCTTTATTCCTTATCTCCATATTGGATTTGCACATAGCCATTTTGCTAGAAATGGAAAGTATCAGGCAAAGATTAGCAAAAAATAATAGTCCTATTACCCCATATGATATAAAACCTAGTACTATGCCAGAAAGCCCCAAACAAATAAAGATAATACAGATATCAAAACCTGCTACATAGCCTATAAGCAAAAGTAATATAGCATCTACCACTATCATAAATTTATTTCTGGTAAAGATAATAAAAAATAACGAAACTACCAGAAAATAGACGGAAATAATAATGAAATAAGTAATAGTTTTTGTATCCTTAGTAAGCACTGCATAAAGATAGGTATTTATTAAATTTTCGCAACTCAAATCCCCCGAATATCTACCGGCTGTGAATATGCCCGTAATATATCCTAGCAAGAATAGCGCAAAAAATATAATTAAGTACCACCTATATTCTTTGAGTAACCTTGCTATCTGAGAGGAAGATAGATTTTTAATTTTATAAAAAATAGGCTTCATATAGCATTATATGAAACCTAAATATTATTTATTATTCCCCTACAGCAATTGTTTAATTTCTTAAGTCTCGAGATACTCTTTCATACAAATCATTTTTACCTTGCCAACTATATGTGTAATAAAAATAGCATTTGTAATCTTTTTATTGCTAGTAGTCACTTTGCTAAATAAATGAGGATAATCCTTTAAGGCCTTGGATATAGCCATTCTAATATCCTTTTCTATACTAAAAACTGTAGTATTATTTTGCTTAGACAAATATTTATAAATATCGTCATTCAAATTTATCTTATTTGAACAATGCTTAATAACATACGCTATAGCCTGAACTAGATACTTATATCCTAGAAACTTAGGCAGTATCTTAAATTCATTTAAGGAGTTTGCAACAACCTTGAATAATTCTTCATTGGGAATATTGCTAAAAATACTATGAAAGGATTCTAGCGTTTCCATAAGTACAGGCATAAGACTAGGCAGAGCCTCAACACTCGACCTATAGGTATTCATCTTTCTATCCAATACCTCAAAACCCTCCCTCTCGGATAGATATATAACTCTAATATTATTATCATATCTCTGACAAAATTCAGATAAAATATCTTTTACCTTTCCAAAGTGTTCATCAACAAAAATAATCTCATTATTGGCATAAATCAAATGAGTTAAAAAATCAGATAATTTGGATATATAAACCAAATCCAATCCATTACTTTTGCATTTTTCTTTCATAGAACTGGCTAAAGTTCTATTAGCAGTAAAAATAGATGCTTTAACTGTATTCATTTTAGCAATTTCCTTTGTAAATACTCGCAAAGTTTTGTTAGTCCCAAGGGAAGACTTGTCTAAAAACTAATTTACCAAAAATATTGGCATTTTGCAAGTATTTCATTAAAATTTGGCAAATTTTGTAAAATTTTTGTTCAATTTTTGAATAAATTGTACAAAATTGAACAATTCTTGTAAAATTTATCATCTCAAATTATATATCAAAAAGCATATTATCGCATTTAATTTTCGCCTTAAAGGGGACAAGTTAAAATGTCAATTATTTTCAAACGTCTCTTATTATTTGAAAAAAAAATAATTATGTGATAAACTTACTAATTAAATATGAAAAAGGAACTAATATGGATTTACCTCAAAACTTTATAGATAAAATGAGCAATCTACTAGGTAGTGACATAGATAAATTTATCTGCAGTCTAGAAAGCCCTAGCGTAAAAGGTATTACAGTTAATTACAGCAGGATAGACAAAGATAAGTTTGAGAGTCTAGCAGATTTTACACATACCCCTATCCCACATATAGACAATGGATTTTACACCGAAAATCTAAAGTTCGCCGAAAACACCCTTAATCACCTAGGCATAATTTATTCACAAGAGCCTAGTGCTATGTATCCAGTCGAAATGCTTGATATAGAAAAGGGAGATTATGTACTAGATGTGTGTTCAGCTCCCGGTGGAAAATCTATTCAGATACTAGAGAAATTAGATAACACTGGCTTCCTAGTATCCAATGAAATTGTATACAATAGGGCTAAAATACTATATGAAAATCTTACCCGTATGGGATTTAAAAACTTTGCAATCACTAGCGATAGCCCAGCCGACTACGAAAATACTCGACTAAAATTTGATAAAATCCTAGTCGATGCCCCTTGTGGTGGTGAGGGAATGATAAGGAAAAATAATTTCGATATAGATGCTTTTGCACTTAGCAATATAGAAACCAATGCAAAAAGGCAATTAAGTATATTAAATAGCATAAAGGATTTACTAAAAGACGGTGGACGACTAGTGTATTCCACCTGTACATACGACCCCAAAGAGAATGAGGAAGTTATAGCAAAATTCCTAGCCGAAAACCCTAATTTCCATATAATTAGCCCCGATAGCAAATTTGACGATGTCACCACCAAAGGAATCGCTATAGACTCCTTCCACACTGAGTACACAAGGAGGAGATATCCACATCTGCACAGTGGCGAAGGTCAATTTATGGCAATACTCGAAAAAGATGGCTGTGAGGACATTGAGGGCGAAGAATTAAATATGTGCAACATCTCACCCGTTTATCGCAAGGACTTAAATGATATAGCAAAAGTTACAAAGGGTGTAGTAGATATAAGACAACTAAACCTATATAAGAGGAATGACACCATATTTGCAGTACCCGATGTATATATGAACTTTGGCAAACTAAATATAGTTTCCATCGGCACAGTGCTGGGAAACTTAAGTGGTGGGATGCTAAAATTTAATCATAACTTTTATCACACTTACGGCGACAAATTTGTAAATAGAATAGACCTAGACGACACAAATATCTACAACTACTTAAAAGGTGAAGAAATAGATATAGACGGAAGCAAAAAAGGAATAGTTGCCGTATTTTATAAAGATATCCCCCTTGGTGGAGGCAAAGCCACTCAGGGCAAATTAAAAAATTACTATCCAAAAGAATTAAGACTAAAATAGGAGAAAAAATGAAAACATTAATACTATCACACAAAGCCGACATAGACGGATTAAGTCCCGTCATTTTCCTAAAACTAATTAGAGAAAATCTAGATGTTATACTACTAAATGCAAATGATGTATGTCCAAAAGTAAGCGAGATTATCAAAAATGGTTCGTACAAAAAATATGATGAGATATTTATAACCGACCTAACCCTAGACAAAAGAACATGCGAATTGATTATGTCTACAGGAAATAGCGAAAGATTCCACACATTTGACCATCACGCATTTGATTTGAGTGCAAATAACTACCCTTTTGGTGTAGCTATCAGCCGAAATGACGAGGGTGTAAATGAATGTGCAACCTCCCTAATATATAAATATCTATGCGAAAGATATCCCGAAACTTTTGATAATAGTGCTATGAGGGAATACACCGAATTAGTTAGACTAAATGATACTTGGGACTGGGCAAAAACAAATAATATAGATGCCAAAAATCTAAGTGAATTGCATTCCATACTAGGCAGAGATAATTATATATCTACATATCTAGATTTTTTAAAAAATAATAAAGAAAAATTCTATTACACCAATGACCAAAAGTATCTACTAAAAATAGAACAAGATAGAATAAATAGATATCTAGAAGAAACAGAGAAAACTATGTTCCACGCAACCCTATGTGGCAAAAGATGTGGAATAGTATTTGCCGAATCTCATAGAAGCATACTAGGCAATTACCTAACCGAAAAGTACTCTCACCTAATCGACTATGTAATAATAATCAATATGCAACAGGGCATATCTTTGCGTAGCAGAACGGAAGATGTAGATGTATCCCAAATAGCAGCCATTTATGGTGGTGGTGGACACGTAAAAGCAGCAGGTGCACCTATGGATAATAAGCTTAAAAAAGAAGTTATCAAATTAATACTAAATAACTACACTCTATTCGATTAATTTTAATTCTAGAAAAAAAAATAAAAGGTCATAATTATGAACTACAAAAATTACAATAAAGAGGATAATTTTAGCTTTACATTTGGAGCTTTCCCAACATACGAATTACTAACTCAAAAACCCCAATCGGCAAGAGAAATAATTCTACACGAAAAGCTAGAAAAATCCCTAGACATAGATAAAATATTGAGTCTAGCAAAAGCAAATAATCTAAAGATAACTACAAACGGAAAACTAATAGAAAAGCTATCTAAAAAAGGCAATATTTATATAATGGGGGTCTTTGAAAAATACAAAGATACTTTAGATAAAAGAGCAAATCACGTACTCCTAAATAACCCTAGCGACATGGGCAATTTAGGCACAATAATTAGAGGAATGCTAGGCTTTGGTTACGAAAATCTAGCACTTATAACCCCATGTATTGACCACTTTGACCCTAGAGTAATAAGGGCTAGTATGGGAGCAATATTTTCTATAAATATCGAGACCTTTGCTTCTATCGATGAGTACCTAAGTAAGTATAATAATTACCCCTATCCATTTATGCTAAAAGCTACCCAAACCTTACAGAGTATTGAGGAGAAAAAAGAGCCTCACACCCTAATATTTGGCAATGAGGCTACTGGGCTACCAGATAGTTTTTTAAATCTAGGCACTCCCCTACTTATAAAAGAGAGCCCTAAAATAGATAGCTTTAATCTATCTATGTCGGTTACAATCGCCGTTTACGAATTTAGCAAAAATAAGCTATAATTTAGCATTTCGGTGTGCTTAATTCTTTGGGTATTTTATTTAAAAAAAAGAGCCAAATTTTGGAGTCTAATCCCCCATCAAGGAGACCTACCAAATCGGCTCTTTTTTTAGTCTTTATTTTTACCTTTTTTAATTCCCACTCTCTGGTCGATGCCATTGAATTTTATTTTTAGGCTTTGTTTTTTGTGCATTAATCTACTGAAAATCCTCTCACCATACACATCTTGAATTTGCTCAAAATCCAGATTGGTATTGATAATGGTTTTTTTATGATTAAGCATTCTTTCATTTATGATTAAATACAAGTACTCATTAGTAACATTTTTTATTTTATTCTCACTGCCCAGGTCGTCTATAAATAGAAAATCACTATTTATATATGGGCTTAATATATCTTCCTTTTCTTCTAGCTTTGCACAATGATATTTAAGCATATCTTGATTAAAATTAAATGCTGTGGTGTATTTAACCGTTTTAGCTAGTTCAATAGCATAAGTCGTCATACAACCTATTAGATGTGTCTTGCCTACTCCCGTATCTCCCATTATTAAAACCAAATCAATAGCAGTATCGGGACTAGCAACAAATTTCTTCATTTTATCGTAAATACATTTAACTTCTTTAGAGTTTTCAAACATCGAATAGTCGCCATCAAATTTAGGGAATACACTAGCATCTATTCCACTACTCCTAATAAGTTCTCTGCTAAATTCTTTCTTTAGGCATTCACAAGCCTCCCCCGAAACATAGCCAGTGTCTTTACACTTAGAGCACTCATACTTAGGGCGTAATTCCGATTTATCTATACCCATAGTTACTAGCAATTTGGCTAGTACCTCTCTAGTATCATTGTACTCCTTTCTTTTGTCTACGGCAGACTTGCCATCAACCTCTAATTTAGCGATCTCAACCACCAATTTTTTACATTTAACAAAGAGTATCCTAACATTCTCGTCCTGTAATACTCTATTTAAGTTCATATCTGCCTTATGTTCGGCATCAAGTTTTTTCTTTAAAATATTCTTTTCTGCCGTCTCTAATGCTCCCATTTATCCCCTCTCTAAATTATATTTCCACCTCAAAGATATCGTCAAATAAGCTATTTAATTCCTTCTTTGAATAATCCTGTTTTTTCGCTTCTTTTGGAGATTTCTCTGTAGTCTTCTTAGGAGAAGTAGTATCTAAGGTAATACCCTTTGCCTCGTCTACTGACTTTACTCCCTTACTTCTATACTCCGATAGTATTTTATTTAGATACTGCATAGGTAGGTAAGTACCTTTGGATTGCTTAGCACCATAATCTATTAGTTCCTTGCTAAGTCCCCAGTCATATAACCAAACCTTGTATAGATTTCTATCCTGCGAATTAACCTCTCTACTAATCCCCATAGCCTCTAGTATCGATTTAATAATGCCATCGTCTCTGATTATTTCTGCCATATGTTCGTCAATCGCTTGGCTAGTAACCACACCCGACTTAAACATATTATTAATAATATTATTTAAGCCCTCCAAAGTCCTAATGCTGGATTTAAAGGCATATCTAGCTAATTTAAGTATAGCCTCTTCGTCAAAGCCTAATTGCAACCAATTAGCAATATATGTATCTACTACGACCTCCAGATTGTCATACCATAGTCCCATAGCCTTCACTACCGACTTAGATAGAGCAAACATCATATCTTGCATAGCATAATAATCTTTTATCTCTTTTTCGCTCTCTAATTTCCTACTATAGCACTTGAATACTTCGCCATTTAATTTATTAAAGTTTTTAGATTTTGATTGCTTGGCGATATATATCATTATCTCCAGTGTAAAATCAAAATCATTCTTCCACTGCAAGTACATCTGATACTCTTCATTTGTTGCAGTTCTTTTAATCCCCATGGCCTTAAGTAGCAAGGATATATCCCCCGATATCCTCTCTTGGTCTAGTATCCTTTCCTCTACATCTTCTAGAGTTTTCACTCCGTCATAAGCCCAATTTTTAGCAATAGTAATAACATAATTAACCGATGTGGCTTTACCCTTTATTCCCACTGCATATTGAATAATCCTAAGAACGGCATCTTTCTCCATTTTTAGGTTCTCTATTAGGAAATAAAATTCTTCAAATTCCCTAGGAGTTAACATCTTTGAACCCATTAATTCTTGTGCCGACATATTAAATCCAGTGTACTTATCTACATTGTATTTTTTAATCTTTTGTATAGCATTCTTGATAGGCAAGTATCTAACACAAATAGGATTAATATCTAGTACTTGAACTAGACCCACCTCCTGCCAATAGTAAAAAATACTGATAATGTCTTCCCTAGTCATATTGAGGCTTTTCTCAAAATCCTCTAATGTATTATCCTTAGCCGAAGAACACTTAAAAAGTCCAAATAAATAAACTTTTACAGCGCCATCGGTGGCTTGTGGCATAAATTCGGTTATAAATAAATTATCTAGTGCAACTACATTTTTTGCTACCACTTCGCTAGAATACTCACAAAAAGACATTTCCCTTGCTCCCTAATTTCAATTTCATAAAATAATATACCACATTTTAAAACCCCTTTCAATATTTTTATGTCACCTTTTTTATTTAATTTTTATGCACATTGCATACACAAACTAATTTGTGGATAAAAGCATTAAAAAAATTTTTACAATTCCTTTATATATTTTGAATATAAATAATTATATGTTAAAATAATTCTAGAAATCTAATGACAAAGAATGGAGATGGGAAAATGAAAATTTTGCATACTGCTGACTGGCATATAGGTGCAAAGACTGACGACCTAGATAGATTTGAGGAGCAGAAAGAAGCCCTAAATCAAGTAATAGATATTGCCAAGAAAAATCAAGTAGATATGGTTTTAATTGCTGGAGATATCTACGACAATCTAGTACCTAGTGCAGAAGATGAAGAATTATTCTACAATACCGTAGCAGAACTTAGTAGAGATGGAGACTGTGCAGTAATTGCCATTGCCGGTAATCACGATGACCCTAGAAGACTAGCCAATGCTAATATTTTTGCCGATAAATTCGGAATATATCTAGTGGGACACATAGATAATATCAAGATAGACAAGAGCAAGAAGAATAAGAATATCGTTGCTACCAAGTCGGGCAAAGGTTACATAGAATTTCATACAAAAGCTGGTGAGGATATAGTCCTTGCTCTTTTGCCATACCCATCGTATTATAGATACAAAGAAATCAAACACGAGGGCGATGACTTTAATTCCAAAGTAAACGAATGGCTAAATTATGGCACTAGCCACTTCAGAGACGATACTATCAATATCACTATGGCACATGTTATGAGTTATGGCGTGGATATGTCAGATGAGGACTTCCTAAGTTACACTACCCTATCCACCACACTTGCCTATGTTGACCAAAAGACTTTCCAAAATAAAGCTCATTACACAGCCCTTGGTCACATACACAGCACACTTGCCGTAAGCAAGGAAAATAATGTTTACTATTCGGGTTCTCTACTTAATTACTTTTTCTCAGCTAAGAATGACGAGCCTACCAATGTGCTAATAGTAGATGTAGATAAAGATGGTGTAAAATCGGTTACCAAAGAGCCATTAAATGTTAAACCTCTTAAAAAATTTACCGTGCAATCGGTAGTAGATGCTCACAAAGTATTAGACGAAAACCCAGAGGCACTAGTCAAGGTAATTATAGAAAATGTGGATAATCTAGATAGTCCAGAGGAGAGCAAAGAGTACTCCCCATATATTACCCTAAGTGACCTAAAGGCACTTAGGAAAAATCACCCAAATCTAGTAACCCTTTCGGTTATTACCAATGAGGCTAGGGCTACAGCTAACGTGGCTAGTAAAAAGGATTTGACCACAGCCGAGATATTCGACCACTTCGTAAAATCCAAACTAGGCACTGAGCCAGAGCCTGATGTAAAAGAATTATTCTTAAGTTTAATGTCGGAGGGACTATATGAAACCGATAATGATTAAAATAAAGGGCATAAATAGTTATGTTTCCGAGCAAGAAATTAATTTTGAAAAATTAGCAAAAAGCAATGTATTTGGAATATTCGGTGAGACTGGTAGTGGTAAAACTACTATACTAGATAGCATAATCCTAGCCCTATACGGCGTTAGCGATAGAGATACTTTACAAAATATTATAAATGTAAATACCAAAGATGCTTATGTAGAATTCACTTTTGATATGGAGAATAACATTGGCAAAACCAATAGATATTTAGTTAGGAGAGACTTTCATGTTCGTCCTAGTGGACTAAAGGCAGAAGCAAGTCTAATAGATGTACACAAGAAAGAAACTCTAGCTGAAATGCCAGATAATGTTAATAATAAGATACTCGAAATCATTGGCATTGGAAAAAAAGAATTTACTAAATGTATCGCTTTGCCACAAGGCGAATTTGATAGATTCCTATCCGATACCCCTGCCCTTAGGAAAAAAACTCTTGCTAAACTTTTTGACCTAGAGCAATTCGGCGTAATACTAAATGATAGATTGAAAAATAGGAAAAATCTAGTAGCCCTAAAAAAGGCAACTCTAGAAGAAAAGGCATCTATCTATAGGGGTATAAGTCAAGAGACGATTGCCGAGACCGAGGTAATACTAGCAAATAGCGATAAAGAGGTAAAAAGCCTAGAGAGATTAATTGCTAGAGACAAAAAACTATCTAACACCATAAAAGAGGAATTAGAGGCTAAGCAAAACCTACTAGATATGGAAGTATCTTATAGCATAAAGCAAAGCGAGGCTGGGGATATCCACCTAATCGAAAAACAAATAGAGTACACCGAAAAATACGGCGACTTTACAATTGTAAATAATCAATATAACAATTGCCTAGACGAAGTAAAAACACTAACTGAAAATATCGATAATGATAAAGCAAGGCTTAAAAAATTAGATGAGAGCATAAAAGAAGTCAATGTATTACTAGCCGATAACAAAGCAAAAACACAAAGCATTGAGGCTGAATGGCAGAATATAAAGGTTACTGAGGAAAAGAGAAAACTTCACGAAGACCGAATGAATAATTTACAATCGGAGAAAAAAGCTATTAATGAAAAGATTGTAGCCATATCCGAAAAATTGACCGAGACCACTGCCCTAGTTAAGCAGTACAAGGCAAATATCGTAGATATCCAAGCAAACTACAAAAAACTAGAAAATATTATCTTTGATAATATGGATACTCTAGACAAATTAAACGATTGCCAATCATTCAAAACAAAGCAAGATTTTGCACTATTCTTAACTATTACCAAAAATAAGATTAATCCAGAAGACCTAGCAGAGGTCGAGAACTTCAATATCTTTGACCAAGTAACTACAGTAGTTCACGATATCGAAAATTATGAAATTGCCGTAAGAAAAGAAATTGGCAATATAATGAAAGACCTAAGAGAACTAAACCTAGAGGGTGAAGACTTAGACGAGATAAAAGAAGATTTACTAGAGAAAAATAATAAACTAAATAAACAATGTGACGACCTAGAAGAGCAATTGGTAAAAGTAAAAGAAAATCTTGCTACTGCTAGAACAAATATTGATTTATATAATAATCAAATAACTGAGTACAATGCCGAGATAGAGAAAAACAAAAAAGAGATTTTAGGCGAACTAACTGCACTAAAGGAAATCAAATCCACTGCCGATGCAGGGTTCCTAACCAAGACTCTAGATAATTACAAGTCGGAAGCCGAGAATCTACAAAGCAAACTAGATGATTTACTAGAGCAAAAGCAAAAGGCTATAATAGATATCGAGGTTTCTACCACTAATATCGAAAACTATAGGGACAAGCTAAGCGAATTAAAAGTAGCCCTAAAGCCATTTAATAAGGCTGTATTTAAAGAGACTGTAGATAAATCACTGCTAATAAGCAATGAGGAATTACCTGCCCTAAAAGAAAAGGTAGAAAACTACAAAAAAGAATTATATCTACTAGAAACCAATATGTCTGCTCTTAAGGAAAAGACTGCCGATTATATTTACACCAAGGACGATTACAACGCTTTGCTATCTAGCATTACCGAAAATGAGCAAAAACTAAGCGATTTAAAGGTATTTATAAATGTAAATAAAATCACTATGGATATCCAGAAAAAGAACCTAGATATACTTTTGAAAGTCCAAGAAGAACTAGATACAGTCAATAAACAGTATACTGCTATAGAGAAATTAGAGAGTCTAATATCTCACGGTGCACTTATTGATTTCGTTGCCGAAGAGTATATGGGACTTATTACTAACTTTGCTAATTCCTATGTATATAAGATCAGCAAAGGCAAGTACCTACTAAATTACGACGGAGACTTTAATGTAATAGACAATTTCAATGGTGGTATCAAGAGAACGGTTAAAACCCTAAGTGGTGGTGAAAGGTTTATAGTGTCACTTAGCCTAGCATTAGGAATTTCTCAAAGTATTGCTATCAACAATAATAAGAACTTCAATTTCTTCTTTATTGACGAGGGCTTTGGAAACTTAAGCGAAAATTATATCGAAAAAGTTTTACAAAGCTTTGATGCACTTATCAAGCTTAATTTCACAGTAGGCTTTATAACCCACGTGGAAAAAATGCAATATTATCTAAATAGCAGAATTATTGTTACCAAGGATAATAATGACGAGGGTTCAAAAGTCGAGCAATTCTTCTAAACAAAATAAAAAATGTCATAGAATAAATCTATGGCATTTTTATTTTATTCCTCTTTTCTCTTGTGAATTTTTCCACATATTCCCAGCCACCTTTATCTGAAGAGAAAGGGGTACCAATTTACTTACCACATTAGTAAGTTTATTAAACCACCCAGGGATATACTGGGCCTTATTTTTCTTAGATTTCTTTAGTGCAATCTTAGCAATCTTATTAGGCGCTACAGCCGAAAGTCTACCCTTAAAACCTTGAGCATCAATAGCCTCTTTCATACTATCCGATGTGGCTATAGCCCCCGGTAGCACGGTTAGGATATTTACATTATCCCCCTTATATTCTTCCCTTAGGGATAGCATATAACTTTTTAGATACGCCTTAGTTGCCGAATATACTGCCATATAAGGCAAAGGATAATTACTAGCTAGACTACTGACCGTTATTATCTCTAGCCTGTCACTTGCGTTATGCAAATCTAATACCCCTTTAGTAAGAGTAGTCGTGCCTAGATTATTGACCGTTATACACTTTTGTAGGGTCTCTAGTGATACATATTTATTGCTACCTTCACATATGTATCCGGCATTATTTATTAGCCTCGATACCTTTAAGTTATTAGTTTCAATGTATTTTAGCAATCCCTCTATATCTTCTGATATGGTAAAATCGCACTTATATACAAGTATATCAATCCCTGCATATTTGCTAATTAGTTCCTCTCTAAAACTATTCAATCTATCTATATTTGTGGCAACTAATATTAAGTTACTGTCAGTAAGTGCACATTCCGTTACAAAAGCCCTACCTAGTCCACCAGTAGCACCCGTAATTAATGTATACTCTTTTTGATTATTTTTATTATCTAAATTTTCCATACACTTAGTATATGAAAAAATACTTATTTTGTAAAGAAATCGGGAGTTGTATTGATAGGAAAAAATTAAACACTTCAAAAACAGAAAATGTGTTTAATATATAAAGACACATTTAATAAAAATAGCAGTCGTTTTTTGTTCACAACTGCTATTTTTTATATTATTTAGTTACTCATTGCTTCCATTATTATTTGGCTTTTTCATAACCATTACATCTTCATCTTCCATCTCTGTTCTTCTCATATTCTGAGCCTCAAAAGTCTGACAAATGCTCCACGCGACCGATTGCCAATCGTCCCTCTGGATAACGGCATTCCAGTATTTTGCCTTTGCATTTTCGTCATTTCCAAATCTCTCATCTAGGGCATCTTTTACGATTAACCAGTATCTCATATCTCTATTATTTGCGTCTACCCTAAGTCCCGTCTTTTCATCGTAAGCACCAGCAGTTCTGCCGTCTTCGCCAGTAATCCTTTCGTATCTATTATCTAGCAAGGCTAGTTGCTCATAAGACATAGGCTTTTTATCATCATCGATAGTTGCCTCGTTTACTGCCTTGCCATCGTTTTTTAGTTCTACGCTCTGCATATCATCTGTAATAACACTGCTCTTTTGAGTGGTTTCTACACCCGATTCCATACTGGATTTTTGTGTTACCCCTGCCTCTTCTACTACAGCCTCTTTTACATCTTCTCTAATCTCTCTAGCATTATCTCCCGTTTCCATACCAGCGCTAATTTCTTTAAATGCTACCTTTAACATATCTGGGTTATTTGCAAAAGCCATAAACATTTTATCAAAGTTTTCCCAATTGACATCGCCTCTGGTAACGGAATCAAGCAAAGGATTATCCTCGATAGTTCCCGACCTATCCACCATTCTAACTAGACTATATATAATGGATAATTGCGATACTAGAGTTGGATCGGTATATATTACACCCGTATCCCTATCTTGTACGGCCAGTCCCCCCTTAGGATTAGGAATTAAATTTTTAGTTTCATACAAAAATCTAGCATCACTAGGAGAGAAGGTGTGTAAATCGGCATTCATCAGAGTAGCCCTAGGGTCAAGAGAGGCAATCTCGCCTATTAATTTATCAGCCGTTTCTTCTACCGACTTTCTATTCCCCTCGCTAAAGCCTCTCTCTATAACGCCATCTACATTAGCTGTATAGGAAGATTCACTAACCGTTTCAAATTTCTTTGACTTCATATTTTCGGTCAAAATATTGAAGCTAAGCTTTATACCCTCTTTAGTTTCTCCTTGCAAAGTTCCAGTACGCTTATCAAAACGGAATGTTGAACCGAAGATTCCCTTCCAATCGATATTATCTATCTCGCTACCATCTATACCTATTGTGGTGGAGTCTAGTGCTTTTACTCTAAGGTCAGGTCTTTTTAACCTAATCATATACATCGCATCGGACATATCAATTACACTCTTTAGGGGTTTACTCTTTTTAAGTGGCTCTACCTCAAAGTATTCTGCCTCGGACTTATTGCCATTTTTAAATCTATTTGTTACTGGGTCATAAGTCCAGCCATCGGGCAAAGCCCCTACCATTTTTGCAGGATTCCCCATAACCTTAATTTTACCCACTACAGGCTCGGTCATTGCACCTATTGCATTATCTTTCTTGGTCTTCTCAAATTTGATTTTAAAATCCTTTTCTTTCAATTCTTTTGCTAGATACTCAGCCAAATGCTTTGCATCAAAATATTTAGGATTTTTCACATCGTACTTTATTTTGTTTTCCATAAATTACTCCTAGATTATACACTAATTTACTTTATCAATTAGTTTCTCTATACATTTATATATTAACATAAATAAGTATGCTTTTCAAGTAATTTATTTAGTGCCAAAAACTCTAACGGCTATAACCGTCATATCATCACTCGCAACACCATTACTAAAGGAAAGTGCTTTACTCATAATCTCATCACTCAAGCTCTGTGGATTAATAATATCAAGTGACTGCAAATAATCCTTAATATTAAGATTGGCAGATAATATATCTTCCACCCCATCGCTAATAAATACTAACATATCCATATTAGATATTAGGCGCTTGGATATATGAGGCTTAATATCCTCCAGTATTCCCACCGGCAAATTGCTCCCCTCTATTATCTCTACCTCGCCCTTGTCCCTAATAATATAGCCATTGCAACCAGCAAGTTTAATAAAGTCATAGGTATTTTTTCTGCCATCAATTATACACAAATCAATGGTCGCAAAATTTTCCTCTTCGCTAAGAGTAAGCAATTGATTAACCGTACTTAATATCAGGTCGCTTTCAAATCCTGCCTTATAAAAATTTTCAACCAGCTCGGTCGTGAGCCTACTTATATTTTTTGCCCTTGTTCCACTGCCCATTCCATCGGACAAAGATATCAGATACTTACCACTGTCAATAGGAGAGATAACAAAATTATCTCCACAATCTTTGGAGCCCGATTTGGTAGTTACACTAGAGCCAAAAGCTATATCATAATTAGGTCGGGATATCATAGTAATAGACTTTGTGCCCAATACTCCACCATCTTCTTTCTCCACTATCTGCATATTGATGCCTATTACTTTTGATACATATTTTTCTATCTTTTTGTCATCTGCTGTGTCACTAGTGACAATTAATATTATTTCTTTGACAGAAATGTCCTTTTGATAAACTTCTGCACCTATACACATTATATCCCTATATCGCAATTCGTCAATTAATTTTTCTTCTAGTCTTTTATCAAAAGTAACACTAGCTGTAAGTCCCTCCGACACGCTATCCAGTAGTCTACTAGTAGCACACAATTGCTCGGCTATCAGTATCCTACTATTATCTAGATTACTAATAGCACTGGCATATTCTTTGTAACTTACTAGCATATTATTTAGTTCTCCCACTAGAGAATTGACTTTTGAGCAATTACTAGTAAGATATTGTGGCAAGTCAACTAGCAATACCTTTCCCCTCTCATATCCATTGGATACTATCATATCTAGCGAGTTATCCAGAAAACTATTACCCAGTCTATAGCAATTATTTTTATCGGG
>CAYTNS010000004.1:47507-60781 GCA_964439345.1 uncultured Christensenella sp.
ACTCCAATCGTGACGGAGAGTAAGCCAGTAATATCAAAGCCCATTCCGAAGACTAGTATAAATATAATATAACTAAATTCTACAGCAATTGCTGAAAATACCTTAATGCCACCCTTAAAAGATATCCCACCCAAGAATAGCACTATTGCCAGTGATATATAGAGGGGGTCTAGATAATATATGGCAAGAGCTACTCCCGTAAGAGCTGTAGCGACTATACCCGACGACTTTGACGATACATACATTGATACAAGTATCACTATTGGGAAAAGGGTTAACCCTAAATTAAAATATGATATAGATATTGCCAAAGCCCCTATTAAAAAAACTAAATATATTATGGCACCACATATTTTTTCGTCTAGATTAAGACCTATCCAAATCCCCCTTCGTGTTACAGCCTTTAAAAAATGCAAACACACAAATAAAAAAATAATAGAAAGGACTATAGCTATTACAAGGGCAAGATTTTCCTTTATCCCACCAATCCCTACAATAATAAATCCTATAAGCGATAGTAAATATAATATCACCACATATAGAGTTTGGAAAGTTTTTTTCTTGCCCTTTATTACTTTACGGATAAATTCGCTTAGCGCAAGTACTCCCGATACAACTAGTGAAATAAAGATAGCAGGAATGGTGAGTTTAGATAGATTATATGCAACTAAAAAGATAGCCGATAGTAGATAGCCATTAAAGCCAATATAAAATAGAGCAAAGACTATACTTATGCCAAAGGGTGTTAAACTAGAGAAATAAACCTCGGTCGAGCTGAGTGCTAGTATAGTTAAAAATAAAATCACTACTACTAGTGTTTTTAATTTTAGAGTAGCGTCTTTTAGATTCTCCACATACACTTTGGTATTATTCTCCATATTCCTATCCTCTTACCCATTTGTCATTACATTTTTGCCCACCACCCATTAAAATAAAAATATATTATATATAATTTTATTTATTAAGATTTAAGCATATATAAATATTCTAAAATATTTGAGATAAGAATATAAAATCCATATTCTAGCAAATTAGGATAGAATTTGTCACAATATCGCTAATAAAAAAGAAAAAGACACACCTTATACGGTGTGCCCAATTTTTTAGACATAATTAATATTTAATAGAAAGAATTTTGTATCTTTGAACACCTGCAGGAGTGTGAACCTCTACTAGGTCTCCCTGCTCTTTACCAATAAGTGCCTTACCTGTAGGACTCTCATTGCTAATTTGACCAATTGTTGGGTCGCTCTCGATGCTTCCCATTATTTTGAAAGTCAAATTCTCCTCAAATCCCATATCATATACTTCTACAATAGCACCTACGCCAACTTTAGAAACATCGGCTTTTGATTTAGAAATAATCTTAGCATTCTTTAAAGTTTCCTCAATTTGGATAATCTCTTGCTCCAAGATTGCCTCTTCCTCTCTAGCAGCATCATATTCACTATTCTCACTGATATCACCAAAAGACCTAGCAATTCTAATCTTATTAGCAACATCTACTCTGCCTTCGCTCTTTAGATACACTAATTTCTCTTCTAATTCTTTATATGCCTCTTTAGTCAAATATACATCTGCCATAATTATCTCCTATTTTTTAAAAAAATTAAAAACCCATTTGGCTGGGTTTTCCTTTTTAAAAAGTTTATTTTATTTTCATCGTCTAGAATATACAATAAAAATATTCATTTGTCAAGAATTTTTTAAAAATTTTTAACTTTTTAAAATACACAATCTTTATATTGTCTATTATTATTTATTTTGAAGTTTCTTTCCTTTTATAAATTATTTTAAATTCCATAATTTACGGGAGAACTACGAAATAAAGCTACCAGTACTTATAATATGTAGATTGTATACATTTAATTCTATCAGAACTTAAATTTTCAAAGTAATATTTTTAATTATGATTTTTTTATTTTTTATGTTAAACTATCTAATGAAATTTTGAGATAACGGAGATAATGGCAATGGTAAAAATGTTTGTAAAAACTATGAAATCGGGCAAGATGACCGGCTCATATAAATATACAAATGACGAAGACTTTGAGATAGACCACTTCTACGACTACGTAAAAGATATATGTGAGCACTTCGATAGCCCTACACCTGTAATACTAGCTAAACACATCAGGGATTACATCGTATTTAGCACTACAACTTTTTCCAAAGCCGACTTTGTGGAAAAAGTATTCTTTGATAAACTAATAATCGAACAGTACAAATAACTTTTTTTAAATAGTATTATATATTCACATTGCCCTAGCATAAAAAGCATTATCTTTTTAAATCTTAATGATAAACAAAAAAAGAGCCCCTATTTTATAAATGTAGTGAACTACCTAAAGCCTTATAACTTTAGTGATTCACTTAATATAAAAGGAGTTCTTTTTATTAATCAATTAAGCTTTATAATTTTATTATTGCCAATTAAACATTTTAATTATTTATATCATTTGCATCGGTGATTTCGGCATTATCCCTGCCCTCTACCTCGTCACTTAATTCTTCACTAGAATTATTTCTGGCCACAGGCTCTGCTTGTTTTCTCCTCTCCATTACTCTCCTTGCCCTTTCGTAAGCCACCTTCAATTTAGGTGTATTATATCTAAGAACCATAAGGGGCATAATATTAAGCAAAAATCCTACTAGTGCTACAGGCAATCCAATAGTTAAAGAAAAATTAAATGGCAAGAATAGCATAACTGCAAAGCCCATTACACAACCTGCAATATGTACAATCATACCTATATTCGCTTTAACTTGGAATTTCCTTAAATACATTGGGTTATTAGGGTCGGCAATTTTATTTTTTCTAAATCCATCTAGAGCACCCAATTCCCAAACTTTATCTTTCCACGATTTTATCTTTATTTTCTCGTAAAATTTTCTTTCTTTTTTACTAACATTAAAGAATTTCTTTTCGGGGTCAAAGAATTTCTCAGGGATTGCGTGTACTAAACCTGCAAACAAGCCATCTATGCCTATTTCTATTACAACCGAAACAACCGTTGCTATAGCTATCCACCACCAAGAATAGTCTACTGCCATAGGATTGCAAAAAATATTAAGTACTGCTATTAAAATAGTGGCAATTATAATAATCGAAAGATACATTACCATATTTTTATCTACTCCTCAGTCAAATATTCTAATTTTTTGCCATAAAAATCCTCATAGCACTCCTTCCAAAGTCGGAAATTTTCATTCATTAGATACTCAATATTTTCCGATTTAGATAGTTCCTTTTTAGGATAAATAGCTGGGAAAATATTTACAGTATACGCCTGAACTGGGAAACCATTAGGGTCTAGATTTTCGCTATCCTCCATAGTTATAAAGAATGGGATAATAGGCTTATTATTTGTAACAGCAAATCTAAATGCACCCTTTTTAAATGGTCTAGGCTTTCTATAATTCCACCACATTGCCTGTTCGGGATAAATAAGTATTTTCTCGCCCCTATTTAAAAGAGTATTAACTGCCACCATAAATTTCTTCATAGTCTCGCTATTGCTACTAAGTGGCAAAGTATTACAATGACGGAAGAAAAAGCCTATTGCACCAGGGAAATTGGTATAATTACCCTCTCTAATAACCTTGTATAATCTTTTCTTGCCAAGATATGGCTTAATCGCCTTGTACACAGCATAATTATCACAAGCATTGAAGTGATTGCAGGTAATCATCGCCCCACCATCTACTGCTAAATAATTTTCTATACCCTTAATTTCCTTGATAATCATTTGCCCATTTTTAAGCATTTTCTCAAAGAAATTTGTACCCATAATATTGGCTATCTTAGTAGCAACCTTGCTACTAAGTTTTTTATTTAGGTAATCAATTTTATTTGGCAAAAGCTCTATCGTCTCGGGGTCATTTTCCACCTCCAGATTCCACTTGCCTTGCTTTTCGTAATCATCAATTTTTTTGAGTATATCTAGCCTATCTTGAGACTTTTCCATAAATTTTCCCTCTCCCTTATTACGACAAAAAGAGGATAACCAAAGTAACACATCATATTACTCAAATTCCCTCTTTTATTTTTTTAAATTATGCCTCGATAACCAAGTTATTAAACCAGTTAGGGTCGCCCTTTATAACTTGTTTTACAAATGAACCCTCGCTATCCGATACTCTTCTAGCGTGTTCTACTATATCTATATTGGCTTTTTCTTTATTCGCTCTTTGCTCATCGGTGAAATTGGCCTTGATATTTAGTATATCTTCATAGAATGGAGATTCCTTAGCAAATTGCCAGAAATATTCTTTATTAAGTACATCATCATACTGCCAAGGCTTCTTATATAGTGCATAGTGAACAATATTTAGTTTGCCCTCTAATGGTGTTGGAATAGCCTCCTTATTCCAGCCATTAGGAAGATACTTAACACTGCCATAACACATAGCAGTTAGATATGCCTGATCGGGGTCAACTACATCAAAATTATACTTATTGATAAGATAACAGAATTTATTCTCTAAATCTCTTTTTCTAAATTCCTTTAAGTTCATAACAAGTACACCCGATTGCAAATATTTATTTCTAGGAACACCTACAAATTTCTCGGCATACTCACCGAATACCTCGTGAGTGCTAATAATATTGCAATTCGCTGCTGCTAGTAAATTATCTCCGATATCTACATTGTATAGTTCAGATACATCACCTAGCACTACAATATCGCAATCCAAATAAACCACTTTATCATACTCTGGGAATATACTCTGGATAAATAGTCTATACCAAGCAGCTAGTCCAAAGTGATATAAATTTTTTAGTTTATCCTTTATTCTAACGATATGGTCGGAGATATCGCAAAAATTAATTTTAAAATTGTCATTCTCTAGTAATTTAACTTTGTCTGTTCTTTCTTTATTTAGTCCAGTATTTAATACATTTATAACATAATTATATTTTTTGGAAGCATTAGCTATAATAGACCTAAGAGTTACTTCCAAGAATGGCACATAATTATCGTCGGTTGCAAATATAATAGGTATCTCCATTCTTTCTCTTTTACTTTTATCATACAATTTAATATTCTTTTTCTTCATAAACTTATCCTTTTAGTTTTAGTTAAATATATCATTTGCTATACTAGCAAACATATTCAAAATAAATAGTTATTGGGGGGCTTAAATAAACTTGCCCCTTAAAAATAACAATATTAATATAACAAATTTACTACTTATGCACAAGACAATTTTGCCCCTTTAATTCCCAACCTATTTCACTCAGACGGGAACGCATTTTTTCAATTCCCTCTTACAGGGAATTGCCACAAAAAACGGCTTAATTTCGTTATGAAAAAATTCACCCCAATTTCCTTTAATAGAAAAGCCATTCCCTAGCACAAAAATAGAATAAAAAATAAAACACTGCACAAGATAAAATATATAAAAAATTTAGGAGGATAAGATGTTAGCATTTATATCGTTTTTACTAGTTTGCATTGGTTCGTTTAATTGGTTCACTATAGGAATATTGCAATACGACTTTGTCGCAGGACTATTTGGCTCACAGGCAAATGTATTTAGTAGGCTTGTATATGCCCTAGTGGGAGTGGCTAGTATAGTAGTAATATTTAACTTAATAAAGAACAAGGGCAAATTCGTAATTTCATTTAAAAAAGCAAGTGATGAATTTAAAGAATTTAAAGAAGAGCAAGAGGAGAAAAAGGAAGAAAAGAAAGAGGATATGAGCCTTGCCACTTCTAGTGAGTCTTCAAAAGAATTTTGGACTGTAAAGCCAAATGAAGAGAGCAAAACACCACACGAAAATACTAAAAAAGAAAATGATAACTTAGACGACGAATAATGGCATAAAAATATGTATATTTGTAATCTTGCAATATAAAAATTGCAAGATTTTTCTTTATTTATTTTCAAAAATAAATTATAATTTATTTGTAATTAAATTAATTATGCAAAATCATCAAGGAGAAAGCAATGAACGATATTAAAAAAATTATTGCATCAAATATAATATCTCTTAGAAAAAAGCACAATATGACCCAAAATGAACTAGCTGAAAAATTGAATTATAGTGATAATGCAGTATCTAGATGGGAGAGAGGAGATGTAACACCTAGTGTAGAAACCTTGCAACAAATAAGCGAGATATTCTCCGTTCCACTAGAATCTTTATTTAAAGAGAATGTAGTAGTTGTTTTAAATAACGATGAGAGGAAACAAAAGATAGCAAAACTATCTGTTCTACTACTATTTGTTATGCTAATATGGTTTATAGTAATGGTGGCTTATGTATATCTAGAGGCAATATTCCATATAAATATGTGGTTACTATTCGCTTGGGCTGTGCCAGTATCGTGCCTAGTACTCCTACCCTTTAATGAATCGTGGGGCAGAACGGTGTACAAATTCGTAATACTATCGGTATTTACATGGACCACTCTAGCCTGTCTATATTTAACATTTTTGGAGCATAATATTTGGCTAATATTCATAATCGGTATTCCTGTACAATTAGCCCTAGTCATTTGGACATTTATTAAGCCTAAAAGAAGAAAAAATTAAATTAGTAATTACTTATATACAAAAGTGATAAAGAGCCTTCTAGGGGGCAAATTTAAAGGCAAAGGAGCATAAAAAACAAAAACATCACATATCGAGATAGATATATGATGTTTTTTATTTTGTCTTTTATCATAGAGATATTAATTTCTTATTTTAAATAAGAACATATCTATGACTTAATCTACTATTTATTATTTTCTAAAGAATTTTTTGCTAATAATAGGTATAACTACTACGAAGAATATGATGGATACAAATAATATCAAGAAGAACATTACTACATCTGGAATAACCGAATTTAGCGATGTCTGCAAGAATACTGTAGTTTCCTCACTTTCATACTCCCCACATACAACTTTTACCTTGATAGAAAACGAACCACCCGAACTACAATCAATCTTGTCGCCCTCAATCCATTCTCCCATATTTACACGATACATTATCTTGCCTTCTACACCCGACTGCAAGTCTTCACTACTTAAATGCACTATTACGCCACCAGTCACCTTGCCAATGGTATCATACATCTCGCCTTTGTGCTCAAATTTGCATGTAGCAATAGATGGGTTTATTACAAATTTTTGAGACAAATAATAATTAGTGTTTTCGTCATATTTATTGTACACCCTATCGCCATCTAGGATATATTCATACAAATAACTACCTATAGGCAATTCAACATTAATATAATTTGCACCCTCGTCAATATCGCTATCCGATACAGTTTTTACAACCTCTGGCACTTGTACCGAATAATCATATATTCTTAGTTCCAAACCGGCAACATTGCTTCTATAATATCTAAAACCCGTCTTTGTATCACTAGTAGAAAAAGATTCTAGGTTTTTAATGCCCTGTGCACCGACATTAATAAATAATTTATCTTCTGTAAAATACTTATCCTCTACATTAGATAGGTTATTACCGATAAGATTTAATTTTATGCTACCATCTGCCCTAGGCAATTTAATATCTCCCATAGAGGTAATATCATTACCAGCTAGATTGATATCTATATCATTTCCCCAACAATCGGATAAATCAATAGATGTTAATTTATTAGAAGACAAATTTACACTTTGCAAATTTCTAAAGTCAGATAGTTCCACTTGGGTTATTTGATTAGATGCAAAATTAATCTCTTTTAAATTTTCGCACTCGCTAAAATATTCGGAAGTAATAGAAGATATCTTACACTTAGTAATGCTTATTTTCTCTATATACTCTAGTCTTAGATTTTGCAATCCCTCTAGAGAAGAAATGCTTTTATCTGAAATATTAATTTCTTTGAAAGCTGGATAGTAGTAGAATACCTCGCTATATAGGGTATCACCTGTGAATTTATCCCCCATAGTCTCGGCTAGTCTCTCCACCTCTTCTAGCAAAGCATCATACAATCTAACATCGCCAAAGTCGCTTGAGGATAGTGCACGACCCTTTTGATATTTTTTATTTATCTCAGCATTAGACTTTACTACTATATTTCTTCTTTCCTCGGTTGTATTATAATTGCTATCGGTAACCGATATAACTAACGTATAAGTTCCCGAGGTAGCAAATTCAAATACATACACCTCGCCATCATCATATTCACAAGGAAGTTCGCTACCGACCGATGTAAGCATCTTAACCTGCAAAGAATGAAGTAGTGTATCCCTATCATCTATATCGTCAGTCAATACAAGATTATTAACATCTATTGAAATAGATGAACCCACTTGATAATCGCCCTGTATCTGCTCGTCAATTCCAGATATAATAGGCTTACCAGCATCTTCTACATCATCAGCAAAAACCTCACTTCTAGAAGGAACAAATAATATAGAACACACAAGCAAAAGCGTACATACAAATAATTTTAATTTATTACTCTTCATGTAGCACCTCCATTTTCCATTTTTTATATTTTAATATAAAGTTATTTATTTTTACAACATATTTACTATGGTATAGAAAAATTTACCTTGTAAAATATAATTAAACATAAATTCAAAATCACTCTTGCCATAAGGCTTAATTAATTCCACTATTCCACTTACATTATCTAGTGAAAAATTGCCATAAGTAGAGCTATCGTAGCTTACTCGTCTATTATCTCCTAAGGCAAATACTTCGCCCTCGCCCACCATTAATTTGCCATCAGCATTGAATAATTCGGGGCGCTCATTTTTAAGTGTTATCCACCTATCTGCCATAGCATTCATTCCATTTTTAGCATAGGTAGGGATAAGAGCTGAATTATCTACTAGTATATATTCTTCTATCAAAATCTCGCCATTTCGCTCCAAGTGATACTCGCCATCTTTTTTAACAACATCTATTAAATCTCCGGCTAGTCCCATCACCCTTTTTATAATAGGCTCACCCTCGGTCTCTATAACAACTACATCACCATACTCATAGTCTTTATCAAATTTATTTATATAAACAATATCGTGTTTATCTCCCGATAGAGCATTAAGTGACGGTTGCATACTTACCCCCGTTACCTCACACTCCACTAGGGAAATGGAGAATATCATCATAGCCATAGCAATAATTAGGCAGGTAAAAAAGAAAAGGTTGCCTAAAAACGAACAAACCAAGTCAAGTCCACTCTTATCATATCCCACTCTAAAGTCTTTTTCCATACACCACCTAGATAGTATTAGTATACCAAATATCATTTTTTTTAACAACTAATCTATATTTATTACTCGTTCTCGTAACAAAAAAAATCTTAAGCTCTTTAATAAGCTTAAGACCGATAAATGGATTATTAAATTTACACTACACGCTCAAATAATACTATCTAAAAGCACCTGCAACTCTATATAATAATAGAGCGATTACCACACGAACTGCACGAATTTCGATTGCAAGAATTGCAACTATTACACCCCATCAAACTCTCGGTATTCCTACTAGTATTTAGCACTAATAGCAATAGCAAAAGAAAATTTGTATTATTTGCAATATCCACCTCACCATTTTCATCTGAAGGAGTGGAAAGGATAGATAATAATAATATTAGTAGTACATCATTACTAAAATTCATAATTCCCCCAAAATATTTACTTTTTATTTATTATGCGACAAAATCGTTTTTTGTGATAAGTAGTCTGAAATTTTATCTTAATATAAAATATTAATAGTGATTAAACTTCTATTAAAAACTAAGGAGACAATATGATAACACCTATAGCACACCTATCCCCATATGACGCAGAAATTATAAAAAGCAATATGCCCAGTAGCACTATTTGTAATAACCTAGCGATATTCTATAGCATCTTTTCCGATAGCACCAGACTAAAAATAATCATAGCCTTACTTTTGTCCGAAATGTGTGTAAATGACCTATCCACCCTGCTGAATATCAATCAAACCACCGTTAGTCATCAATTAAAGGTGCTAAAAAGTAGTGGCGCAGTTACTTCTATTAGGAAGAATAAATATATTTTTTACAAAGTAGATGATAGATTCATAAATAATATTATGATAAACGGTGTGGACTTTATATTAAATAAAAAATAGGAAAGAATAAAAGGGATAGCATAATAAAAAGAATAAAACAAGAAAGGGAATAAAAAAACATTGATTGTTTAGATGTCTGCAATCAATGTTTTTTATTGTTATTTACTTACAACTAATCCTAATTTTTCGTAAACTTCTTTTACCTTTTTAGAAGCCACCTTCTCAGCTTTTTCTCTACCACGCGCAAGTATGCTATCTAGATAATCTTTATCTTCCAAAAGTTTGAAGTATTTCTCCTGCATTGGAGCTAGTACCTCTATTATTTTCTCGGCAACTTCACTCTTTAGTGTGCCATAGTTGCTATCCTTGAAATGCTCCTCTGCAACCTCGATAGTTGTGCCACTAAGGGTAGCAAATATTGTAAGTAGGTTGCTAACCCCCGGTTTATTCTCTGGGTCGTATCTCACGCAATTTTCACTATCTGTTACTGCTCTTTTTATCTTCTTTCTGATATCATCGGCAGTATCTTCTATAAATATAGAACCGGTATCTGCCCTATCCGATTTACTCATCTTCTTAGTAGGCTCTTGAAGACCACAAATCTTGTAGCCCTCTTTCCTAACTAGTACATCGGGAACAACGAATGTTTCTCCCACTTTGTGATTAAATCTAATAGCGATATTTCTGCATAACTCAACGTGTTGCTTTTGGTCAATACCTACTGGCACTATATCTGTACCATATAGTAGGATATCTCCTGCCATTAATACTGGGTAATCTAGTATACCCATATTAACTTCTTTTGCCTTTGCCTGATAATCCTTAAATTGAGTCATACGAGTGGCTTCACCATACATAGTATAATTATTTAGAACCCAAGCAATCTCGCTGTGAGCATGTACTTGACTCTGCAAATACAAAGTACATTTATCTGGATCTAAACCTAGAGCCAAATAGAATGCTACTAATTTATATGTATTCTCCCTCAATTCCTTTGGGTCGGGATTGATGGTAAGTGCGTGAAGGTCGGCAACGCATATAAAGCTATTGTAATCTTCGCACAATTCCTTGATAGTTTGACCAACACCTATAAACCCACCTAGTGTTAGTACTCCTGTAGGCTTAATAGCCGTATATAATGTTTTCTTATTCATAACTTCGCTCCTCTAAATTAAAATATATTTTATAGAGTAATCTTTTCTAGTTTCTCCCTTTGCTCAGCGACTGTTAGACTGGTAATCAAATCGTCCAAATCGCCATTTAAGAAACTATCTAGATTGTAGCTAGTGTAATTAATTCTATGGTCGGTAAGTCTGCTCTGAGGGTAATTGTATGTTCTGATTCTCTCACTTCTATCCCCTGTACCTACTTGCGACTTTCTATTATTTGCGTATTCTTCGTCTACCTGCATCTGATAGTAATCGTAAAGTTTGCTCTTTAGGATAGACATAGCCTTTTCCCTATTCTTTAACTGGCTCCTCTCATCTTGACAAGCGACTACTATTCCAGTAGGCAAGTGAGTAATTCTAACGGCACTATCGGTTGTATTTACGTGCTGACCACCAGCGCCACCACTACGATATACATCTATGCTTAGGTCTTTTTCGTTTATCTCTACATCGACTTCTTCGTGCTCAGGCAATACAGCTACGGTTGCAGTACTAGTATGTATTCTACCCGAACTCTCGGTCTCAGGGACTCTCTGGACTCTGTGAACACCACTTTCAAACTTAAACTTACTATATGCACCCTTACCAGTAATTCTAACACTAGCTTCTTTGATACCACCTAGTTCGGTATCATTTACAGATAACATCTCGACACGCCATCGTTTGCTCTCTGCATACATAGTGTACATTCTTAGTAGTACTCCACCGAATAGACTAGCCTCTTCGCCACCTGCTCCCGACCTAATCTCGATAATAACGTTTCTCTCGTCATTTTCGTCCTTAGGAAGAAGTAAGATTTTAATCTTCTCGTCCATTTCGTTTAGTTTTCCCTTTAAATCGTCAATCTCCGAATTAAGCATACTTCTCATTTCGTTATCTGTCTCTATTTCAAGTAGTTCATTATCACTATCTATAGACTTAACAATTTGAGCATACTCATCGTACGCCTGACTAATAGGTTCTAATTCATTATATTCTTTGCATAGTTCGGTATATTTTTTGTTATCTGCTATAACATCTGGTTTTAGCATTTCCTTTTCTATATCCAAAAACTTTTCTTTTAAAAATTTAATTTTATTTAACATTTTTATCTCTCTTTTTAGCTATTATAAATCTATCTATGCCACTATAGTCTTTGATTACTTTTATATCCACAAAGTCTTTGCCCATAATATCTACTATGTCTTTGCTTTGGTCTATGCCAATCTCTAGATATAGCACACCATTATCTTCTAGATATTTAGGAGCATTATACACTATTTCTCTATAAAAGTCTAGACCATCTTCTCCACCATCTAGAGCAAGTCTTGGGTCAAAATCCCTGACCTCTATCTCTAATTTCTCTAAATCCTTTCTCCTAATATATGGTGGATTACTAACTATTATATCAAATTTAGTAGGGACATTGTCAAATAAATTGCTGTGTAATACACTTACACTCACCCCATTATATTCGGCATTTTTACGGGCAATTGCATTGGCTTTTTTGCTAATATCTGCTAGGGTCACCGATACCCCTGTAGCCTTGGCAATGGAAAGCCCTATACACCCACTACCCGAACACATATCTAGTAGGGATAGTTTCTTACTGCCAATATCTTTAATTATCATATCGGCTAGTATCTCGGTCTCCTGCCTAGGGGTAAGCACACACTTATTAAATGGTATCTTTAGCCCCAAAAATTCGGTGTAGCCTATTATTTTATCTAGAGGAATATGCTTACATCTAGACTTAATATCTTTATAAAATCTCTTGGCTTGTGGGGGAGTTAATTGCTCTATGGTGCTGAGCGACCCCATCTCTACACCCAAAATATTCGCTAGAATAAAATCGGCATCGTTTGTGCCACATATTCCAGCCTCTTTTAATCTTTCTTTTGCCTGTTTTCTTGCCTTTGTTACATCTAATTCTAGTGACATAATTTCCCTTTTTAAAACAAAAATTAGACAGAGAAGCCCTGCCTAATTTTCTTGAAATAAAATTAATCTAAATTGTGTTTTTTCTTAAATTTCTCTACTCTACCAGCAGTATCTACAAGTTTTTGCTTTCCTGAATAGAATGGGTGACATTTATCACACACATCAATTCTAATAGTATCGCCCTTT
>CAYTNS010000005.1:0-52812 GCA_964439345.1 uncultured Christensenella sp.
TAAATACATGTGTAACAGCCCCGATTAATTTGCCATTTTGGATAATAGGGCTACCACTCATACCCTGTACTATTCCTCCCGTTCTTGCTATCAAATCCTTATCGGTTACTCTAATAACCATACTCTTTTCATTGCAAGTTGATTGAAAATTAGTCTTAATTATCTCTATATCAAATTCCTCAATATTCTTTCCATCTATACAAGATAGAATTTTAGCTTTACCAGGGGTGGCAGATAGTCTACCACCCACATCTATAGATATCCTACCATCTAGATACTCTTCAGCATCATTAAAGTATCCATATACTCCATACTCGCAATTTTTATCAACCGAGCCTAATACATTTTCTTTACTAAACGTTCCTATTAATTCTCCTGCTCTACCACTTTCACCCTTTTTGATAGCCAGTATTTTGCCCTCATAGATATTTCCACCACTGACCTCAATTATTGTATTGCTATCGGCATCATTTATTGCGTGACCCAATGAACCAAACCTACCAGTAGTTACATTTATAAAGGTTAGAGTACCTATGCCTACGGCATCTTCCTTAACCCAAAGTCCCAGTTTGTAGGTATTTGTAAGAGAATCAAGTGCCGGAGAAATATATGCCTCCATTTCATTGCCATCTCGCAAAATACTTAGTTTCAATTCTCCACCACTATGATTACGCAGTATATCTGAAATATCCTCTACATTGTTTATTTCAATATCATTGATTTTAGTGATAATGTCCCCACTTTTTAGGTCACTATTTTCAAAAGGTCTCTCTATTCCATTATTCGAAATAATATAATTGCCACCTATTAGAATTACTCCCTTAGATTGCAAAGAAAATCCTAGGCTATCCCCACCAGCAAAATACCTGTCTGGTTCAATTACATTTACCCTAAGATTTTTGATATTAAAGAGGTTTAGTAACTTATACCTTATAATATACTCATCAAAATCCTCATCAGTTTTTGCCGAAACACTAGAAATCCTAGAGGATACAAATATATTATCGGATAGCATATCATCTAGTTCTTCCCTAGTTACAACCATTCCATCTTCATACAAAGAAAATATATCATACGGAAAAAATACGGAGACCATAACAAAAAGGAATACTGTAATTACTAGCAATAATTTCTTTTTTTTGCTCATAAAAAATACTCCTTAATTTAGTTACAATCTAATTCAGAAGTATTTTCTATTTTTTTGTATTAAATTATTCACCTGTGTGATAGGTAATTTTTGTAATATTTAATTTAGACACTTAAATCCATTTGCTTTGATAATCATTTCCTTTGCGTGGGATATGGCCGACTCATTGGAGCCATCACCAATCATACGCGCTATTTCGTGGATTTTTTCATCATTATTTAGCTTGTCAACTTTAGTTATAGTCGAATTACCCTCTTCGTACTTTTCTATCTTGAAATTATGGTCACCAAATGATGCTATTTGAGCCAAATGAGTAATACAAATAACCTGATTAGTCCTAGATATCTTACAGATTTTCTGACCAACTATAGTACCTATTTCACCACCGATACCGGTATCAATTTCATCAAAGATACAAGTCTTGTTAAATCCCGATGTTTGCAAGGACTTAAATGCCAACATAAACCTACTCATCTCACCACCAGATATAATCTTAGTAAGAGGTCTAGGCTCTACACCCAGATTGGCACTAAATAAAAATTCTATACTATCTGCACCATCTAAATTAACAAGGCTTTCTATCTTCTCTCTAGAAATATCATTAGAGAAAGAAATATCAAAAGAGGCATTTTTCATTCCTAACACTTTTAATTCTTCTAGCATTTTGCCCTTAAATATTTCAAAGCCTTTCTTTCTGGTATCTCTTAAATCCAAACATATCTTATATATCGAGTCTAATGTTTTGTCTTTTTCCAGTTTTAGTTCGTTTAATCTCTCATCGGCATTTAGTAGGATATCTAGTCTATCTTCTAATTCATTCTTATGAGCCAATATATCGGCTATAGTATTTCCATACTTTCTTTCTAAATCTTTAATATCAGATAACCTATCTTGGACGATATCCAATTCTTCCTGAGAATAGGATAATCCATTAATATGAGAATTAAGCGAAGATACAATATCATCTAGTTCATACTTTACAGAATAGATTCTATCCTTTTCAGCCTTCACTTCTTCATCAAAGCCCTCAATTGCAGATAGAGAATTAATCGCACTTTTCAAAATATTGGAGACATTTATCTCCCCATCAAGCAAAGATATGGAATCATTCAATGAATTATATATCTTTTCGCTATTTTGCATTAGAGTAAGTTTACTCTTTAATTCCTCTTCCTCACCATCATAAAGATTTGAATTATTAATCTCATCTATCTCAAATTGGATAAGTCTAATATTATTTTCTCTATCCTTATCTAGTCCACCTAAACTTGCAATAGAATCGTTGATACCTTTCAAGTCTTCTAGTTTGCTATGTAAAACTAGTTTTTTATCTTCCATACCAGAAATAGTATCATCTAATAATCTTAAATGATTTTTGCTATCTAGTAGTACCTGACTATCGTTTTGACCGAAGATATCTATTATCTGAGAGGCAACTTTTCTAAGGATATTAAGGGTTACCAATTCGCCATTGATTCTACATTCATTCTTGCCAGTGATGGCGAAATATCTAGACACTCTAATAGTCCCCTCATTCTCAATATCCACATCATTCAAAATATTATTGAGCGACTCATTATTTACATCAACCGAAAAAACACCCTCTACTCTAGCATACTCTTCTCCGTGCTTAATTAGAGTCTTGTCGGCTCTGATGCCTGTTAAAAAAAGTAGAGCATCTACTATAAGGGATTTACCAGCGCCCGTCTCACCAGTAAGAACATTAAAGCCCTCACCAAATTCTATGGACGATTTAGATATAAGCGCAAGATTTGTAATCTTAATACTCTCTAACATTTTACTTTCCTTGAAGTTATTATTATTTCATTAAGTATTTTATCAAAATACAAAAAAAAATACAATTATTTCTAATTGCATTTTTAAGAAGAAACAAATTAATTAAGTAGTGAATTCAATTTATCTTTAACAAAGTAAGCATCTTCTACATCACTAGAGATTACCATAACTGTGTCGTCCCCATACGCACAGCCCATAACTTGTGATAAAGATAATTGGTCTATTAGTCCACTAACCATACCAGCAGTCCCCTTAATAACCTTTACTACTGTTATGTTCATTGCCGACTTGATAGATATTACACACTCTTTAAATATGTTTAGGCATTTGTTTGATAAAGCTTGTACTTGTGAACTAACTACAGCATACTTGTACTTTTTGCTATCAGTTAAGATTTTTATAAGTCCCAATTCTTTAATGTCTCTGCTGATAGTAGCTTGTGTAACATCAAACTCTGCATCTCTGAGTGCTGATACCAATTCCTCCTGCGTTTCAATTTCTTGAGTTGAAATGAGTTCTAGTATCTTTGATTGTCTTGAATTACGAGCCATATTTTTTCCACCTCAAAATCGTAATTAATTTGCAAATGCGATATTTGCCTTCCACCAAGGCAAATACCAGTTATGTAGCCCTTGTTACTCCAATCAATCCCCCTTAGAGCATAGGAATACTTAACTATCACTTTTCTTCGTGATTGCTATAATTATACAACAAGATTTATCTTTATGCAAGGGGTTTTTGAATATTTATTCATAAATTTTTTTATAAAAATTCATAGTTTTGCATATCGTATTTTTAAAATGTATAATTATTCATTTTTATGTATAATGACGAATTAAAGCCATTTTTTAAATCATTTTCGAACATTTTATTGAGCAAAATCCCCTTTTATGCATAAAAAATGTATATTTACACAATTATATTTTCATAACAAAGCAAAAAATTCTTTTTCTAAAAAATAAAATATCCAAAAGAAAATTTGCTTTATACAAAATAATTAATAAATAAACTTATTTACAATGCAATAAAAAAATCCTAATAATTCACCCAGCTATATAGCCTATAAATTATTAGGATATTTTTATTATTTATTATAAGTATTTAAGAATTCTTCAACGGTTAATTCTTTTCTTTCTCCCGATTTTCTTTCTATTAATTCTACTCTATTTTCCCCTGCACCTTTACCTACTATTAGGATATATGGCACACCTATAAGCTCAGCATCTTTTAGTTTAACACCAAAGCTTTCATTTCTATCATCTAGTAAAACCTCATCGGAAGCATCTATAATCTTATTATATA
Organism: uncultured Christensenella sp.; assembly: GCA_964439345.1. Taxonomy (GTDB): domain Bacteria; phylum Bacillota; class Clostridia; order Christensenellales; family UBA1242; genus UBA11490. Next base: position 4,247 of record CAYTNS010000005.1, read on the forward strand.
TTTCGTTAGCCACTGCAATTTGAGTCTCATCTTTCTTATTAGCAATAACAATATCAATCTTGTATGGAGCAACACACTCTGGCAAACACATTCCCTTGTCATCACAATTTTGCTCTACTAGCGCACTAAGTGTTCTGCTAACACCTATTCCATAACAACCCATTATCATATATTGCTCTTTGCCATTTTCGTCTAGGTATTTACAATCCAATGCTTTAGTATATCTAGTACCCAATTTAAAGATATGACCAACTTCAATACCTCTAACAGTTTTTACAGTGCCACCACATCTAGGACAAGCATCTCCTGCTCTAGCCGACTTGATATCTGCAAATATATCTACATGGATATCTTCTAGATTTGCATTGATATAATGATAATCCACCTTATTAGCACCTATTACAAAATTAACCATATTCTTAATATCGTTATCTGCAACTATCGTAACATCTTTTAATCCAATAGCACCAACAAATCCAGCAACCGAACCGATACTCTCTATCTGCTCAGGACTAGCCATCTCCATACTAATAGCCCCTACAGTATTTTGAAGTTTAACCTCTTCTATCTCTCTATCGCCTCTGCAAAGTGCTAGTACTACACCCTTATCTGTGCTATAAACTACAGCCTTTACAAAGTTCTCACTCTTTAGATTTAGGAATGTCACTAATTCATCAATAGTTTTAACAGATGGAGTTTTAATCATTTCAATCTTATTCTTTGTAACCCTACTATTGTCTACAGGTGTATATACACACTCTGCTTTTTCAGTATTAGCACCATAGCCACAATCACAAACAATTATCTCGTCTTCACCAATATCTGCCTTAACCATAAACTCAATAGAGCCTGAGCCACCCATAACACCGTTATCTGCCTCAACTGGTACAAAGTCTAATCCTAGTCTAGTAAACACTGCATTATAAGCCTCTTTCATTTTATCAAAAGAGATATCCAAACCCTCTGCACTAGTATCAAAAGAATATGCGTCTTTCATTATAAATTCTTTAGCTCTTTGCAAACCAAATCTAGCCCTAATCTCATCTCTATATTTATTTTGAATCTGATACAAAGTTACAGGTAATTGCTTATAGCTTTTTATATTCTCTTTTACTAGATATGTAAATGGCTCTTCGTGTGTTGGACCTAAGCAAAAGTCTTTGCCAGTACTATCTTTTAATTTGTACATAGTATTGCCAAAAGTATTTAATCTATTAGCATACACTTCCTGTGGAAGAAGGATAGGCATTTGAACCTCTATAGCTCCAGCCTTATTCATTTCTTCTCTAATAATCTTCTTTAGTTTCTCTAATACTTTTAAACCCATAGGAAGATACATAAAGATACCATTTCCCATTTGCTTAATAAATCCAGCCCTAACTAGCAATCTATGACTATTAATCTCAGCATTGGCTGGGTCTTCTCTAAATGTTTTAAAAAACATATTTGTTAATTTCATAATCTTAATTTTCTCCTATTCAAAAAACTCTTCACGGAATGTATCTAAATCCTGCTTAATTACATTCACTTTACCTTTAACAGCATTGACCTCTTTGTAGCACTCTTTTGCTATAGCAACGCCCTCTTCATATAATTTCAAGCACTCATCTACACCCATCTCGGGAGTTTCCAATTTTGCAACAATCTCTTGTAATTTAGCTATCTTCTCTTCTAAACTCATTTCTCTCTCCTATTTAGTAGCCTTGGCTTTAATTTTGCCATCTATCATTGATACAATAAATTCCTTATCCATATCCATATCTTTAATAGCACCTATTACCCTATCTCCTTGAATAACCTTTGAATAACCCATCTGAGATAGTTTTTTAGGGTTTAATCCATCAATCATAGTAGATAATTTATCTATAGTAATTAGCCTATCGTCTAAAACCACATCTATAGCATTTAATCCATTTACCATAGAATCTAATTTATCCATAAACTCATCTACCACATCGCTCGACACACTATCCATCTTATTATAGGCTAAATCTATATCTTTGACCAGTATGGAAAGTCTATTTTTAATTTCTCTTTCCATAGTATACATATTTTTAGTAATCTTTTCAAGTTCAATGGACTTATCCCACGCAACCAGTTCTGCACCAGCCGAGGGCGTCGGCGCTCTTAGGTCGGATACAAAGTCTATAATAGTAAAATCAGTTTCGTGACCAACAGCCGATACTAGTGGTTTTTTGCAATTAAATGTAGCATCAGCTACAATCTCTGAATTGAATGGCTCTAGGTCTTCCATACTGCCACCACCTCTAGCGACTATCACCACATCTACGCCATCATACTCCGAAAAGAAGTCTATGCCTCTAGCAATCTCACTATCAGCACCAACCCCCTGAACCTTGACAGGATATAGGACTATATCTATAGTGTCATTCCTTCTATGAGTTACATCTATTATATCTCTAATAACTGCACCAGTAGGACTAGTTACTACACCAATCCTCTTAACCTTAGGTGGTATGGGTTTCTTTTTTTCGGCATCAAAATATCCTTTTGCTTGAAGTTTTGCCTTTAGCTCCAAAAACTTCTCATATAATAGCCCTCTGCCATACGGCATTATAGATGTTGCATTAAAGGATAATTTGCCACCCTTGGCATAGTAATTCATACTACCCCTTACTAGCACCATATCACCTATGGCTGGAGACTTAAAGTTATTAGCCCCGAATAACACACAACTAAGTAACCCCGCCTCATCTTTAAGATTGAAGTACGCTATGCCATTAGATATATTATAACTGCTAACCTCTCCATAAACGAAAATATTTTGAAGCATAACCTCTGCTTCAAAAATATTTCTAATGTAAGTATTAAGTTGTGAAACCGAAATATAACTTTCACTCATTACTTTATAACCTTAGCCAAAACTCCATTAATAAAACTATAGCTTTTGTCTGTAGAATATCTCTTTGCTAATTCTATAGCCTCATTGATAACTATATTTTCTGCAGTAGTTCCATCAAACTTTAATTCATATACAGCTAGTACTAGGATAGCAAGATCAACTTTATAAATTCTATCTACTTCATAGCCCACAGTATTTGATTTAATTATATCCATTATTTCATCATAGTGAACATTGACTCCACCAACTAGCGAATTTACAAATGTCTTATCTTCATCAGATACTACAAAGTCCTCGTCCATAAATTGCAAGTCACTATCTGGCTCGTGAAAGAATTTTTCAAATACTAATCTGAAAGCATACTCTCTACTCTTTTTTCTACTCATCATCTTCTCCTTATACAAGAAAGAAACCCTTGATGGCAAGGGTTAAATTCCAATTATACTAATTCATCTTTAGGGAAATCTACCCCTAGAACGTGTACATTAATTCTATCTATCTTAACATCAATCATACCAGATAGACTATTTTTAATATTTTCTTGAACCCTATAAGCAACCTCTGTTACATTATACCCAAAGCAAACATTTATATATACATCTACACACATAGCGTCTTTATTGTAACTAATCTTTACTCCGTCGTAGTAATTATTGCTAAACCATCTTTTTAGAAAAGAACCAAATTTAGTAACTATACTACTAACTCCAGCAATCTCCTTGGTTGCTAAATTAATTACAGACAAAACTATGTCACTACTGTATGTAACATTTCCTTTGGCTTGTTTTTTGATATTGCTTTTATTATCGTACATCATATCTTTCCCTTTCATTATGCGAAAAGCACAAAATATATAGTATTGTATTATACATAATTAATATAACACAAGTAAGCAAATTTTGCAATTAGAAAATAATATAAAGTACCTAGATTTTACGAAATATTTAAAAAACTAAACCTCAATAATTTTGATATTATCGATAGAATAACTGCTATTATTTACTACAATATCTACTATTTGAGCAACCTCTGTATTAGTAAGACCACTAGTCTCAACTATTACACTTAGTTTTTCCGAACTAGTAGAAACAACTGCATCGGTAAAGCCCTTGGCTACTAGTAGATTTTCTATGGTCATAATCATATCCATCTTAGTAATAAGTTCTAGTCTTTCTGCTTCGGCAGCCTTTTTAGCCTCGACACTAGTAGTTTCACTGGCAATAATTGCATCTAGATATAGAATTTCTTGATTTCTAGTCTCTACCCTATCCGACCTGTAATTTGTAAAGAAATTAGCAGACGATTGCAAATTTCCATTAGCCTCAGTTGACACATTTTTATTTAAGTAAATATTTACTATTCCCGTTAATAATAATGCCCCACAGAAGCAACTAAGAATAATAACCTTTTTAGCTTTAGACGATAATTTTTTTCTTACCTTTAATTTTTTCTCTTTTTTCACCTTTTCTTTCATATATTTACACTCCTTTTAAAATTGTTATTTTATCTACTGAGATATCTAATAAAGTTGATATTGCATTTAGAATACTTAATTTGATTTTTGTATCACCAGCACCACTGGAAACCACTATCACCCCCTTTACATTCGGCAGTTTTTCGGTCATTATTATTCCACTAGAATTTCCACTATTTCCTATTATAATAGGGCTAGACGATGTGGTCGTTGTTGTCCCACTAGTTGTAGTACTGGTTTTGGTATCGGTATCGCTCACATATAATAGCTCGGGGCTTCCATCTACCGAAATCATTACTTTTACATTTCCAGCACCGTCTATTTGTGATATTATATCCTCTAGCTTCCCCTCTAATCTCTCACAATACTCTAGAGTGGATATGTAACCAGTAGTTCCCTTTGCCGATTCGCTACTTACATTCTTGCTATCCAGACTTATCCCTATGTACAGTATTATGGCTACTAGCATTATAACCACGGCAACGATTATCTTGATATTTTTCTTATTAAATATATTTAGTAGCTTAATCTTTTTTTCATCTTTCTTATCATACTCCACGATAGCTTTTCCATTTGAGCCAGTCATATCTACAAATTTATCCATACAAAAATATCATATCCTCACTCACATCAAATTTATTTGAAACCTCACTTGCAATAACTTCATACTTATTTATATTCGCCTTGTCCTCTATTAGAACTATATTGGAGGTGTCAATAAAGATATTTTCTATCTCAAAGTCATTTTCTGACAATGTACCCCTCACTTCGACATCAAGCCCGTCAATGCCCTTGCCCTTTAAATACTCCTTTATCTGAATAGCCAGTACATCTTCTTTTGATTTAATTATATTATTAGATAATGTCTCATCTACATAGGATTTATCTAAATTCACATCGGCAATACTAATTATAGGAGATATAATAACTACTATGGCGATTATGCCAAATATGCTTTTGCAAAACTTATTAGTCTTGCCACTAGGATAGACAATATCGAAAAGAATAGATAAAAATACCACCCCTATAACACTAAATAACCATTTACTCATACTCCACCTAAAATACATTTGCAGTACACATAATTAGTGCCACCGTTATAATAAACATAAAGCTAATTCCAATAATTATAACAATCGGCAATAGCAAAACCTTGCTAATATCCTGAATAAAGGCAGACATCTTATCTGCTCCCGAAACCTCTAGTACACCCGATGTCAATTGCAATAATAATTTGTATACAACCATCTTTACAATAGGAGATATAATCATAATAAATAAGATAAATATTGCTACTAAGCCTATAGTATTTTTTACTAGTATAGAACCTAGTACGATAAAATCCATTCCATCTGCTACAAACGAGCCAATCAATGGGATATAACTTTTTAGAGCGAATTTTGTGGCTTTGATACTAATACTGTCAAACCTACCAGCAGATATACCCTGAATGGATAAAAATCCCGTAAAGAGGGTCAAAACAATCCCAATAACCCACTTAAATGTAGACATAAAAAATTTATTGAGTTTGTCTAGTCTAATACTATTTGTTAAATTACCAAGGACTGTAAAAATAAATATTAAGATAAAAATAGGATAAAGCAATTTTTCAAAGACAAAATCTACTGCAGTAGTCAGCACAGCAACCAAAGGATTGTATATAGAAATAGACGACATAGAACCAATAGAGACAAGTAGCGTAATAAGTATTGGGAATACTATCTGCATTACATTAGATATACTAGATATCACAGAGGAAACACTAGATAATATATCTTTAAAGGATATTAGTATGAGCATTACAACCACACCATAACAAACGAAATAAACCATATCACTAGTGTCATTGCTATCGCTTTTAAATGAATTTAAAATAGAACTAAGTAATCCAATTGCTAAGATAGTAAAAATTAGAGGTAATAGAGTACGAATATCGACAAAAAATAGAGATAAGATAGCCGAAAAAATACTGGAATAATCAGTGAAATACTCTCCACTAATTATAGAACTAATCTTTTCCGAAACCGACATTCCAAATAGATTATTAAGTTCTAGTCCAGCAACGATTTCTTCCAGCTCAGATAAATCAATAGAATCAATTATTTCACTAGTAGAAACCGAGAGGCTCTCTTCTACATCGTCATCACTAGCACTCACGCAGTATTCGGGCTTAATAAGCAATGAAATAGATAATAAGCAAATAATTAGCACCAAAAATATTGTTATTTTCTTTTTTTGCATAGTACTTTTCAAATTATAAAATTTCATATCAAACCCAAAATCATTTCAAATAGATTTTTTACTATAGGCATACTAAGCAAGAAAATAAGTATCTTCCCTGCAATCAAAACCTTATTGCCGATAGAGGCATTGCCACTATCATTACATATCCCTGCCGAAAATTCTACCAAGTAGCCCACACCAATTATTTTAAGAAGGATAGTAAATAAGTCTTTATCTATACCCGTTTTATCAACGACCAAATTAAAAAAAGAAAAAATATCAGTCAGAGCATTAACCATATAAAGTATCAAAAGTATACTTCCAACTATGATACATAGATAGGCATATTCCGATTTGATAGACTTTAAAAATACCGATAAAATGGAAATAACTACTCCTAAAATAACAACTTTTAATAGCTCCATTTTTATCTCTCCTAGTAAATACTAAATAAGGTCTTGACAGTAGTAAATAATTCATTAATCATACTAACCACCGAGAATAAAACTATTATCACTCCTGCTAGTGTTACGATAGTAGCTATCTCATCTTTACCTGCCATTTTTAGCACCTGATTAATAATGGCAGTCAGCACTCCAACTGCTGCAATCTTAAAAATAATATCAATATCCAAAATTAAACACCTATAATAAAATAATACATATTATTAAGCCCAATCCTAATAAAAGTTTGAAGTACACCTTCCCCTTTTTCTCAAGGTCCTCCCTTGCGTCCTTTTCCATACTCTCAAATTCTTTTTCATAAAAAGATATATTATCTATCTCATAAGAAGTATCGCCCCTGCCTAGACTTTCCCAAAAATTAAGTATAAAATCCCCCACATCTTTTCTAACAAATCTGTATGTTAAATGGGGTTTACCGATAATGTATTTTGTGATAGTGCTAATCCTCGATGAAGTGGATTTTAGGATATCTCCTATTGAAGACTTTTTAAACGATATATTCCTAGTCAAAGAATTGCAAATATACTTTAAATCCTTAAAAATTTTAACCCTAAGGTAGTAGTAATAATAAATAGCTATAGCAAAGATTATAAATACTATGAATAAAAGTAATAATAAATATATTTTCATTTAATACCCTATTAGACACATTTTTTCGTCATATACTCCATCTATAGTGCCCACACCATTTTCATTAGATAAAACTATATATCTATCAAATAATGGATAACTAGAGGCATTAAAAAGTGGGTTTTTTTCTCTCAAATCAAAAACCGATTTTGCGTGTATTGATGCTACGACACTTACCCCCGAAGTTATGGCATTTTTAATATCAAGAATATCTCTATCTATATCAATTTCGTCCGTCACTATTACCGATGGTTTCATACTCCTGATTCCATTATTAAAGGCATATTTTTTAGAGGAATTAGATATAACATCGATATTACTAAGCCTAAATACCTCTTTACCATTGAATATTTCTGCTAGTTCCTGTCTTTCATCGACAACTAGAATATTGAGATACTTTTCCCTTTGGGTTAATTGATATATCAAATCCCTAAGTAATGTAGTTTTTCCAGCCCCTGGGGGAGATATAATAAGTGTATTTCTACATCTGCCATTTGACACTATGTAATTATATATAGGTAGGCTACAATTCTTCACATTATGAGGAAATCTAAAATTAAGCGAAGAGATATTTTTTATAGTTTTTATTTTGCCATCATTTTGCACCACCTCGCCACATACACCCACTCTAATACCTCCGGGTATAGTAACGAAACCATCTATTAATTGGTCATTAATAGTATAAAGGGAATTATTGCTAAGTTTCTGAATAACCGATTGTAAAAAGCCTCTAGATACTGTAAAAGCTTCCTCCATATCCTCTGTAATTCCCCTGCTAGATATATAATGATTTTCGCCCGAAATATTGGCTATAACGGGACTTCCTGCCCTCAGCCTTAATTCGCATAGACTTCTATATGTAATGCCGTCCAGTGCCCCGCTAAGTTCGGGGAAAAGATAATTTTCTAACAATTTACCACCTCTTTTTTAGTAGTATATTTTTGTAAAATTTATTTTATTAAGCAAAAAAAGATATCCTTTATAATTAGATTTGGATATCTTTTAAATTTCAACAAATATTAAGTTTTTGCCCTTTTATCTTACATCTTTAGATAGAATTATAAATATTTTTTAAAATGATTGCATCTCTAGCCATATATTCCCTAGATTCACATATAACCCTGCAATTTAGGTCGTACTCCTTTAGCAGCCTTGCTAGTGGCTCAAATTCTGGGCCATACAAGGTGTCTTCTAGTGTAAGGTGCTTAACCTCGCCCTTTGCACCGTACTCAATTTTGCTAAAATGGATATGTGCAATATTGGTTCTCTCCCTGCCTATAACCTCAATACTCCTATCTATTATCTTTCTATAGTCATCGATAGTTTTTAGTGAACCTTGAGTTAGTGCATTAATATGCCCAAAGTCAAATGTTGGGATATATTTATCATAGATAGTACAAAAATCTAAAATCTCCTCGTAAGTGCCTATTTGAGCCGACTTACCCATAGTCTCTAAGCAAATATAGCAATCATCGTAACCATTCTCTATTATCTTATCTTTGAGTATAGCCAATCTCTTTTTAGTAAGCTCTACAGCCTCTTCCCTCGTCATTTTGCCCTGAGATGCTGGGTGTACAACTAATCTATTGCCACCCAAAAGTTTCAATTTTCTTAGGCTTTCTAGTACATAATTATAGCTTTTTTCTGCCATTTCTTCAGTCGGAGTGGCAAAATTAATATAATATGGAGCGTGAACAGAAATGGCTATACCATATTTCTTCATCTCCTGACCTATTAGCACTGCTGTGTCATCGGGCAAAGTAAAACCTTTGCCAAAGGAATACTCATAAGCATCTAGATTTTTCTCTTTTAACCACTTAGGCGCTTCTAATGTTCTCTTATACCCCTCATCGTGAAAGGTTTTGCAATTTCCTGCTGGACCAAATGTAACCATATTTATTCTCCTAAAAATGTATCTAATTTTAATGTATTATCGTCTTTTTTAGCAATTCCCACTAACACTCCATCACACATAACAAATGAATCTTTAGGAATACTACCATAATTTAACCTTATGCCGTTTCGTAATTTTGAATAATCACTTGCATTTATATCTATTTTGCCTAGGAATTTAAAGACATCTTGAGGTGCAAGTAATATTTTATCTATACTATCACACTCCAAACACTTATCTAAATCAATGGCATTATCTATATTAAATTCACCTGCCATTACCCTATTTAAGGCAGTCATAGTGGCTAGGCTTCCCAATTTTTCAGCGAGATCCCTGCCAATTGCTCTAATATACGTTCCCGAAGAGCACTCTATATAAAATGAAAATTCTTTATTGCTTAACTCATCTAGCATATCAAATTTATAAATAGTTATCTCTTTAGGCTTTAATTCAAATTCTACACCCTCTCTAGCTAAATCATAAGCCCTCCTGCCATTTACATTTTTGGCACTGTATTGTGGAGGCATCTGTGATTGTTCACCCAAAAATAACGGCAAAATAGCCAAAATATCGGCTTTAGAGGGAATAGCGTCGGTCGAAGAAAGTATAGTACCTGTAGCATCTAATGTGTCTGTAATTTCGCCAAACTTAAATGTAGCAATGTAGCCTTTTTTCTTAGACAGCGAATATTCAAAGAGTCTAGTAGCCTTGCCAATTGCTAGTGGCAAAACACCCGATGCCATAGGGTCTAGAGTGCCAAAGTGTCCTATTTTATCTAGCTTAAATCTCTTTTTAACCTTTTGAACTACTGCATTACTAGTCATTCCAGAAGGCTTATTTATATTTAAAAATCCTAACATTTTTTAACCTCTAACTGTAATTCATTATATCAAAATAATAGATTATTTCAAAATAAAAATACTGCCAAATATCTAAGATAATATTTGACAGTATAAATTTATTAATTTTCATTATTAATTTTATTTAATGTTTCTTCTATCCTTTGACCATAATCATAACTAGTATCTAGATAGAAAGTTAGGAATGGAACTTTTCTCAAATCAACTGCTCTAGCTAGTTCTCTTCTAATAAAACCTGCCGAGTGTTTAATCTGATTAAATACCTCTTCTCTAGTTTTTTCATCAAAGATGGAAATATATACTTTACACTGTTCCAAATCGGTAGTCGTATCTACCTTTGTAACAGATATTAAGCCCTTTATTAGAGGATTTTTCATCTCGTAGGTAAGGATATTACTTAGTGCTTTTTGAATTTCACTATTAACCCTTAAAATTCTTTCACTCATCGTACCCCTCCTAAATTTGTTTTAAGCTATATGCCTCTAAGATATCTCCAACCTCGATATCATTAAAGTTCTTAAGTTTGATACCACACTCATATCCTGCCTTAACAGTCTTAGCTTGGTCTTTTTGTTGTTGTAATGTATCGATTGCTGTATCGCAGATAACTTCGCCCTTTCTAAGCACTCTAATCTTGCTATCTCTATTAACTAGTCCATCTAGTACATAGCTACCAGCAATATTACCTATGCTACTGATTTTGAATATCTGTCTAACCTCAATGTGTCCGTCAACAACTTCCTCATATTTAGGAGCCATCATTCCATTGATTCTAGCAGTAACATCATCTACAGCATTGTATATAACTTTGTATAGGTCTATCTCAACTTTGTTTCTCTCAGCTAGAGCCTTAGCCTTTGCCTCAGGCTTAACATTGAAGCCTATAAGCATTGCTTTACTAGCAGATGCTAGTATTACATCACTTTCGTTGATTCCACCTACACCCGAGTGAATTACTTGAACTTTTGCCTCATCATTATGGATTTTCTCTAATGTCGATTTTACAGCCTCACAAGAGCCCTTAACATCGGCTTTGATAATAATCTTAAGTACTTTCATCTCACTATCAGCAGATTGCTGTAAGAAGTCCTCAAAAGTAACTCCTGTACCATGTTCAATCTTTTCTAATTGCAATTTGCTATTTCTCTCATCGACTATAGCCTTTGCCATCTTTTCATCTACAGCATAAGCCATATCTCCAGCCTCTGGAACGGAATTTAAGCCTAATACAGACACTGGCATACTAGGACCAGCCTTGGTTACAGCATTGCCCTTGTAATCCATCATAGCTCTTATTCTACCCGAAGATACACCACTGACTATAAAGTCACCTATTTTAAGTGTACCATTTTTGATAAGAATAGTAGCAACTATACCTCTACCCTTATCTACTTTACTCTCGATAACTGTTCCACTAGCATCTTGAGTACTATCACACTTAAGCTCTAGAACTTCTGCTACAAGTAGTACAGACTCTAGCAATTTATCGATATTTTGATTGAATTTAGCTGAAATAGGAACAAAGATAACATCTCCACCCCATTCTTCTGGAACAACATTATATTCGGTCAATTGTTGTTTGATTCTATCCATATTGGCATCTGGCTTATCCATCTTATTGACAGCAACAATCATAGGAACACCGGCAGCCTTGATGTGATTGATAGCCTCTACAGTCTGTGGCATTACACCATCATCGGCAGCAACTACTAGGATAGCAATATCTGTAAGCTTAGCACCTCTAGCTCTGATAGCAGTAAATGCTTCGTGTCCTGGGGTATCAATAAATGTAATCATATTGCCATTTACATCTACAGTATAAGCACCTATATGCTGAGTAATTCCACCAGCCTCACCCTCGATAACATTAGTCTTTCTAATAGCATCTAGCAGTGATGTTTTACCGTGGTCTACGTGACCCATAACGGTTACAACTGGTGACCTAACCTCTTTGTTTTGAGATTGGTTATCAAACATCTCGTGCAATTTTTCTTCCATATTTTTGGATACTTTATGTTCTAGAGTTACACCAAATTCTTGAGCAACTAATTCGGCAGTCTCATAATCAATAACACTATTGATATTAGGCATCATTCCTAGCATCATAAATTTCTTAATTATATCTACAGCAGGTTTACCAATCTTCTCAGATAAAATCTTAACAGTTAGATTATCGGTATCAATTACAGCCTTATCAATTACAGTCTTTTCTGGAACAACTACTGTCTTAGGTTTTTTGGTCTTAGTTCTGATTCTGCCCATTCTGGTCTCACCATCAATATCATAATCTTCCTCAATATCGATATAACCCATCTTGATTTTAGCCTTTTTGCTAAGTTCCTTTTTCTCGGTATCAAAGGTCTTAGTTTTATTTTTATTGCCGAAAGTTCTATCATTTTTAACAGCAATAGGCTCTAAAATCTCTGGTTTAGAAGCCATTTTAGGCTTAAATCCATTATTATCTCTAGGAACAAAAGGTTTCTTTTCAAAAGGTTTTCCGTCTTTATTAAATGCACCCTTATTATCTCTACCGTCTCTATTAGGTCTATTATCTCTATTATCCCTATTATCCCTATTGAATCTATTAGCACCGTCAGCCTTATTAAACTCTCTCTGAGGTTTTCCATTATTGAATGAGTCTTTTGGCTTATTTACGTTACTAGCAACTTTCACAAAAGTCTTTTCGGGAGCAGATGACTTCTCAGGAGCGATAGCCTCTTTTTGAGCTACTGGAGCGACCTCAGCCTTAACCTCTGGTTCTACTACTTTAGTTTCCTTTGCCTTTACAGTAGCCTCGGTAGATAATAATTTTTGTTCGTGAGTTTTCAATGCCTTGCAAAAAGTCTCCAAAGCCGTTTTTGACTTTGAGATACTAGATACTATTGAATTTAATTCACTTCCACTAAGTATTCCACTTAATTTTTTTAAGTTCTCAAAACTTGTAGAACTCTGCTTGTTTGTTTCTTTATTTTCCAAATTAACCTCACATAAAATATCTATAAAATATTTTAATTTTCCACTTTCAATTCATTATATATAGCATCTGATAGACTCCTATCAAGCACTGATATCACCTTACAATTTCGCCCCAGCAAATCCTCTAGAACGAATGGCAATTTAATACATTTAATCTTTCTTTCCATAGCAAAGGCTATTACCTTATCGGTCATCTTTTCATTCTGAGATGAAGATATTAAGATAAGGAGAGGAGACTTTTTGGTTACAAATAAATTGTCATAACCAAATATAACCTTGCCACTCCTAATTGCAAATCCTAGATACGATTTAATCTTGTTTGTGTCCAAAGTATTGCTCCTTTATCTTTTCATAAGTTTCACTAGGAACATTTTGTTTAAATGCTTTACTTAAGACCTTGGCTTTAATACATTTTTGTAAGCATTCATCACTATTACAAATATATGCACCTCTGCCATTTAATTTGCCTGTAAAGTCTAGAGTAAGACCATCGGGGGCATTAACTATTCTAATTAATTCCTTTTTAGGCTTACTCTCTTTACATACAATACACATTCTTAAAGGCACTTTTTTATTAATCATATTATCACCCTTAGTTTATATCGTCAAAAGCATCTGAACCATCATCAAATAGATTGTCGTAGTTCTCTACCTCTTTAGTAGATTCCTCTAGGTTTAGAGATGGAACAGCAGACTTAGCTTTAACATCTATCTTCCAACCAGTTAATCTAGCAGCAAGTCTAACATTTTGACCAGACTTACCTATAGCTAGGCTTAGTTTATCATCTGGAACAACGGCAAGTGATGTCTTGTCCTCGATATTTGTGTGGATATAAAGTACAGTTGCAGGACTAAGAGCAGATACGATATACTCACCAGCATCTTCGCTATATGGAACGATATCTATCTTTTCTCCACCTAGTTCATTTACTATCTCATTTACTCTCATTCCCTTGTTACCTACACAAGCACCAATGCAATCGATAGTTTTGTTACTGCTATATACAGACATCTTAGTTCTGTATCCAGCCTCTCTAACGATATTCTTGATAACAATCTCACCACTAGCAATCTCTGGAACTTCTAGTTCAAATAGTTTTCTTACGAAACTAGCTGAGCTTCTAGATAATTGTACAAATGGAGCATTGTAACCCTCTTTAACAGTCTTTACAACTACCTTGATTCTTTGGTTGATAGCATACTTCTCACCAGGGATTTGGTCCTTAGGTCCTAGCACACCTTCAACCTCAGTCATACCTAGGTCAACATAAACTGTGCCATTATCAATTCTTCTGATAATTCCAGTAACTAATTCGTCTTGCTTAGTATTAACCTCGTCCATTACTCTGCTTCTTTCAGCTTCTCTAATTCTCTGCATAATTACCTGCTTAGCAGTTTGAGCAGCGATTCTACCAAAGTTCTTAGGAGTTTCCTCTTGAAGTACAGTATCTCCTACCTTGTAGCTCTTCTTTATAAGTCTAGCTTCTGCTAGGCTAATCTCTTTGTCACTATCCAAAACTTCTTCAACAACTGTTTTGTAAGAATAGATCTTGATAGTATTTTTCTCTGGGTTCAATTTAACGAAAGCACTCTTTGCCTCGCCAATATTTTTCTTGTAAGCGCTAGTAAGTGCAGATTCTAGTGCCTCCATAAAATATTCTTGATTGATTCCCTTCTGTTCTTCTAAATCTTTTAATGCTTGAAAAAAGTCCTTATTAACCATTTAAAAATTTCCTCCTAAAACTCTATGTGAGCACAAATATTAGCAATTAACTTTCTTTCTATAATCTTTTCATTGCCATCTAGTGATACAGTGATTGATTTATCATCGAATGCTAGTAGACTAGCAGTTAGCAATTTTTTACCCTCGAATGGTGCATAAAATTTGATATCCACTAATTTACCTATATGTTTATTATAATCATAATCGGTCTTAAAATTTCTATCTAGACCATAAGACGATACATTAAAATTGTAAGGTCTGCCATCGGTGATATCATTTTCATCTAGAGGAATATCTAATGCCTTAGAAACCCTCTCACAATCATTTATGGTGATACCCGATTCTTGATCAATTGTTAGCTCTAAAACATTGCCTGTGTGGTCCTTTCTATATTCCAAATCCACATACACATATCCTAGTTCCTCGACAATCGGTCTAATTATTTTCTCTGCTCTATCTACAACTCTCTCAGCCATACACACTCCTAAGCAAAATTTAAGAGTGAACCTCAAATCAAGATGTTCACTCTAATAATCTAGTATTAACATAATTATAATAACATAATAAATAACTAAAATCAAGGTTTTTCCCTAAATAATCTAGTATTTTTATGTAATATTAGGGCTTAACTTTATAACAACCTCGGCTGTTGCAGTAGCATCGTGTACTGCCCTATGTGCATTTTCTAGCGACACGCCCAATTTTTTACACACAGTGCCTAGTTTAAAATTCTTAAGCCCAGGGACAAATGCCCTAGCTAGATACAAGGCATCTATCTGTCTCATATCAAAATTATAGCCCAGCTTCATTCCTGCTATATTTATAAATTTATAGTCAAAGTCAATATTATATGCCATTATGGTAGTTCCATAGCAGAACTTATAAAAATCAGGCAAAACTTGCTTAATACTCAAGCAGTCTTTAACCATTTCGTCATTAATGCCAGTCAAATTAACTATCTCATCGGGGATATGTGTAGTAGGCTTTATAAGGGTCTCAAAAGTCTCTACTATTCTGCCACCCTTGATTTTGACAGCACCTATCTCTATAATCTCACAAGTAAGAGCATCTAGACCGGTAGTCTCGATATCAAATACTACTACATCATTATCATATAGATACTGACCAATAGTATCTTTGATTGCAAATAAATTATCTTGTGCAACCTCTACATAAGGTTCTGGTTTTACAAATAAATAATTTTCATTAGGTTCTTTCTTAGTCTCCACTACTGGCGCTTCTTCATTCTCCAGAGGCAATAATTCACACTCGCCTATGTATTTTGCCTTAAAATTCACCCTACCATTAAATTCTTCTGCCTGACCATTAACAATAATAGTTTTAT
The DNA here is from genome assembly GCA_964439345.1 of uncultured Christensenella sp. GTDB lineage: Bacteria > Bacillota > Clostridia > Christensenellales > UBA1242 > UBA11490. Next base: position 20,699 of record CAYTNS010000005.1, read on the forward strand.
GCTCAACCAAAATGTCTTTTACGCTCTCTAACATATCTTTTGTAGGAAAATACACACAACTCATTCTACCCGTCTCATCTTTTAGAGTAAAGGAATAATATATCTTAGTTACAGTATTACCCTCTTTATCTTTTCTTTTTGATTCAAAAGACCTTTCATTTAAGAAAAGCAATTCTCCCACTATCTCTACATTTTCCATAGAGGTATCTACACTATCTATGGTTATTGGATTGCCATTAATTCCCTTTAATTCCTTAGAGCCCAGCATCTTTATTTTATTGTATCTAATTTTTTTAGATGCAACCTCTTCCTCTAAAATAAATGCCTCGGCAGGAATCAAATCTTCCTCGTGGATTTCGGTTTTTAGCAAATCAATTTTCTCTAGATTAATCATTACAGGCTCAAAGAAAAATCCCTGAACATAGTCTAAAATATCACCCCTAACATCTTGACCATTTAGATAATTGTATGTAAAGGCATTACACATAATAGTAATAGCAATCACATCACTAATTTCCACCTTTATATCGTCCTTTTTAAAGGTATCATTCAAACTAGCATTGTGCCTAGCAATGTAATTAGCAAGGACAGTTTTTACTAGGTCGTCATCAACATAAGCCTTTTTTAATTTAACGGTAACTTTAACTTCCTCGTCTAGATATTCCTTTATTAGTTTGCCTAAGATATCTCTATCGTCGTCTTTACACTCATCTTTATATAAAAATTTGAATGTACATTCTCTTTCTTTTCTATCAAAAATAACACTTACAAGTTTAAAATCCTTGTAAGTATTATTAGTTTTGCTATTAATGAATTCTAATATTTTCATTAGTATCACCCTTTTCTAAAATAAGAATATGTGGAGCAGGTCTATTATAATAACTAGACCAAAGAGTACAAATAGTCCAATAGTGTGAATCTTGCCCTCAATGTCTCTAGGAACGGGCTTTCTAAATATCCATTCTATAAGGACAAATACAGCTCTAGCACCATCAAGTGCTGGGATTGGAAGTAGATTAAATACAGCCAAGTTCACAGCGATTAATGGGAATAATAGTAGCAAATTCTTCATATTTGCTTGGGCAGATGTAGCAATAGTAGATACGGTAGTTATAGGTCCACCCACACTTTCAATTCCTAATTTACCCGTAACCAATTCACCTAGCACAACTAAACATTCCCACGCCATATTAAAGGTGTATGGAACACATTTTAGGAGTGCCTCACCAAATCCATACTTTACATACTCGGTAGTAATGCCTATTACCTTGCCAGTAACAATAGGATTGTCTTGGTCGTCCTTTTCAATATTGCCCTCACTATCCAATTGATATTGCTGGTATTTAGTAACGGTGATATCTATAACCTCACCATCTCTATTAACGGTTAATATTATATCTTCGCCTACGTCTTTATCTTCCATTAGTTTAACAATGCCACCATTTATAAATGTTGGTTCTTTGCCGTCAACCTCTAGAATAATGTCTCCCCTCTGAATAATATTTTCATTGCCATTTTGAGCAGTTATATCTGTAACTCTACATATTCCCGAGCCTACCGATAAAAGCAAAATGAATGTGAATATTATGCCGGAGATAAAATTAAATGTAGCACCAGCAATCAAGACTAGTAATCTTTTCCAAGGAGCTTGAGCATTGAAATACTCTTTCTTCTCCTCCTCAGATACTTCCTTTTCCTCGTCTTCATCTTCACCCTTAAAGGCACAGAATCCACCCAAAGGAATCCATCTAAGAGAAAATACCTCACCACTCTTTAATGTTTTTTGAAATATTGGTTTACCAAAACCTATAGAATATTCCTCTATCTTGAAATGCAAAAGTTTACCTACTAAATAGTGTCCCGTCTCGTGAATCATTATCATAAGAAGTAGAACAACTATTGCAAGTAACACATATAAAATAATCATAAAAAATTCTCCATCTCTCTATAAAAGAACGCACTAAATCAATATAAACATACTAACTAGTACTGTAAATGCACTAAAGATAAGTCCATCTACCCTATCCATTACTCCACCATGACCTGGGAATAATGAGCCATAATCTTTAACTCTAGCCGACCTTTTTAACCAACTAGCTATTAAATCACCACATTGAGTGATAATAGAACAAATCATTCCGATAATTAAGAATGTCCAAATACTTAGACCCAATGTTTCCATTGCGCTATGAAATACACTATTCAATGAGAATAGAAAATATACCAAAACACTAGAAGCTGAACCAAATACAAATCCACCAACTGCACCAGCAATAGTCTTATTTGGACTAATATGAGGGGCTAATTTAGGGCCTCCGATTAACATACCTACTACTAGAGCAAAGGTATCGGTCATCATAGTAACAACAAATGTAAATGTCATAAAGAATACAACAAGTAAATCGATATTTTCCAAATTAGTTGTATCTATAAAAGCAAATTCAAAGAAGTGATTTATCACAAAAAGTGAGCAGAACAAAAGTAATGGATAAATCATCACAAAGGTAGAATTCATAGATTTTTGGAAAGCGTAAGTCTGATTATCTACGAATACTCCGTATTTATCTTTTTCCTTTTCTGTAGTTCCCTTGCAACATATTGTAACTAGGAAATTGATTAGGAATAAAGCCAAAATAATAACTAAGAAATATAGTAGATAATGATACCACTCTGATTTATTAATAATGCCTATTTCCATAGCAATATACATTATTGGTGGGAATGACCCAATAAAGGCAATGCTAGTAAACATTCTTTTCCTTTCTAATACTCTAGCGACCTCTACACAGCCAACTATGGCTAGTAATCCTATAAACAAATCCATTGCGTATGGTGTAACTAGTCTAGATGCAATAAAGAGAGCCTCAACTAAAAGTATAATAACGCCAGTAATTATTCTCTTTTTCATCTATTAACCCCACTAAACTTCCATTATTTCTTTTTCTTTATTTGCACTGATTTTATCAATATTTGCAATTGTATCATCTAGATATTTTTGAACATCTTTCTCTAGATTAGCATAATCATCTTCACTGATTTCGCTATTTTTCTTCATCTTTTTGAATACATCTAGAATATCTCTTCTAGCATTTCTACATACAACTTTAGCAGACTCGGTGTATTTATTTACATCTTTTGCAAGTTCTCTTCTTCTCTCCTCAGTAAGTTGTGGGAATACTAGTCTAATAACCTTGCCATCATCACTAGGGTTAAGCCCTAAATTTGCAGCCTCGATAGCCTTAGCAACAGTCTTTAACATAGAATTATCCCATAAGTTAACTAGTATCATTCTAGCCTCTGGAACAGATATAGTAGCCATTTGACTAATAGGAGTCATAGTACCATAATAATCTACCATAATTCTCTCTATAATCTTTGGATTAGCTCTACCAGCTCTAATTTGCATTAATTCATCGCTATGATGATTAAGTGCCTTTTTTAAATCATCTCTGTATTCTTCTAAATACATTTCAATTTCTTCAGTATACATAAGTAACCACCTTAATAAAAATTCTATCCTATTTTACTATAAAATACCCATTTTAGGCAAACATTTAAGCAAATAATAAAATAATATTGTAAAAAGTTTTACATAAAAAGAAAAAGTTCGATTGTTAACCAACCGAACTTAAGAATAATTAAATTAATTATTTCATTTGAGAAGCAACTTCGTCTGCGAAATTGTCATTTCTCTTCTCTAAGCCCTCACCCATCTCATATCTAGTGAATCTTCTGATAGAAATCTTTTCACCGATAGTAAGGATAGCTTCGTTAACGACATCAGAGATTTTCTTTGATGGGTCTTTTACGAATGGTTGCTCTAGTAAGCAAACTTCCTCGTAGAACTTCTTGATTCTACCTTCAATCATTTTATCAACGATAGCAGCAGGTTTACCCTCGTTAAGTGCTTGAGCCTTTAAAATCTCTTTCTCGTGCTCTAGTACATCAGCAGGAACTTCTGCAGTAGTAACATAGCTAGGTTTAGCTGCTGCAATGTGTAATGCAACATCTTTACATAATGCTACGAAATTGTCACTTCTAGAAACGAAGTCTGTCTCACAGTTAATCTCTACAAGGACACCAATCTTACCACCCATATGAATGTAAGAATATACTAGACCCTCAGCAGCAATTCTATCTGCCTTTTTAGCAGCCTTAGCGATACCCTTTTCTCTTAACCATTCAGTAGCCTTATCTAGGTCACCATTAGTCTCGGTTAAAGCATTTTTACAGTCCATCATACCTGCATTAGTTCTTTTTCTTAATTTTACAATATCTTCAGTTGTGAACATACTATTTACTCCTTTAATTTTAAATAAAATTACTCTTCTGTAGTCTCAGCAGCTTCAGCCTCTACTACCTCTTCAGTAGCCTCAGTAGCCTCTTCCTCAACAGGAGCAGTACCCTCTTTAGCCTCTAGAACAGCATTAGCCATAGCACCAGCGATTAGAGATACGGCTCTGATAGCGTCATCGTTACCAGGGATTACATAGTCAACTGGCTCTGGGTCGCAGTTTGTATCAAGAAGTGCAACGATAGGTATATTAAGAGCTTTTGCCTCAGCAACAGCGATATGCTCTTTCTTTGTGTCTACGATAAATAGAACATCAGGAAGTTTAGTCATATCCTTGATACCACCAAGGTTCTTCTCTAGTTTATCTCTCTCAGCCTTAAGTTTGATAACCTCTTTCTTAGGAAGAAGATTGAATTCACCAACTTTCTCCATATTATTTAATTTGTTTAATCTCTCAATTCTGCTTCTGATAGTTTTGAAGTTAGTTAGAGTACCACCCAACCATCTAGAATTGATGTAGAACATTCCACATCTCTTAGCTTCGTCTTCGATAGCCTTTTGAGCTTGTTTCTTTGTACCTACAAATAGAATTGTTTTGCCTTGACTAGCCATCTCCTTGATGTAATCATAAGCTTTGTCGATAAGAACGACTGTATCCTCAAGGTTGATGATATGAATATCATTTCTAGCATTGAAGATGTACTTACCCATCTTAGGGTTCCACTTTCTAGTCTGGTGACCGAAGTGAACACCAGCCTCAAGCAATTGTTTCATTGAAATAACTGACATAATTTTCCTCCTTGTTTTTGCCTCCTAAATGCTTTTACTCTAGTAACCAGCTTTTCGCCAACAATTACCAAATCACCACCCAATATAGAGTTTTTTTGGACAATGTTCTATCGCAATTAGGCATTAAAATTTTACCTAAAAACTATAGAATGCACTTAGTGTGTAATTATTCAACGGGATAATAATATCATAAAATAATAAAATAATCAATAATTTTGGCAAATGTTTATCAAAAAAATAAAAAAATGCCACCAAAAAAGTGACATTTTATAAGTAAAATAAATTACTCTACATCTATTCCTTCGTCTTTAAGCATCTTGTAGTACTCTTCGAATACCTTATCAACGATAGCATCTTCCTCTACGATTACTAGGCAATCCTCGTCATCGATTTCCTCGATTCCGAATACTAATGCCTCGTCATCAGCAACTCCGTCCATAGTTTGAACAGGTTTAAGGATAGCATATACTTTTTCCTCGATAGGAACTAGTGCTATCTGCTCAAATTCTACTTCTTCGTTCTCCTCGTTAAATAATTTGATATTGTCAGTATTATTTTCATCTAACAACATATCAATAGGTGATAAAAATTCCTCTGCCATTATAATATTTCTCCCTTTATAATTTTAATTTTTCCCATAATGTGAATCTAGGTAATCCTGCAAAATGATAGTAGCAGAAAGCTTATCTAATACTTCCTTTCGCTTTTTCCTAGAAACATCAGCTGAAATTAGGATTTTTTCTGCTGAAACTGATGTAAGTCGTTCATCTAAGTACTCAATCTTTGCATCAGTATATTTGGATAAAACTGAGGCAAATTCATAAGTCTTTTCGACCCTATCACCACTAGAACCGTCCATATTAAGAGGTAAGCCCAATACAACCACTTTAACATTATTATTTTTGATGATATCTGCTATATGCTCACAATCCACGTCCACGCCTTTCCTAGTATAATTCTCATAGCCCGTAGCTAAAAACCTAGTTACATCACTAAGTGCTATACCAATCCTTACATCTCCATAATCGAGAGCCATTACTCTATAATATGTACTTTCCATACAAGTATCTTACCATATATTTTGGTTTTTTCAAAGTCAATTTCACAAAGAAAATATAAATTTGACAGAATTTTCCAAAGTTTTTTAATCCATAATCTCTTTCACTTTATTTTTAACGGCCTTCTTCCCCTTTTCCACAACTTTCTGTGCTTGGGAATTATTAGAAACCAGCAAAGCCCCTGCAATAAAGCCTAAAGCCATACCTATCATAACACAGTCTTTCATAATAACCTCCTACTATTGTATACCCTTATTTTGCCTAAAATAACCGATTTTATTACTCTACCTAAGATACAATATTTGGAAATAAAAAACACTAAAAGAAAATTCCCTCTTTTAGCGTTTTTAATAATCATTATTTTTTAAATAACTTACTGAAAAGCCCTCTTTTCTTAGGCTTCTCTTCACTATCTTCTTTATTTTCAATTGAAGGCAAAGCCTTAGATTCTTTCTCTAGTCTCATCTTTTGCAAACTGTCTCTCATAGAAGAAAAACTATCACTTTTTGATACACTATCTACCACCTTGCCATTAACTGTTTTCTTTGCATTTACGGCAGTGTGTCCCTCAATATCTTTTACCCTTGCTTGAGAAGTTTGCAATCTATGTAGCATATCTCCCATACTAGTAGCAGAATGAATTTGCTTATATGCCTCGTCACCCTCGGCACTTACTTTCATTGCATTTACTCTTCCAGCCTCGATTGTAGTAGTATTTCCATTAGCAACTACAGTCTCCACTCTTCTCTTTTGCTCGACTGTTTCAACTATGATTTGAGTATTATTTTCACTAGGAACTTCGTCCGAAATAACTATACTTTCATCTTCATTTATTCTAGCCAAATCAAGCGATTTTTTAGATGTTTGCATAGCAGAAGATGTAGTTTCCTTTTGAGCTCTAGCCTTGCTAGATGCCACCTTTTTGTTATCTTCTATTACTACAATATCGTCTTTTGCACTTGCAATCTTTTTAGTTGCACCCTTTGTTCCAGTTGCTTTGCTAGATGCTGACTTAGTAGCACTAGAGGTAGATTTTACCGATGCAGATTTTGAACTAGTAGCTTTTTTGCTAGTAGCACTTGCGACCTCAATGGTTTGAGTCTTTGTACTCTTTGTGATGGCACTTGCACTCTCGGCAGTAACTTTAGTGGAACTCTTTTTAGCACTAGCACTTGAAGTTGCAGACTTAGTAGCCCTACCAGTAGCACCTTTAGCCTTACTTGAGCTATTAATCTTACTGGTTGCTTTTTCTTCCATCTTCTTTTCAGCCACGATAGTAGCAGTACTAGTAGCCTTTTTACTTAGTGAATTAGAAGATGTTTTGGCTTTTTTATCGGCAAGTTTTTGCTCTTTAGCCAATTTTTTCTCTTCTTTCTGTCTTGCTTTTTCTTCCAATTTTAGTTGTTTTTTCTCTTCCCTACTTAATTGAATTTCATTTCTCTTGCTATCTAATGAAATCAATTCACTTTCAGTTTTTCTAATTTCCCTAGTTATAGAAGAAACCCTACTAGCTATAATATTCTCCTCGGTCATTACGGACTTTTTAGAAATAGACTTTTGGGACAACATATCACTATTTGTAGTTACAATAGATTTTTTGCTACTAGCCTTAACTACACTTTTACTCTCTTTCTTTGTAACTTTGCTTACCTCACAAGGTTTTACCTTTCCATCAGCTAGTGCCTTTCTATATTTTTTTACAAGTAAAGCAAATGTGCCTAAAATAAGTGGGTAAATATGATGCTTACTCTCGTCTAATTTTGCAAAAGCAACCAAATCATTCTCACTAATTTTAAGCGCTTCGTCTATAGTCTTGCCCTCAGCAAGTTCACAAAAGTATGAACTAAGTGCAACGAAATATGTACAGCCAGTTGCCTTGAATGTTATAGCCTCAATAACATTGTTTTTATTGATTTGTGCATAGAATTTAACTATATCACCATAAGGATTTTTCTTAGTAATAGCAGAAGCATTACTATTTTTTAAAGTAGATAAATATGTTAAATTTTCTATCCTATCCCTAATAATTTGATTATACATAAATAGTGTTACCTCTTTTTAGTTTTTACTGGACTAGCCTTTCTTAATTTTGCTACTTCATTAGCAAGAACTCTGACTGCATAGTCGATATCATCTCTAGTGATATCTATATCAAATGAAAATCTTACCGTTCCCCTAACTTCTTCGTCACTTAATCCCATTGCTACTAGCACGTGGCTTTTTTCTAGTGAACCCGATGCACAAGCCGAACCGGTAGAACAAGCGATACCATTCATATCTAGCATAGTAATTAAACTCTCGCCCTCAACGCCCAAAAATGTTACCGATACAATGCTTAGTGCTTTTTGATAAGGATTACCATTAATCTTGATATCTGGGATTTCATACTCAACCTTTTTAATAAAGTAATTGGAAATCTCAAACATCTTTTTCTCTTTTAATTCCAATTCTCTATCGTTAAGTTCACAAGCCTTTCCGAAACCAACAACGGCAGGAACATTGACCGTTCCTCCACGCTTATTCATTTCTTGCTCTCCACCCATCATAAATTTGTTAATCTTAACACCCTTTCTAACATATAGTGCTCCGGCACCCTTAGGTCCGTGAATTTTGTGAGAAGATATACTCATAAGGTCTACGCCTAAGGTATCTACATTCAATTTGAATGCTGGTAATGCTTGTACAGCATCTACATGGAAATATGCGCCATAAAATCTAGCTATCTCACTGATTGCCTTGATATTTTGAATAGTACCTACTTCGTTATTAACACCTATAATAGAAACAATAGTAGTAGATGGATTAATCTCGTGCAATAAATCTGGAATAGAAACCATACCATTGCTATCTACTGGTAAATATGTTACCTTAAATCCCTCTTTCTCTAATTGTTTACAGGTATCTAGTACACTATGGTGCTCTATCTGGCTAGTAATAATGTGCTTACCCTTTTTAATATTAGCATAAGCAACACCTCTAAGTGCCCAGTTATTAGCCTCTGTTCCACCAGATGTAAAAAATACCTCGGTAGGTTTAGCACCGATACATTTAGCTATAGTATCTCTAGCCTCATCTACTCCGGCTACAGCCTCTCTACCAAAAGAATGTAAACTACTGCTATTTCCATAAATAGATGTGAAATATGGCATCATTTCTTGTAAAACTTCACCATTAACCATAGTTGTTGCAGCAGAATCCAAATATACTCTTTTCATGTCAATCTTCCCCATAATAAAAAATACTAGTAATATATTAAAACAAAAAAGCGACTATGTCAATAGTCACCTTTAAAATTTAGCGTCAAATATTAAATATTTATTTAATAAGTTCTAATATTTTGCTCTCGCTTGTAACACCTACAAACATTCCAATTTCCTCTCCATCTTTGAATATCTTGACGGTTGGAACGGACATTATTTTGTATTTTTTTATAAGCTCTTCATTTTCGTCAACATCTACTTTGGCTAGTTTTACATCGTGTTCATTTGCTATTTTATCAAGCACTGGTGCCAACATTTTGCAAGGCATACACCAAGTTCCATAAAAATCCAAAATGACATATCCTTTGCTATTCAAAACTTCCTTTTCGAAATTTTCACTTGTAATAGTAACTTCCATATCTTCTCTCCGTTATTTCGTTAGTTCGCCTAATACATAAGCAGATAGCACACACCCACACATTGCTGGATAATATGCAATACTACCTATAGTATCCCCATTTGGTGTAGCAATATTACTGGTAAAAACCACCTTATGACTAGTAACACCCAATTTCTTTAGATTGTTTCTGAGTACTTTAGCTAGACCATCATTGTATGTTTTGTATATATCTGTTACCTCAAATTTAGGGATATCCATTCTATTACCTGCACCCATAGCACTGATGATAGGGATATTTCTATCAAAACAATACTTAATAAGTGCTATTTTGCTAGTAACCATATCGATAGCATCTATCACATAATCGTAATTTTCTAGATGGAATGACTCGATATTTTCAGGTGTTAATTTTTCTTTAATTATTGTTACTTTTGCGTCCTTATTAATATCCGAAATCCTATCCTTCATTACATCAACTTTGTACTTACCTATTGTGGAGTCTAATGCAATAATTTGCCTATTTTTATTAGAAATATCCACTTTGTCATAGTCTACAAGGGTGATAGAGCCTACTCCACTCCTAATAAGCATTTCAGCCGTATAACCACCCACACCACCTATGCCAAATACAATAATATTTGCACCAAATAGTTTATTGATTTTATCCCCTAATAAAATTTCTGTTCTTCTAAACATTTTTATTTAAAAACTCCAAAATTTCTTCGGCAGTCATCTTCACTTGATTGCCTGTTTCCATATCCTTAATAGATAGTTTGCCCTCGTTAATCTCATCATCTCCGATAGTTACCACATATCTAGCGCCAATCTTATCGGCATACTTAAATTGTGACTTAAAGCTCCTACCCATCATATCGCTCTCGGTAGCAAAACCTCCGTCTCTTAAAAGTTTTACAAACTTAAATACATAGTTTTTATTCTCTGTAAGTGACGCAACATAAACATCTACTTTTCTATCATCTACTAATTCAATACCCTTGCTTTCGATGTATAGAAGTAATCTTTCTAGTCCAATACCAAAGCCAATAGTAGGAGTTGGTTTGCCACCCAAACTGCTAACTAGATTATCATATCTACCACCTGCTCCAATTGCATTCTGACCCAAAGTCTTATCTTCATCAATAAATTCAAATACAAAATCGGTGTAATAATCTAGACCTCTAACAAGTTTAGGGTCTACAACATATTTAATACCAAATGAATCAAATGATTCCTTTAATGCTTTAAATCTAGCACCACATTCCTCACACAAACACTCGGTAATCTTAGGCGCATTGGCTAGGATTGCTTTACACTCGGTGCTCTTGCAATCTAACATTCTTAGGATATTAGTATTGTATCTCTTGTGGCAGTCGTCACACATCTCATCTAGTCTAGGAGTGGTATATTCTTTTAGCAATTCCTTGTACCTTGCTTTACACTCATCACAACCTAGGAAATTGATATGAATAGTTGGCTCTATTCCTAGTGATTTATAGAAATCTAGTGCAATTAAGATAGTTTCAACATCACTTGCTAGACTATTTGCACCAAAAATCTCACAACCGAATTGGTGGTGCTCTCTTAGTCTACCTGCCTGAGGTTTCTCATATCTATAGCAAGGAGTAAAATAAAATAATTTAAGTGGCAATACATCATTGCCTAGACCATTTTCTATAAATGACCTAACTACTCCAGCTGTGCCCTCTGGCTTAAGAGTGATACTTCTATCGCCCTTATCTAGGAAGGTATACATCTCTTTGTTGACGATGTCGCTACTCTCTCCATCGCTTCTTACAAATAATTCGGTACTCTCAAATCCCGGAGTAGAAATCTCTTTTAAATTGTATCTTTTGGATAGTTCATTCGCTATATCTCTTAGTTTTTTCCACTTGTAACTATCCTTTGGTAACATATCTTTAGTACCCTTAGGTATATTAATCATAAAAAATTCTCCTCTAATTATATTATAAATTTTGAAGGCTTATCTATATAGATAACAGATAGTCTATGCAAGGCTCTGGTAGAAGCAATGTAAAGTAAATTTCTATCCACCTCTGTCTCGTAATTTTCGGAAGCATCATATATTATGACTCCATCAAATTCCAAGCCCTTGCTATTGTACACCGATATAATGCAAAGGTTATTATCATATCTATCCATATCGTCATCAATTAGATTGATATTAAGTATCTTATCCGAAACCACACTATATAGCTTCTTTGCATCGGCATTTGACCTAGTGATAATAGCAATAGATTTGTATCCATCTGCTAGATAACTATCTATTATTTCTCTTAATTTATCTACCGAACCAGCTCTACTAGTATTAACCTTATCTACCGGTTTACCTGCTCTATGAACTAGCTCTATGCCCGTTTTTCCACCGACTAGACTTGCAAATTTAGCTATATCTTCCGTCTGTCTATATGATTTATTGATAGTAACGAAATTGATATCTTCGCCTAGTACATCAGCCATATTATCCTTAAAAGTCTTCACTTCGTCTGGATTGATAGTCTGATTATAATCGCCTAAAATTGTCTTAGGACAATCAAATAATTGGCTAATTATATATAATTGAATACAAGAGTAATCTTGCATTTCATCGATTACTAAGTGTTTGATATTTTCGTATTTTTCCACGCCAAATATAAATAACTTGAAAAATAAAATTCCATAGACATCTTCATTTTTTACTTTGTCGCCGACTAATTCTAACTTTAGTCCCTTACTCTTCAAGAAATTCATATAGGCTTTTATACAATTTTTATCTTTAATCTGAGAATATAATTTAACAAATATCAATTCCTTTAATTTGCCTATCTTCTCAGGATTTTTAACTGTATAGAAGTATTTGTCAAAGATATTATCGGTTATCCATCTTAGCCTAGTGAATAGGTCTCTATCGCTATATCTATTAAAGAATAAATCCTTAACCTTATCCGTATCAATAACGATATCCCTAATAGTAAAATTCTCCAAATCAAAATTCTCGATATAATGCCGATAAGCATAATCCTGAATATCTTTTAAGAATCTATAACTAGTCTTATAATTGTATTCATCTAGGTTATTTTGAGATATAAGCCTCTCTATTTGCTCATATTTTCTCTCTACTATGCAATTCTTCTTAAGCAATCTTCTGGCAATCATATCCAATTGCATTTTCTCTATATCTTCCTCAGCAAGGTCGGGAAGAACGGACGAAATATAACTAGATAATGCATTATTAGGAGATAAAAATACTATAGAAGAGGAAGTAAATCTATCCCTATTTTTATACATCAAATATGCAATTCTATGTAGTGCTATGGCTGTTTTTCCCGAACCAGCTACACCCTGAACTACTACCGACCTATTTTCATCACATCTAATAATTTCATTCTGTTCCTTTTGGATAGTCTGAACTATAGATTTCATTTGATTAGTCGTATTTCTAGCTAGTGCCTCTTGCAAAAGTGCATCTTCGATATTTATAGTAGTATCTATGTAATAATCCAAATTGCCTTTAGTGATACCAAATTGCCTTTTATTAAGTAAATTACACTTTAGTGCAGATGACTTGGTTTGAATCTTGCAAGGACCTTTTTCGTAATCATAAAAGATACTAGCTATAGGAGACCTCCAGTCGATAACCTTATATTCGTGATTATCCACCAAGGAATGCAATCCTATATAATAATTTTCTATATGTCTAGTATCATCGGCATCTAAATCAATTTTAGCAAAATATGGCTTATCTAACATCTTATTATAAGCCTTCTTTTCCCTCTCAAGCGAGTCACTATCTTGCTCAAGGTCGTCTAATCTAGACTGCATATTGACTAGTTCTACTACATCTTCTTCGTTTATCTTATTAGCATTCCTCTTTAGATACTCAAAATACTCCCCATTTGAGGCATCAAAAATGGAGTCCAACTTTTTGGAACTATCGGATAAATTATTAAGTTTTTTCTCCACTAATTCAAGGGTATCCTTCAAATTAGCTTTTTCTTCTATTAAAATCTTATCTTCCATACGCTTTTACCAATAAAACTTATGTAATAGTTTAGCATATTAAAATTTAATTTTCAATTATTTAAGCAATTTTATGATAATATTATATTTTATATCTAATTAAGACATTTCTCCTTTAACTTACTACTAACCACGATATAATCCTATTTATAGAACTATTTCATACTCCTCTAATAAACATAAAAAAGAATACAAAAAAGGAATATACCACTAAAGTACATTCCTTTAATTAAGTTGCTATATGATATATTTCTTTAAATCAAATTTCTTTGTAGTTTCTACAAATACCTTGTCTACATATTCCTTATCAATTTTAACATCAATCATTTGATGCTCACCATTTGCATTAAAGGAAATATCTTCTAGCAATTTTTCCATTACATTGTGAAGTCTTCTAGCACCTAGATTTTCGCTAGTAGAATTTTCTTTCTCGGCTAGGTCTGCTAGAGTTTTAAGTGCATCTTCGCTAAAGGATAAATTGATATTATCTACTCTTAGTAGTTCGGTGTATTGAAGGGTAAGAGCATTTTTAGGCTGAGTAAGAATTTTAAAGAAATCGTCGGAATTTAGGTTATTTAATTCCACCTTGATTGGGAATCTACCTAAAAACTCTGGAATCAAATCCTCCATTCTACTGATATGGAATGCTCCTGCTGCTATAAATAGCATATAATCGGTCTTTATAACGCCATATTTTGTATTGACAGTTGTTCCCTCTACTAGAGGCAAAATATCCCTCTGAACCCCCTCTCTGCTAACATCTGGACCATTTTTTGCACTCCTACCAGCGATTTTATCTATCTCATCGATAAAGATTATTCCGTCTTGTTCTGCGCGTCTTATGGCCTCGGCATTTAATCCATCGGTATCTATCAATTTATCACTCTCTTCCGATAGCATTAGTTCATAAGCCTTGCCTACAGTCAATTTCTTTTTCTTCCTTTGGGACGGGAAAATACTGCCTAATACATTTCCTAAATCCATATCTGGACCCATTCCCGGCATTATACCTATCGGCTTAGCCTGTTCTTGTATAACTATCTCAATAGACTCATTATCTAGTCTACCTGCCCTTAATTCCTCTAGAATCTTCTCTCTTAATGGTTCGCCCTCAAGTTCGGTGTATCTTTCCATCATCTGAGGATAAAGAGCCTCTACTATTTTTTTCTCTACAATAGGAGTAGCTTTATCTTTAACCTCTGCGATTTTTTCGTCTCTAACCATTCTAACAGAGTACTCTACTAGGTCTCTTATCATACTCTCACAGTCCCTGCCAACATAACCAACTTCGGTAAATTTGGTAGCCTCAACCTTGATAAATGGTGCTTTTACTAGTTTTGCTAGTCTCCTAGCAATCTCCGTTTTACCCACACCAGTAGGACCTTTCATAATGATATTCTTAGGAGTAATTTCGTCCCTTAATTCCTTGGAAAGTTTGCTTCTTCTATATCTATTTCTAAGTGCTATAGCTACAGCCTTTTTTGCCTCATCTTGTCCAATGATATATTTATCTAATTCTTTTACAATCTCTTTTGGTGATAAATTCATAATATTACAACTCCTCTATAGTGAAATGGTCATTTGTGTATACACACATATCACTAGCAATTTTCATACTCTTTTTGGCAATGTCTACAGCCTCAAGGTCGGTATTTTGGATAAGTGCTGTAGCAGATGCTAGAGCATACAAACTACCACTACCTATAGAGCAAACATCACCGTCTGGCTCGATAACTTCGCCCGAACCAGATAAAATAAGCATAGTATCCTTATCGGCAACAATCATCTCTGCCTCTAATTTTCTAGTGTACTTATCATCTCTAAAGCCTAGTGCTACTTCAACTGCACTTCTAAGTAAATTTCCACTGAATTTTTGAAGCAATTCCTCAAATCTAGCCTCCAAAGCAAAAGCATCGGCAACCGTTCCGGCAAAGCCTATTACTACTTTGTCATTGAATATTCTTCTAACCTTTTTAGAATTACTCTTTAATATTACCCTCTCGCCAAGAGTTGCTTGACCATCACCAATAATGACAGTTTTGCCATTTCTCTTGACACCTAGTATTGTAGTTCCCTTTAATTCCATTTATCAATAGTCTCCTTAATTTTTTCTATATTTTGTATTGATTTCTCAGCCAATTTTTTATTTTTCTCTTTTTTATCTTTTATTTTAAATTCGCCAAAATTGATAAGCCCCATATTGGCACTCATAGGTTCAAAATCCCCCACCTTATATGCTACATATTTGCATAATGCACCAATAAGGGTGGATTTATCAAAAATAACTTCGTCTAAGTTATTTATGTAGGCGTACATATTTAATCCTGCCACCAGTCCACTAGAAATGCTCTCTACATATCCCTCTACACCAGTTATCTGACCGGCAAAGAAAATATTAGGATATTTAATCATCTGATAAGTTTCTTTTAGGTTCGTTGGCGAATAGATGTATGTATTTTTGTGACAAGTACCCAGCCTTAAAAATTCGGCATTTTCTAGCCCTGGGATTAATCTAAATATCCTCTTTTGCTCGGGATAAGTTAGATTAGTCTGGAAGCCAACTATATTGTAATAATCGTTTGCAAATGTTTCTTTACGCAATTGCACTACAGCATAAGGGGTAACACCCGTTTTAGGGTCTTTAAGACCAACAGGCTTTAGTGGTCCAAACCTAATAGCATCTTCCCCTCTTTTGGCTAGAACCTCTATAGGCATACACCCCTCATAAACTCTATTTTTTTCAAAGTCTTTTAGATTAACAATTTCGCCACTAATTAGTTCATTATAAAATTTTAGATACTGCTCTTTTGTAAAAGGGCAATTGATATAACTAGGCTCACCATCGCATTTATCATATCTATCCTTTATATATGCAATATCAAAATTGATGCTATCGTATTCTACAATAGGAGCGATGGCATCAAAAAAGTAAAGTCCATCACTGCCAACCAATTTAAAAATCTCACTAGATAGCCCCTCGCTAGTTAGAGGTCCTGTTGCGATAATTGTAGGAATAGAGGTATCAATTTGTGTTATTTCTTCCCTAATAACCTCTACATTTGGAAAACTAGAGATAATCTCCGTTATCTTTTCACTAAATTTTTCCCTATCGACCGATAAACTAGCCCCTGCTGGTACTCTAGTCTCATCAGCCACTCTAATAATAAGCGAATCCAGCCTCCTTAGTTCTTCCTTTAAAAGTCCACCCGATGTCGCAATATCATCACTTTTGAGGGAATTGGAGCATACTAATTCGGCTAAATTTTTATTCTTATGTGCAGGAGAGAACTTCTGGGGCTTCATATCATATAGCCTTACGCTTACTCCACGCTTAGCTAATTGATATGTTGCCTCACAACCTGCCAGTCCTCCACCAATAATATTAACTACAGTCATTTAATTCTCGCTATTTTTCTTTAGTATTTCGGTAAAATCGCAATCGGGATTGCTACACTTATTTCTAGGTTTGCCATATAGTTCTTTTTGAGTTAGATAACTGCCACACTTAGGGCATTTAGCCTCGATAGGTATCTCCCAAGATATAAAGTCACACTTAGGATAATTATTACAGCCATAGAATGTTTTACCCGTTTTGGATTTTCTCTCTATTACATCTCCACCACACTTAGGACACTTAGCCACTACATTTACTATGCTATGGATATTTTTGCATTGAGGGTAATTGCTACAAGCCAAAAATTCGCCATATTTACTAACCCTCTTGACCATCTCGTGACCACATTTTTCACACATAATGCCAGTCTTCTCAGGCTCAACATATTGACCCAAAAGCTTCTCTAGATAGTCATTGAATTTTTTCATAACAGCTAGATAATCTATCTCGTTATTTGCTATCTGGTCTAGTTTATTTTCCATATCGGCTGTAAACTTAACATTGAATAATCCCTCGTAGTTTTTAACTAAGAACTCAGTTAATTTCTCGCCTAATTCGGTTGGAACTAAGTATTTAGCCTCTTTGTCTACATACTTTCTAGATGTAAGCAATGTAATAGTTGGAGTATAAGTAGCCGGTCTACCTATGCCTTTTTCTTCCATTTCTTTTACAAGAGATGCCTCGGTATATCTCGATGGTGGCTTAGTGAATTTTTGCGTAGTCGCCATCTCTTTAAATATTAATTCATCACCCTCATTTAATTCTGGTAATTTACCATTCTCTTCCTCAGCCTCTTCTTCCTCGGTATTTGCCTTAGATTTTTTATTAGACTGAGTAAGTATAGTGAAACCATCAAATACAGGAGTCTTACCAGTACATTTAAAGATATAATCACTATTATCTATTTCAACTGAAACCGAATCATAAGTAGCATCAGTCATTTGACTGGCTAAGAACTTATTGTATATTAATTTGTATAATTTATAGTTTTCTGGGCTTAAATACTCTCTAACCATATCTGGAGTTCTCTCTAATGATATAGGTCTTATTGCCTCGTGGGCATCTTGAGCATTACCCTTAGTCTTATAGAAGTTAGGTGTCTTAGGAGCATATTTCTCACCATACACTCTAGTGATATATTCCTTAGCCATAGCCTGTGCTTCGGGAGCAACTCTCACACTATCTGTTCTGATATATGTTATAAGTGCTACTTTACCCTCGTGACCTAGGTTTACACCCTCATATAATTCTTGAGCACAAGATGTAACTTTCCTTAGAGATAAGCCTAATTTATTAAGTGCATCTTGTTGCATTGTACTAGTAGTAAATGGTGCAGATGGGTGTACCTTAGATAAACTCTTCTTTACATTTTTAACTACATACTTGCCATTATTCACTTTAGATAGTATTTCATCTACTTCTTCCTTACTAGCAGGTACTATCTTTTTATTCTTGTATTTAGCTAGACTAGCCTTAAATATGTCGCTATTTTCCTTAGCAAGGGAAGCTACCATAGTCCAATACTCTTGTGGAACGAAATTCCTAATCTCATTTTCCCTATCTACTACTAGCCTTAGAGCAACACTCTGTACTCTACCTGCACTCAAATTAGGTCTAATCTGTTTACAAGCCTTAGGTGATACCCTATAGCCCACTAGTCTATCTATTATTCTTCTAGTCTGCTGAGCATTTACTAGATTTAGGTCTATTGCTCTAGGATTTTCTAGCCCCTTAGTAATAGCCGACTTTGTAATCTCATTGAATTGTATTCTAATAGGGTCATTTGGATTAAGACCTAATATATTACATAGATGCCAACTAATAGCCTCTCCCTCTCTATCCGGGTCGGTCGCAAGGTATATAGCATCGGCTTTAGCGCTTTTTTCTTTGAGCATCTTTACGATATCCTGTTTATCTGGCATTATCATATACTGCACTTCAAAGTTATTCTTTGTATTGACAGCTAGTGATTTCTGTGGCAAGTCTCTTACATGTCCTTTGGTTGCGACTACCTCATAATCATTACCCAAATATTTCTTTATAGTATCTTTCTTACCGACACCTTCTATAATAACTAATTTCATATTTTCACCTTTTTATTTTTCTACCTATCTATTGCATACAGATTTCCAGGTAATTTCTTTATAATTCCCTTTATTTCCATTCTCATAAGCATTGTTAATAATGTTTTTGTTTCCATCTTTGTCCTAGATATTATATCATCTATAGTCATCTCGTTTAGGTCTAGTACATCATATATCATCTGCTCCTCGCAAGATAATTGAATACACTTTACATTACTACTACCCAGACTATTCTTTCCATAGAAATCGATAATGTCTTCCGAGCCTAGTAGCATTCTAGCCTGACCATTTCTAATTATCTTATTACAGCCGACACTATAGATATCATTAATCCTAGCAGGTAGAGCAAATACCTCTCTATTGTACTCAATGGCATAATTCTTTGTATGCATACTGCCACTCTTCTCAGTAGCCTCTACTATGAATGTTGCCTTGCTAAGTCCTGCTATTATCCTATTTCTGATAGGAAAGTGATATGTAACCGATGGCTCACTAGGCTTGTACTCCGATATAATCAAGCCACCACTTTCTATTATTTTATTGTATAACCCCTCATTGCTACTAGGATATATGTGCATAAGCCCACTACCTAGTACTGCAATAGTCTTTCCCTTAACCTCCAAAGTACTAGTATGTGCAACTGTATCTATGCCCTCAGCTAGTCCACTAACTATAGTAATCCCTTGCGTAGCAACTTCGCTTATAATCTTTTTGCACATAGACTTGCCATAATTGGTTGCCCTTCTAGTTCCCACTACGGCTAAACAATCACTATTTAGTAGTTCTAGATTGCCTCTGCAATAAAGCATTAATGGTGGAGTATCTATCTCCTTTAAAAGTTTGGAATAATATTTACTTTTAATGGTAACCACCTTGATATTTAATTTATCATAATTAGCTATGGTATTCTCTATCTGAACTAGATTATTATTGGATTTTAATTCTTCATATTCACTAGGAGATATTATCTTTAGAAGTTCACTCCTAAATTTATCTAAATTATAAAACCACTCTTCCAAATCGGGAAATTTCTCTATAATAGCTTTTGCTTTTTTATAAGAGATACTTTCAAATAAAGATAGCCACATAATTATTTTATCTTCTTTACTATACATATCTATCCCCAATATTTACTATCCAAAGACCTATAAGATATGGCCTCTATGATATGCTCGTCTTTTATATCTTCCGAACCATCTAGGTCGGCAATAGTTCTAGCAACCTTTAATATTCTGCTATATGCTCTAGCACTTAGATTAAGTTTATCAAATGCCACCTTTAGCATAACCTCACTCTCGGGAGAAACCTTGCAATACCTTTTTAATAGATGATCATTCATCTTTGCATTGGAATGAATACCGGTATCTTTGTATCTAGCAGTCTGTATTTCTCTAGCTTTATCTACTCTAGCCTTGATACTCTCACTAGGCTCTTCCAGTTCATCACTCCTAAGTTCCTCGTAAGTAACACTATCTACCTCAATATGTATATCTATCCTATCCATCAAAGGACCAGATAATTTATTTAGATACTTCTTTATAGCATTAGGTGTACACTTACACTCTTTATCCCTTGAGCCATAATTACCACAAGGGCATGGATTCATACTAGCAATTAATGTAAAATTAGCTGGGTACTCCACAGCATTTTCCACTCTAGTAATGGTAATAACACCATCTTCTAGTGGTTGCCTTAGGGTCTCCAAACTATTCCTACTATATTCAGGCATCTCATCTAGGAAAAGTACTCCGGTATGTGCTAGGCTTATTTCGCCCGGTCTAGCCATTCTGCCACCACCAGTTAAAGATAAAGTAGTCGCAGTATGATGAGGCGATCTAATAGGTCTAGTGGTTACAATGCCCTCCTTGCTATCTAGCACTCCTGCTATGCTATGGATTTTGGTTACCTCTAGAGCCTCTTCAAATGTTAAATCGGGCAAAATACTAGGGAAACACTTTGCAAGCATAGTTTTACCACTACCAGGGGGACCTATCATAATGACATTATGTCCTCCCGCTGCCGCTATCTCAAGTGCCCTTTTGGCTTGAGCCTGACCTCTAACATACTTAAAATCGAGGCTATTTTTCTTATTTCGTTTTATCTTATCAAAATCGGAATATGGCACTGGTTCTAGTGAAGCTTCACCATTTAAAAACTGTACAGCGTCCTTTAAACACGCAACCCCATATATTTCCATTCCCTCTATGAAACTAGCCTCGTTACAATTTTCTATAGGCATAATAACCTTAGTGTAACCCTGTTGTCTAGCAGAGATTAGGATAGGAAGCACACCATTAACCTTTCTAACTTCGCCATTTAAGCCTAGTTCCCCTAGGACTATAAACTTATTAAGCCTATCTAGTTTCACCTGCTCCATAGCCGAAAGAATGCCTAGAGCGATGGTTAAATCATACACGGGTCCATCTTTCTTTGTATCGGCAGGAGCTAGATTAATAGTAATTTTTTCTATAGGGTACTTATATCCACTATTTTTGATAGCCGATTTTACCCTTTCTTTACTTTCCTTGGTAGCCGTTCCTACCAAACCTACTATATCGTAACCCGGTAAGCCCCTATTGATATCCACTTCACATTTGATTAAATAACCATCTATGCCATTTAATCCATAACTCTTTACAGTTGCTAACATATTTATCCTTTGACAATTATACTATACCTTTCATTATAGCGACTAAAAAAATTTAAGACAACTAAATTAATGGAAAACTTTGTGTTATTTTGTATTATAATATTATATCTATATAATTAATTATATTACCAAATAGGCGACTATGTTATGAATAAATAAAAAAGATATATGTAGGTCTCCCTAGCATATATCTTATTTTTTTAATTCAAGGCTCTTGACTTGATTTCTTTTAGAATATTTGAGATAAAGTCGTCTAGTTTAACTGCGCCAGTATCGCCAACACTTCTCTTTCTAACAGAAACTGTGCCGTCTGCCATTTCGTTATCGCCAACGATTAGAGAATATGGAACTTTCTCAAGCTGTGCTTCTCTTATCTTTTTGCCTATTTTCTCATTTCTGCCATCTACTTCGGCTCTGATTCCATAGTTATTTAGTGCTTCACATACGCTATTTGCATAGTCTAGATGTGCATCTGCTATATTTAATACTTTAACTTGTACTGGAGATAACCAAGTTGGGAATGCTCCTGCAAAGTTCTCGATAAGTATAGACATCATTCTCTCAATTGAACCATAGATAACACGGTGAATCATAATAGGCTCTTTCTCCTCGCCGTGCTCGTCAATATATGTGAGATTAAATCTCTTAGGCAATTGCATATCCAATTGGATAGTTCCACACTGCCACTCTCTGCCAATGCAATCCTTTACATGGATATCTATCTTAGGACCATAGAATGCACCATCTCCGGCATTAACTTTGTACTCTAATCCCATATGTTTAAGGGCATTTGCTAGAGCTGTTTCTGCCTGTTCCCACTCGGCAAGTTCGCCAATGTGGCTCTCTGGCATAGTAGACAATTCTACTGTATATGTTAGACCAAATGTAGAATAAACCTCGTCTACCAATTTCATTACATTCTTTACTTCGTCTTCTATTTGAGTAGGAAGCATAAAGATATGTGCATCATCTTGAGTAAAGCATCTAACTCTAAGCAGACCACTTAGTGTACCACTAGCCTCGTGACGATGAACTTTGCCTAGTTCTCCCACTCTTAATGGGAATTCCTTGTAGGAATGTAAATTTTGCATATAGTATAACATTCCACCTGGGCAGTTCATAGGCTTGATAGCGAATGTATCGTCCTCACATTTAAAGGTGTACATATTATCCTTGTAGTGATCCCAGT
Organism: uncultured Christensenella sp.; assembly: GCA_964439345.1. Taxonomy (GTDB): domain Bacteria; phylum Bacillota; class Clostridia; order Christensenellales; family UBA1242; genus UBA11490. Next base: position 43,774 of record CAYTNS010000005.1, read on the forward strand.
GACCAGAAGTCTCCCAAAGTTTTCTATTCATAGCCATAGGAGTCTCTATCTCTATATAACCAGCCTTTCTATGAATCTCTCTCCAGTAATCTATTAATTGATTTTTTAGAGTTAATCCCTTAGGCATATAAGTAGGCATTCCCTTGCTGTAATCGCTAATAAAGAATAATTGTAATTCTTTGCCTAATTTCCTGTGGTCTCTCTTTAGAGCCTCTTCCATTTGGTGAATATATGCCTTTAAATCGGCTTTATCTAAGAAACCATATACATATACTCTTTGTAACATTTTGTTCTTTTCAGAGCCCTTCCAGTAAGCACCACTTACTCTATGGATTTTGTATGCAAAACCTCTTAGGAATTTACTATTTTCTACATGAGGGCCTCTGCATAGGTCTACGAAATCTTCGCCAGTATAGTAGATAGATATAGTCTCACCCTCTGGCAAGTCATTGATAAGTTCAGTCTTGTATGGCTCATCTTTAAACATCTTTAAAGCCTCTTCTCTACTAACCTCTTCCCTTCTGAAATCTTCGTTTCTCTCGATAATCTCTTTCATTTTTGCCTCAATATCTGCAAAGTCACTATCGGATAGAGACCTATCGATATCAAAGTCATAGTAGAAGCCATTGTCAATTGCTGGACCTATAGCTAGTTTAACATTATCCTTGCCATATAGTTCCTTGATAGCTTTAGCAAGGATATGACTCATACTATGTCTGTACATTAATTGTTTTTCTTCTTTCTCGCTCATAATTTTCTCCTTTACAAAATAAAAATCCTTTATGACTGTACATAAAGGATTAAAATATAATTATCGTCCAATATGCACATAAAATACATAAGGACGAGTTTTACCCGTGGTTCCACCTTATTTGGCTTAAAATAAATTAAGTCCACTCTAAGTTTCCTAATATCAGCTAGGAAAACTGACACTCAAAAAGTGGTTTCATACTCTAGATATTTATGGGATTCTCAGCACCACCCATTCTCTGTACAAATACTGCCTAAAGATTACTTGTCTTTTATCATCGTGTATTTAATTGAGCGTAATTCCAAAAATTACTCCTTTATTTTAAGATATCTAATAGCCATTTGTCAAGTAGATAATAAAAATTTTTACAAAACAAGACTCACTCTATCTCTAAAAATATAATCAATCATATTATAAATATTCTTACTAAAAAGATTACCCTTAGGAATAACTATTTTTCTAGGAGAATACATTATAAGATTTACTATAATATCTATTTCATCTTTTAGTGAAAGTGCCTTAATATTATTTTGATTTACATCTAATAATACTATTTTGTTACTATCCTTATTTAGATAAATGATATCATATTTAGGTTCAGTGACATCGGCTAGGAACTTAAGAAAATCTAGATAAATGCTCTCTCTTTTACTGCCATTTATAGATAAATTAAGTTCTCGGGTAATAGACTGCCAAATATCTAAAAGGTGATGTAATTTAAACCTAAAAAACGACCTAACATCGTTGGTTTTTGCTAGTTTTGCATAATATTTCGCAATCCTTATCTCTTTAGGTAAATCTATATAAATAATGCTAGTTAAAATAAAGTCATCAAGCGCACCTTTTTTACCAATAAAATCAAGATTATTTATCATAAAATCTCTTTTATTTATCTTGATAATCGCTTCATAAATTAAGTCTTCTATATCACCAGATATATCCGAGTGAGAGGCAATACTTATGTATAATTTTTCACCCACACTTACCGATATATATGTATTTAATTTTAATTTCAATATACTATCTTTTAATTGGGAAAAGTAGGCATAATCCTCCATCTTCCCTATTAAAGTAATTTCCCACATAACAAAAAGCCCCTCACATTTATTATATGCAAGGGACTTAAAAATATTTTGTTTTATCTATATTTATTTCCGGTAACAACAATATTTGCACCTGTATTACAAATATTTTTAATAACGATATCTCCTTGTTTAGCCTCTTTTAGGTGAAGCTTAGATATCTCCTCCAAAACATTAAATACCTTAACCTTAGGTACTTCCTTATCGGTCTTTACAGGCACAACCGAGTCACCCACTTTTACTAGAGCTGTTACCGTTCTCATAGGACAGGTCTGTTCCTCTTTTGCATAGGCTAGACCCCTTGGGCAGGAATTACCTGTAACTTTGTCGCCATCTACTGTTATTTCACAACCTCTAGGGCACTTAATACAAATTAATTTCATACTCTCTCCTTAATGGATAAAGTGATATCACCCTTTACGCCACTTTTATTTACTACAATGCTTGTCATTTCGCCTGGGTTAAGAGCAATAGCTGGTTTAGATTTTATCTCTACTCCCTCTGCCTCTGCTACTATATTTACATCTTTATATTTCTTACTAGCACGGAAGAATATCTCTACTTCGCCATCTCCCTCGTAGTATGAACTAGGCACAGTGTATCTTACTCCATCACCACATGATATTAGATGTTCTTTTCCTCTAGATAATTTACCCATAGCATATAATCCAGCATTTCTACCTGCTGTAATACTCTCAGCAGTAACATTATCTACTAGGTCGTGTACTTGCAATACATTGCCACACGCAAATACACCCTCTCTACACTCTCTATATTCATTTACCTTAAATCCATTAGTGACAGGATTAATATTAGGATTGCTAACGATATCAAATTCTGGTGCTAAGCCTACAGATAATACTACGAGGTCACAATCAATATATTTTTCAGTTTTCTTTATAACATTGAATTTTTCATCAACCCTAGCATACTTTATGCCCTCTACTCTGTCTTTGCCTATAACTTCGGTAATAGTAGTATTGTAATAGATAGGAATATTATAATCCTCTAGGCATTGTCTAATATTACGAGGAAGTCCACTAGACGATGGCATTATCTCTAGTACCATATCTACTTTAGCGCCCTCAAATGTTAGTCTCCTTGCCATTATAAGCCCTATATCTCCACTACCTAATATGACTACCTTTTTACCTGGTAACTTACCATAAAAATTAACTAACTTTTGTACCTGTCCAGCCGTCATAATTCCTGTAGGTCTAGTGCCATTTAATTTAATACTACCAGCCGTTTTTTCTCTACAGCCCATAGCAAGGACTATTGCCTTTGGCTCTAAAGTTTGTGCACCCTTATCATTTACTAAGGTTACTTTCTTGCCATCTACGCTAGTAACAAATGTATTTAACATCACATCTACATTTGTATCTTTTAAAAGTTTTTCAAATCTACTAGCATACTCAGGACCAGTAAGCTCCTCTTTGAAATAATGCAAACCAAAGCCATTATGAATACACTGATTAAGTATTCCACCTAGCCTACAATCCCTCTCTACTAGCAGTGTCTTTGCACCCGTCTTGCTACACTCAATAGCCGAGCCCATTCCTGCAGGTCCACCACCTATTACAATAACATCATAATCTTTCATTACTCAATATCTCCGATTATTATTCTACTGTCTTTATTTTCCTTTGTAACTTCATCTATGCTTATTCCTCTTTCTCTAGCAATAAGTTCCATAACTCTAGAGAAACAGAAGCCTCCTTGACACCTGCCCATTCCGGCTCTAGTACGCCTCTTTACAGCATCTACCGACATAGGCTTAAGTGGTGAATTAATAGCCTCTACTATCTCTGCCTCACTTACTAGTTCACATCTACATACTATTCTGCCATAAGCACTATTCTTTTTAATAAGTGCATTTAGTTCTTTAGTTGATAAGCCCTTGATATGGTTCTTTTTAGGTAATCTTTTTATATCCTTTTTCTCTTCTCCAGCAAAGCCTAATAAAGTTGACACCATCTCTGCTATAGCAGGTCCTGCCGAAAGCCCTGGGGAACATATACCTGTGACACAGATAATATCTGCATTATTTTTATCTTTTTCTATTACAAAATCATCACCAACTATCGTTCTAACACCCGAGAATACTCTTATATTCTTTTTTAGATTAACATTGGTTAACATCGATAGAGCATTATTTGCTATCTCAGCCAGTCCCTCTTTAGTAGTAACTGTATCGTAACTATCCGATGGAATGGAAGTAGGTCCAACGATATAATTATTAGAAACGGTTGGTGTTATTAATACCCCCTTTGTGTGCTCAGTTGGCAATGGGAATATAGTATAGCCACTCGTATCCATAGCACCTACATCTAGTAAATAATATTCACCTCTACGATACTCTATTGGATACTCCTGTGCTCCAAATACTTTAGCAATATTATTATGCTCTGCACCGACTGCTAGTACAATTTTCTTGGCTTCGATTTCCTGAGTGCCATCGGAGATTATATAACCATTATCGCCCTTTTTAAATGACTTAGTATCGAAATTGAATAGCGCACTTGCACCATTGATTACAGCCTCTTCGGCAAGTGCAATAGCCATCTTGTATGGAGATACTATAGCAGAAGTAGATGCAAACAATCCACAAGTAATATTATCCGTAATAGTTGGTAATTTTGCTAGAAGTGCCTCTCTATCTAAAATTTCTAGCCCTTGTATGCCATTGGCGATGCCCCTATCATATAAGGCTTTTATTTTAGCCATATCGTTACCTATTACAATTGCACCATTTTGCTTATATGGTACACCCAATTCCTCACATAGTTTTGGGAAAAGCTCTGAGCCTCTTTTATTGAGCATTGCTTTTAGTGAACCGGTCTTTGCATCGAATCCGGCGTGAACAATACCACTATTAGCTTTAGTTGTGCCAACAGATACATCACTGCCTTTTTCTAGTAAAATTGCCTTTACCCCTAGCCTAGTTAGTTTATTGAGTACGCTAGTGCCTACTATTCCTCCACCTAATATTGCAACATCATAAATCATAAGCCACCTCTTATAGCAAAAAATTTAGGTCTTTATATTACTATAATCGTACAAAAATAATTATTTTATGTCAATCATAAAAATGTAATTGATTAATTTTAAGAGGTTTGATATATTAAAAATATAAATAAATTTTCAAAGGGGTATTCTATGAAAAGATACATTATTGGCTTAGATGAGGGTACAACCTCGGCTAGAACTGTTATATACGATACAGTAGAAAATAAGATTATTACTGCCATTAATGAAAAGTTTAAGCAGTATTTCCCAAAGGCTGGTTGGGTAGAACACGATGCAAATGAAATATGGGAAGTTCAAGAGAAAACAATGCTTTCGGCTATAAAGACTACCAAAATTAAGCACGATGAAATAATAGGCATAGGTATTACGAATCAGAGGGAAAGCGTAGTTGCTTGGGATAGAAATACGGGAGAACCTATATGTCCGTCCATTGTATGGCAATGCAGAAGAACGGCAAAGTATTGCGATAGCATTAGTAAAAAAATGAGAAAATACATAAAGGAAACCACTGGACTAATTGTAGATGCTTATTTCTCGGCTACTAAAATAAAATGGATACTAGATAATATCCCCAAAGCTAAAAAGTTACTTAGTCAAAATAGACTATGTGTAGGCACTATGGATACCTTCCTTACATTTAAACTAACCAAAGGCGAAAAATTCATAACCGATACATCTAATGCTAGTAGAACAATGCTATTTAATATCAAAACCCTTGCTTGGGATAAAAAATTGCTAGACTTCTTTGGCATACCGGAGAGCATACTCCCTACTGTTGTATCAAATGGCGAGATACTAGGCACTGCATATACTAAATATGGCGAAATCCCTATTGGAGCAATCCTTGGCGACCAGCAATCATCATTATTTGGACTAGGGTGTGTAGAAAAAGGACTAGCCAAAGCCACTTATGGAACGGGTTGCTTTATACTATCCAATACAGGAGATAAATTAGTTCATAATGATAAGCTGTTATCTACAGTAGCGTGGACAATTGGTGGCAAAACCACTTATGCACTAGAGGGAAGTATATTCAATGCTGGAACCATTATCAATTGGCTAATAGACGATGTAAGGATACTAACTAGCAATCAGGAATCAAGTGATATATGTAAAAAGATAGGCACTACCGAGGGTGTATACTTTGTACCAGCATTCACAGGAATGGGTGCACCATACTGGAATCAATACTGCTATGGCAATATCTCGGGAATAACTAGAGCAACAAAGAGGGAACATATTATTAGAGCCGGACTAGAAAGTATGGCATATAATACCTACGACATCATAGACCAAATGAATTCGTCCATATCCAAGGTTAAAGAACTAAGGGTAGATGGAGGAGTATCTAGAAACGACTTTTTGATGCAATTCCAAGCAGATATCTTAAATAAAAAAGTAATCAAGACCGATACCAGCGAAGGCACAGTACTAGGCGCTATATATATGACGGGCTTATCCCTAGGTCACTACAAAGACCTACAAGAAATACAAAGTAAATTTGTAGTACACAAAACTTATGAAAACACTATGAAAAAAGCAGATAGACTAAATTTACTAGCTGGTTGGCACAAGGCTGTAAATAAGGTCATAGGAGAATAAATGAAAACAGTTAAATTAGAAGGCTATAATAATTTTGAATTAGTAGGATACCTATGGGACAAGGTAGAAAATCCTGTAGGCGTAGTCCAAATCATTCACGGAATGCAAGAACACGCTCTTAGATACAATTCCCTAGCAAGATTTTTAAATAAGAAGGGCTTAATAGTATTTGCTAGTGACCTAAGAGGACACGGACAAACTGCCCTACTACACAATTTACCTTTAGGATACTCAGATGGCGACTTATTTATGGAAGTTGTCAAGGACCAAATCAAAATCACTGAATATTTATCCGATAAATTCCACCTACCTATCAGTATCTTTGGTCACTCCTTTGGTTCATTTGTAACTCAAAGATATATGGTAGAAAATGGCTTTAAGGTAAAGAATGTAATACTATCTGGCTCTACCTACACCAATAGCTTCCAATACAAAAGTGGATACCTACTAGCCAAAATCCAAAGAGCATTTGGACTAAAGAAAAAGGAAGCCAAACTAATTGAGAAGATGAGTCTAAAGGCTTATGGCAAAGACTTCCCTAATGGCAATTGGCTAACAAGAGACGAAAAAGTTTGGGAGGAATATAATCAAGACGAACTATGTGGAAAACCCTTCCCTGTAAACTTTTATTACTCTTTCTTTAAAAATGCTAGACATAACTACAAAAACTTAAATAATATCCCATACTACCTACCAATCCTAATTCTAAGTGGCACGGACGACCCCGTTCCTGGGAAAGATGGAATAATCAAACTATTCTATACATACGCAAAAGCCAAAAAGAAATTATTCCTAAAAAGTTATCTAGACGATAGACACGAAATAATTAATGAACTAGATAAAGAGGAAGTATTTGAGGATATTGCCAAGTTTATTTTAGATGACAAACTAGAATCTATGTCAATAAGATACGAGAATTTATAATTATTCAAAATAAATAATATTTATCCAAAAGACCATCTAACTAAAATTAGGTGGTCTTTTTCTAATAATTCATTTTTTTAGATTGCAAAATAAAGTAGTAACACTTTAACCCTTTACTTTTATATATTTATTAGTAATATATTGCAAATAATTAATTTTTTGTTTAAAATAAAGATATTGATTTCGTGAGGTTTAACTATGACAATTAATAAAGAAAAAACCAAAAAAATATTAGGTTACACCTTTACAATTCTGCTGCTACTAGCATTATTTGTAACATTCATAATCTTGGGATTAGACTTATCTTACAAAAGCGTAAATTCCTTAGACTATCAAATATATAATTGGGCAATATCTATCCGTTCTAAGCCTCTAACCATACTTTTTAAGATAGTGACTAATCTAGCGAACCCAATTGTAATAGGCACAATATCTGTAATACTCCTTTTCACACTAAAGGATAAAAAACAATATACCTTTGCCTTATTTCTAAACTTAGGCTTAGTGGCTCTACTTAATTTGTCACTCAAGTATATTTTTGCTAGAGAGCGTCCAGATATAGCACAAAGCCTAATACTTGAAACTGGTTATAGTTTCCCTAGTGGTCACGCAATGTTCTCGGTCGCTTTTTATGGATATCTTATATACCTAATACACAAGTGCAAAGTAAAAAAATCTATTCAAATCCCAGCGAATATAGGCATTATAATTACGATATTAGCAGTGTGCTTTTCTAGGATTTACTTAGGTGTCCATTACTTTTCGGATATAGTAGGAGGCATACTAATAACCACTGCCTACCTAATAGTATTTACCTATATAACAGATAGACACTCAATAGCCTACCATTCTCCCGAAACCGATTACAAAAAGCATTCATTCCTAGGGGGCTTTAAATACGCACTCAGAGGTATAGCATCTTGTATAAAAGATGAGAATAATCTACTTATCCAATTTTCAGCTAGTATGATGGTAATAATGTTTGCAGTATTTCTAAAATGCACCTTTGTGGAATGGGCAGTGCTAATAATAATGTGTTTCTTAGTAGTATCCTTTGAAATGATAAATACAGCAATAGAAAATATATGCGATAAAATAACTCTAGATTACGATGAAAAAATCAAAAAAATAAAAGACATCTCAGCAGGAGCAGTACTAACTATGTCGATATGTGCTATCATAGTAGCTGGTATTATATTCCTGCCTAAAATCCCTACTCTATTTAATTTCATATCATTTATATAAAAATATCTCAAATTATCGAGTGAATGGATAATAATAATATCACACAAAAAATCGTTCACGAGATATACAGGTACGCAAGTACCAGTTCGGTAGGCTTTCGCCTACCAATAAACGAAGTTTATTAAGTCTGGCACTTTAGCAACAAAAAAAGAACCAACTAGGGTTCTTTTTTATGGTGCTGGTGACCAAGACGTGGTGCAGATGTCACACCAGAGGTGGGATATCAAATTATCGAGTGTAATGAATAAATAATAATATCACACAAAACTTCATTCACGAGATATACAGGTACGGAGTACCAGTTCGGTAGGCTTTCGCCTACCAATAAACGGAGTTTATTAAGTCTGGCACTTTAGCAACAAAAAAAGAACCAACTAGGGTTCTTTTTTATGGTGCTGGTGACCA
>CAYTNS010000006.1:0-21983 GCA_964439345.1 uncultured Christensenella sp.
TTCGGGTATGAACCGAATGCTATAGCCAACTAAGCTACGCCGCCAAATACTCAATTATGTTACAATATATTGAAATCTTTGTCAAGGGTTTTTCGTAAACTATTTTAAAAAGTGATAGTAGTGGCTTGAAATATTGAAAATATAGACTTAGGGCGTGAGAGGGTGTGGTTAAAGGCTAAAAGCCTTTGGCAAACAAAGTTTGCTGGAATCCCACCACCTACAAAATTAATAGAAACAAAAAAAGACTTTACAGAGATGTAAAGCCTATAAATTTGGTAGCGTGGGGTGGGTTCGCATTAAGATAGCCTATAGCTATCGTCAATTGTCGAGCAAAGTCTCGACTACACACACGACCCGTGTGGTTAAAGGCTAAAAGCCTTTGGCAAACAAAGTTTGCAGGAATCCCACCACCTACGAAATAAATAGAAATAAAAAAAGACTTTACAGAGATGTAAAGCCTATAAATTTGGTAGCGGGGGTGGGATTCGAACCACACGACCTTCGGGTTATGAGCCCGACGAGCGACCGAGCTGCTCCTCCCCGCGATATAGATTTGAACTTTTTCATTCAAAGCATTAGTAGTATAGCATCTATAATATTAAAAAGTCAATGATTTTTCCAAAAAAAATTTTTAAAAGCAGACTTTTTTGCTTTTTCCTACAAAATATTAAGTTTTTTTACAATAATCTTAGTCTTTTGTGTACCAAGTCTCCCCAGGTTGACCCCATGTTAGGTTCTCTCTGGCATATTCTTCTAGGTATTCACTTCTATTGTTATCATAATATGAATTTGATGTGTTAAAATTGTAAATTTCTTCAATTAGAGTCTGTTTTTCGGTCTCTAAATTGTGAGTTTGTTTTCTGTAATTGCCGATTTTTACAAATTGACAGGTTAAAACAATAATGCATACAAACATTATTATCATTGTTATTATTGTGGTTAGTTTAACAATTTTAACTTTATCGCCTTTCATTTTAGAAACACCTTGCCAAATTTACTTTTAGCAATCTTCTTAGCCAAGATTATTAATTTATTATACACGCATTTGTAACCTTTGGCAAATAATTTTCCCAAAGTTAATCGTTCAAATATTATTCCAAGCATATATCCTATTAGCAAAAATAGTCTAAATTGCCCTAAATTAATTTTGAGTACTAAAAATAAGAAAGTTGCAAAGGCAAGAAGTGTGCATATCAGGTCGGTAAATATTTTTAAAATGGGACTTTTGCAAGTGGTCGGCAGGATAGAGAGGATTCCATATATGATGCCCACAATAATTCCTATTAAAAACACTATTAAAAAGTCTTTTAATTGTAATATATATGATAATTTCACTTAAAAATCCTTTTAAATAAATTTGCTTCTTTGCCATATACTATTTTACTAAAGTTGCCATCTGCCTCTAATATTTTGGTTTCGGTATCTAGTTTGGTTATATTGATGTTTGTGCCACCTATACTAAGATTTGTATCTTTTAACTTGATTTCTAGATGGTTATCACTAGACGATATAACTTCTTCAATATTTGATATATGTAATTTTTTTCTATTCTCTAGGCTTAAAAATTCATTGATGGTGGTCTCGTGATTATTTATAGTCTTTTCCATACAAACTCCTTTGGAAATATTCTATATAAAATATGCTAACATATATAAAAATATGTTATTAGGGCAAAATTTGCTTTGAAAGAAATGATATTTAGTGTAAAATTACTCAGTAAAAGGAAGGGTTATGGAAGAAAAAGAGAAAGAAGAAATAAAAACGGAAGAAAAGAAAGTTAAGACAAAAAAAATACAGCCGGAGGAAAAAGTATTCTCCCAGCACTTAGATAAGTATGGAGAATTGAATAATTCTAAAAACATACTATACTATATTAGTATTGTACTCCTCAATATATCTGTACTGGTGCTTATGATGCTTTGGATAAATAATAAAGAGGGTGTAGTTAGCTTTGATGTAGTTAAAGAGGCTTTTAATTGGAAAATTTTTATACTTATGTGTGCAATTTTTGTGCTTATAAAGATGATTCAGTCGGTATCGCTATTTATTAGTTTCCATATAAAATCAAAATACAATAATTTTGGTGTATTGTATAAAGCGAATGCTGTAAGTGATTTTTATGGCAAGATGAGTATTTTAAATAGGGGCAAACTTTCATCAATGTCGGGATATTTGTCCTCTACTAAGATAAAGCCTCAACACGTAATATCTATTGAATATGAAAAATGGTATTATAATGTACTTGTATTTTTAAGTTTATCACTTGTTATGGTTATAGTAGGTGCATTTAAGTGGCAAAAAAATACACACATTGTTATAACACTAATAACTTTTGCAATAATAGTGTGTGGATTTATGTATTTACTATATTTATATATGGCTAGACACGATAAAGAAAAAAATCTTTCTATATGTTCCTTTGTAGCAAGAGCATTATCAAAATTAAAATTAACCAGTGATTTTGAAAAAACATACTATGGAATGGTAGATAAGTCGGCTGTAGTTACTAAGGCAAATAGGGTTAGTTGGACGGCAAGAATTTTAAATATGTTATCCTCTCTATCGGTATATGTCTTGAGAGGACTAATCCTTTATCTAATATTTAGTTCAATCGGATTGAGTACTAGTGAGTATTATTTTAAATCTCTATGGCTACTACTAACTCTAGATTTATTCAAAACAATCATTCCATTGCCCGATGGTGTAATAGTACTGGATTTAATCTTTATGCTAATGCTTTCCAAGACCTTGTATCCAGAGTATATTTGGTGGGTATTACTTATGTATAAAGTATTTGAGAATTTTATTTATGATTTACATTTTTTAATAATCCTAATTGTAGATAAAATTTCTTTATCTATTTCAAAAAAGAAAAATAGCACAAAATAAAAAATTGTCTGAGAAGTGTAAAAACATTTCTCAGATTTTTTTATTCAAATGTTTTGGTTCGATATTCGGTGTCATACACACTTTTGCAGTCGAAATAATTATTGAGTATGTCATAATTGGTTCTAATAGTATCGCCATTTACATTGAGTCTAGGGAGTAATATTTGTGAACCTAAAATTCTAGGAGTGTCGGAGAAACTATTGTAGAAAAGTATATTAAAATTATTCTCACTAAGTTCATCTAATTTGCTTTCGTCTAGTATTCCATTGGGAAAAGAATAAATGGGTGTTTTATCTACAATAGGTGCAATTTCTTTTTCCCAAAGTAAAATTTCTTTTTTAAATTCCACTTGAGATTTTAGCGTGTCGTTAGAATATTTATAATTATTCGAGCCGAATCTCCAGCCTAATTTTTTCAAGTGTAAAATTACTTCCGAAACCCTCTCTACCTCATACCTACTACTAGCATTTTTACTAGAGGTGTTGTAGCCTAAAATGCCATTCTCTCCCGAGAAGCAAATGACTCCTCTGGCGCCATTAAAACTAAAGTCGGGGTGGGAGGATATATAATCTTCTAAAATAACCAAAAATTCGTTATCATATTGTATCCTATCTTGGATACTTTTTTTGGTTGTATATGTAGCAAGTTGATAATTTCTGTCAATAATAATTTTATCTACTTCTCCGTGATTTTGGTAGCTACTTTTGTATGTAACATTATCAAAAGAAAGAAGCAGGGGAATTTTATTTTGGGGAAAGTTTTTTATGTTAAAATTTAATGTTAAATTTGAGGTGTCAATGATATCAAAAATATCAATAATGCAGTATCCTTTTTGATATAAAAATTCAAGTATTTTTTTAAACTCATTTACCGTTATTTTTTCTAGGTCAAACCTACTGCAAAATTTATTTTTTTGGTCCAGCGCTTTATCTGGAAATGCCATTAAAGTATTGAATGCAAGGTGGTGGATTTGGGATTGGGGAATGCTCTCTTTATTAAAAAGTTTGCCAAATCCCAGCAGGGGGATTAAGCTAAAAAATATTAAAATTATAAACATTATTTTAAGTATTTTGTTGATTGCTTTATTTTTCATTATATGTATAGTTTATGTAAAATTAAATATAATTATTGACAATAAATCTATATGTATTGACAAAAACAAAATAATTAATTGACTTGCTCTTGTCTGTAATTTTGCCTTAATGTAACTAAATTTCGGGAGGTAATATGAAAAGGTATTTTGCAATTATATTTATTATATTTTTATCAATTTTAATAATTTTATCCAATGAAAGGTCGTTTGAAAATTATATATCTATTTTAAATGTTGACGGTGAATTTTTAAATGAGACGACATATAAAATTTGTGGTGAAATGGACGATGATTTTTTGAATAAAATCGATATAAATATTTTATCTAAAAAGTGTATGGAAGATAGGATAATAATAGAGGGGTACACAGATAAAATTGTGGGGTATAAAGTGATAAATAATTGCAAGGTAAATTTGCAAATTTCCATATCGGATAATTGTGTGATTTTAGGGTCGCCATTGATAACTGGAAGTTTTTAAGAATTAAAGTGTATAAGACTGAAATTACTGGCAATAATTAGTTAACAACGATGGAGGTTTTTATGGAAAATATAACGATGAAACAGAAGATGATTTATGTACTTAAAAAATATGGATACTATATGGTTTTGGGGCTTATGCTTTTGGGTGTGATTGCAACTATTATAGCTGTATCGATGACAGCAAATAATAAGGTTGAAGACCCATACACTCCTACTAGTTCTGCTATCACTCCATTTATGCCTGTTGCTAATGCAACTATATGCAAAGGATACTATGGTAGCGAACTATGCTTCAATGAAACTTTGAGACAGTGGGAGACACATAAGGCTATAGATTTTCAAGTAGCAGAGGGTAGCAAGGTGTATGCGATTTTAGATGGCAAAGTAAAAGATGTGTATACCAATATTTTAGAGGGTACGGTAGTTGTCCTTGAGCACGATGGTGGGCTTACTAGCACCTATGGTTCTTTAGATGAGAATTTATATGTGAAAGTTGGTGATACTATTTCTAGGGGCGATGAGATTGGAGTTGTTTCGTCATCGGCTACTAGTGAAACTAGTGCAGGGGCACATTTGCATTTTGCAATGCTTGAAGATGGTGAAAAGGTTGACCCATCGGCTTATCTAAATATTTCTAGTAAATAAACTTGTCTTTTAAAGTTAACATAATTTGCTTTACAGATTTTTTTAAACTTGTTAAAATACAGGTGTATTTAAAATCTAAGTTGAGGTGCGATTATGTCTTTTGAGAAAGTTAGAAAATTGCTTTGTGAACAACTAAATATTAGTGAAGATAAAGTTACTATGGAGAGTAAGTTTATTGACGACTTAGGTGCAGATTCACTAGATGTTGTTGAAATGCTTATGACTTTGGAAGATGAGTTCAATATCACAGTTACAGATGAAGAGAGTGTTGCTCTAAAGACTGTTGGCGATATCGTTAAACTTATAGATGCTAAGTCAAAAAAGAAGTAATATAAAAAGATGTAGGTTACTAGCCTATATCTTTTTTTGTCTCAAATTGTCATAAGTGGCGACTTTTTGTCATACCCTTATAGAAAGATAAGGGGTGAAAATGAAAAGTAGGGCTGAACAATTTGCGATATATATTATTGATAATAATTGTACGATTAGGGAGTGTGCGAGGGCTTTTGATATTAGCAAGAGTACGGTTCACGGTGATATATCAAAAAAATTGCTACTCGTAAATAAATTTTTGTACTATAGGGTGTACAGGGTGCTTAATAAAAATTTAAGTGAAAGACATATTAGAGGGGGACTAGCTACAAAGAAAAAATACGAAGTTTTGAGATTTTCGAAATAGCTAAAAGTTATTTCTAAATTTATTTTTAAATTTATCTTTTACTTTGATATAAAAAATACCATCAATAATCCAGCAGTGTGGATATGAGTTGCATATCCTTTCATTGCTTATTTATTGATGTTTTTTTATTTATAGTGTTTTTATTTTTTCTTCCAATACACTTCGTCCTCGTAAGCCCTATCAAATAGGTTGTATCTTTCGGGGTGGGTGATGGCTGAGAATATTCTATCTTTTACAAAAGGTATTTCTTTTTGAATTTCTTTTATTACATCTTTTGTATATTCCCTTTTGGTTAATTTGTCTACAGGACAAAGGGATTTCTGTACTGGCAATTTCTTTGCAACCGATTTTATGTATTTTTCGTCGGTTAGTATTAGAGGTCTAATAACCGTCATACCAGTCCTATCCATATATAGTTTGGGTAGGAACGTGCTTAGTCTTCCCTCGTAAAATAGGCTAAGTAGGAAGGTGTGGACTACATCATCGGCAGAATGCCCTAGGGCTAGTTTATTGCAACCTAATTCAATTGCCTTTGTATTTAGCATTCCTCTTCTTAGTTTTGCACATAGGCTACAAGGGTTGCTCTCCTTTCTCTCTTCAAATACTATTTGATATATATCCGATGGAACTATGTGATACTCTACCCCTATATCTTCGCATAGTTTTTTTACTTCGCTAAAGTCACTTTTACCAGCAAACATATCTATCGTGATGGCTATAATAGTGAATTTTTGAGGTGAAAAAATGGCATAATTGGCTAGTGCTTTTAGTAAAACTAAGGAGTCTTTGCCTCCCGAAACTCCTACGGCAATCCTATCGCCATCTTCTATTAAATTGTATTCTTCTACGGCTCTGCGTAGATGACTAAGTACCTTTTGCATTGCAATTCCTCTCTATTTTTTGCTAAGGAAGATTGTAGCATAAATGGTCGCACTTTTCAATCATTTGGAAAAAGAAAATTTATTAGATTTATGTAATATATTATCCAAAAACACCGTTATTTGTTTGACAAAATATTGTAGGAAAAATATACTATTAAAGTATTATTATATTATTATATATATTTATAATATTTTTTGTCTTTTAAGTTATACTAAAATTACTAGATGGAGAAATGGAAATGAAAAAGAAATTTAGTTTTATATGTTTACTATTGTGTTCAATACTATGTTTGTTCGCATGTAATAATGACCCATATAAAAATATGAAATTAGAGGTTTATCACGACAATAAGATTGTAACCGAAAATGATGTTATTAATCTTAACATCAAGGACGAGGGGAATGGAGTATACTCGTATGATGAGGTTACTTTGCTTGTAAAGGTTCAAGATGATAACGATGAGACCGATAGGCAGGTTTCGATAGGGGACGGACAAGGCTTTGTGACAACCTCTGCCGAATTTGACCCAATTACCGGTACTACATCTATAAATGTCAAGGCTTGTTCGGTGGATAATACTGGCAAGGTGGCTCTAAGGATTGCAACCAACGAGGGTAATAAATCTATTCTTATTCATTTCAATATCGACTTGGCACTAGAAAACTTTGAGTTTAAAGAAAATGCTCTAGATGTTGTAGGCAAGGGTACTTCGGTATCTTTGGCAAATATAGATAAATTTATTACATTCACTCCATCAAATACTACACAAAAAGATTTGACTTTGTCGATGGCAAATCTAGAAGTTGCTGGAGACGGTGTTACATACTTTGTTGATGGCTGGGCAGATGGTGGAAACTTCTCCTACCAAGAAGATGGTCAAAGATATGCTAGTCTAGTAGATGGTGTGCTTACCACATACGATACATACAATAATGGCTCGGGTGATAAGACCAAAATCAAATATCCTATATGGGTAAAGTCATCTAGTATGGGTGGCGACCCTATTCAACAGGAAGTTATTATAATTAAAGCTAGTTACTACTTTGCTGAATCTAATGAAATTATAAATAGATTTCTAATGATTCCTGTAGTAGAGAGTTGTAGCGAAATTAGTGTAAATATGAATGCTCAGTCGGGTGATTCTGCTGAGTTTGAATTGCCAATGAATGCAAATGGCGAATACGAGATGGTTCTAATTGACCCTAAGTATGAAAATGATATTTTCAATGCTTCGGTAGAGTATTACATAGAAAGAGAATTGAATTTCTATCTATCCGAAGATTTCCACATTGAGGCTGACCCTACTGATGACTCCAGTGCTGTGCAATTAGTTCCTATTACTGGTGAAGACCATTTCAAAGTACACGCAATGAAGGCAGGGGTATACAAACACGAATTTAGAATTGTTCACAATGAATACCCAGACCTATTTGACCAAAAAGTTGTAATAGAATTTACTGTAAAAGATTTGCCTACTGATATTCTTATCAATAATAGCAAGAGTACACAAATCTTTACAATTTACGATTACTATGCTAATTCAGCAAAGGGTACAAAGATTGATGTCAATCTAAATACCAAAGTTGGTCAATATGAATATTCTGTGTATACAAATAATTATGACGGAATATTAAATGTTAATCTTAATTCTGCTAGATCTACCGAAAACCTAGTATTTGCAAATCTTATTGATAATAAAATTACCACAACGGTTGAGGGTAAACCTTACACCAAATTTAATGCAACCGATTCATTCTATTTAAGTCACTCATTTGAAACTCTACCTAGTATGTCTGTTTCACTAAGTATAGGTGTTCAGATTAGTCTATGTAGCGATAGTTACTATAATAATTATTCGGAAGAAGAATTAAATTCGATGTTCAAACTCCTTTTAATGACTAAGTCATTTGTAGTATCTTTCCAAATGGGTCTTAGGTCATTTGATTTTGATAGCGAAAAATTAAACATAGACCTTACTAATCCTAATTACCTAGATGGTGCAGACCCTAGCAAGGGTAAATTAATATGTACTCTTCCTGAGGGACAGAGTATAGAAACTGCTATAGCAAAAATAGAATATGATAGTTCACTTGTTACTATAGTAGAGTATACTCCAGCAGAGAGGAATGCTCGTACATCTTTGTACGCTCAGTGTAATAAAAGTAGACTAGAGGGTTCAACCCTTCTTAAATTAACAGCTAATAATGGTGTTACTGGTGAGATAGGTATATCTACCTATATGCCAACCATTTATACGGCATATAGTGATGAGAATAAAATTCCACTAGCTATATCGGTAGACGAGAAGAGTGGTGGATATCTATATAGTGTATCTGGTTCTTCTACTGGTGCTTTAAGTGATGATGATATATATGCTGATTATATATCTCACAAAGACCCATTTATGATGATTGATGGAGTGGGTGAGTATTTAGGTACGTACGATTCACTTCATACATTATTCGGTCTAATTGATGGCAAAATCACATTAAAATTCTACGATTATACATATATTAATGAGTCGTTTGAGCCATACAATATATCTAGCAAGATTGCAATTTATTTCAATAATGATGGATATATCAATTACTCATACGATAAAGCTTCCGATAGCATAGTACTAACATTGCGTAGACTAGCTACCGACAAAAAAGACCCTATAGTTATGACTATTAAGTATACTGGTGGCTATGAGGCAACCGATGAGGGTGAATCACTTGTGTATAAAGAGATTACTCTAGAGCACAAAGTAAAAGTATATGTTTATAGTCCATTGCAGGGAGTAAATATACTATCCGAAAAATCTTCTAATTTGTATGTTTATGATAGTTTGAGTTATTTCGATAGAACTACTCCAGAGATTGGTAGCTCAGCTACTAGAAATCTATCTACAAATACTATTAAAGCTTCCTTTAGTCCAGCTGAAGAAACATTAGGTATGATATGGAATGATTTCTTTGGTTCTAATCCCGATGACGATACTGTAGGCTACAAGCCACTACTATTGTGGTTTGAATGCAAAATGTTAGATGAGGCTGTCAAGGATAAGAATGATAAGGGCGTTATAATCCAATCCAATATCGCCGGTAATGATTATCATTTAACCTATGGTGACTTATTCCAAATAACTCCTGTTATGGTAAATGATTCTATCTATTCTACTACAATTACTTGTAGACTTAGCGAAGAATTACTTGCGTGGATAGAGGAGTATTATGGTGGTGTAACTACCTTAAATAATAAAGTGCAATCTTTCTTAAATAATTACATTCTAGACAAAGACTACACAATGATTGTGAATGTATATGCTAGTCAATTTGGAAAATTAAGAAATGTAAATACTATTAACTATACTTGTTCGTATGCTACCAAGATTAATTCATTGAAATTGAATGTAGATGATGATGGTGTATACTTTGATATCAGAGATATTAAAGAGCAAGTAAATAATGGAAAAATCCAAACTGTAATAGAGTATACTATTGATAATGCTAAGTGCATAAATAAAGAGATGATTATAATAGGTGGTACTACTAATCACTTTGATACAACTATCGAATATGGTTCGGGTAATACTGGTAAAATCATCGTTACTCCAGTTAGTGGTGTGCTTAGTGGTGCAGTGTACGATTTAAAGATAATTCTAAAAGATAATGTATCCGATTATTCCCTAGAAGATGGATACTCGTACTATAATAATAGCCTAAATCAGACTATTAGAGTAAAAGTAGCAGATGGTAGTAGTGCATTTGCATTTGAGATTAGAACGGCATCGGAATTTAAAGAGATGCTAGAGGATATAAAGAATGCAAACGAATCTCCTGCAAAAGAAACTAAATATATGTACTATCACTATGTGATTGCTAGAGAAAATATAAACCTAAGTGGTGTAGTATTAGATACTCTAGATATTACTAGAAGTGATAGGGGAGTATTCTCGCTATCTGGTAAACATATGTATAATCACAATGGTGAAAGTGTATGTATTTATGGCAAGATTTATAATCTAACTATTACAAGAAGAATATCCAATTTGAATGAAAATATAAATATTGGATTATTTGGAGAGATAGGTTCTTCTGCTAAATTTGATAATGTTTCCTTGCTTAATACCTCAATTACCATTAGTGCTTTAAACACATTTAATACTAGCAAAGCAGTATCAGCAGGTATCCTTGCTGGAAAAATTTCAGATGCAACGATTAATAATATAGTTGTTTCGGGTAGTATAAAAGTAAACATAAATATGCCTAATGGGGCATTAAGTGTTGGTGGTGTAGTTGGTTATGGCTCTGGTTCAATCAGTGGCAAACCAGAATATGCTATCTCGGGTGTAAGTAGTACTGGCAATAATGCTAAGGTAGAGATTGATATTACTGGTGGCTCATACTATACTTTAGATGTTGGTGGAATTATAGGTGAGGCTTTAGGTAATTCATCTATTCAGATGATGCAGATTGTGTCAAATATTAGTGTAAAAGCACAGGCACATTTTGCACGTATTGGTGGCATCGTCGGTAGAAATGGAAAAACAACCACATTTAGTGGTTTGCAAGTTAGCCCAGTTATAACTATAGAAAAAACATCAGCATATAACCTTTATGCTGGTGGAATAATCGGATATATGGACGGTGGCACTATATCTAATTCCAAGGTTTACTTTGTAAATATTGGCGAGGGGTATTCGCAAAGAGATAAGGTAAATATCTATGTGTCGGCAACGATTACAAAAGATAGTAGTGATATCTATTATGGTACGATGAAAGTCGGTGGCTTAGTTGGTGAATTATCCAGTGGCACAGTTAGATATTCGTATGCTAGGAGCTTCTACAATAGTGAAGTTAAGAGTGGCTCATATATGGGCAATATCTATGCCGAAGACCTTGGTGGAAAATATGATAGTGTTTATGTAGGTGGTATCGCCGGTACTTTGGGTTCATATTATTTAGAAGAAACCAATTTGATTAGCTCTTACTTCGATGGCGATATTATGGTTTCGTCCTATGGTCAAACTATCATTGAAGATGGAAATACTGATACTAATTATGATTGTGCTATGATAGGCTTGATAACAGGCTCGTCGCTTTCTACTAAGAACAATAAATTATTTATTACTGGTTCTTATGGAGTAGGTAATATTTATTACAATATGACTTGGGAGACTTTCGACCTACGAGGTGGAGACGAGACTACTAGTGTAGAAAATAAATTTGTTCCAAAGACTGATGTGGATAGTTACAATGCATTATTTGGCAATTTCTATTACAGTGGTTCGATGAAGACTGAAGATGATTTATTAGGTAAGTCGTATGATTGTATAGACTTTGCTGGAAGTGCTACAATAGAAAATGTATATGGTGTAGCGAATAATAAATACCTATACTTTATTGAAGAGGGAACTAAACTAGTTTCAGTTGATTCTATGCAAACTATCATTGATGATGGCGTTGCTAATAATACTTGGGCATTATTTAAAAATGTACTACATTACAATATTACCGATGGTAGTGTAGATGGTTCATTAACTGCTAGTAATTATAGGTGGTTCTATAATGACAAGGTGAATACAGCAGGTGGACATGCTTATCCAATACTATTATCTTCTACAGGACTAGCAATGTATGACCTAGTTCCTACCGGAATAGATATTATAATTAATAGCGAAAAAGATAGCATATTTGATTTGTCTTATGTAGATGAAAAAGCAAATAAACACAATCAAATGGTTATGTTTGTTAAGAAAACAACTGATGGTACATATAGCAATGATTACTACGAGATAATGGTCGAGAGAGAAACTGGTAGTGATAATGCTACTATCAAGGTAGTATTTAATGGCGAAGATGTTGTTACCGATTTAGTTACTATTAATATTGATGATAATATCGAAATCTTGCTAAAAGATAACGATGGTGTATTAGAATTAAGCAGTAATAGAATTTACCCTAAGAAAGAGGGTAATGCTACTATCGAAATTAGGAGTTATCTAGATAAAACTATCAAAACTAGTATTGCTGTCAAGGTAATAGCTAGTGTAGATACTATCAAGATGTATGAGATAGTTGGTTCAAATAAAGTGGAAGTAAATAAAGAGATAACTGGCAGAGATGTAGAACACAGTGTGGTATACATCGATGAAACTTCTAACTTTGAGATAACTGCTAAAGATAGTGAGAATTATGAGCCTACTAAGAATATAGGCTATATACTAGAATTACTATCGGAAGAAGACGCCGAAAATAATGGCTCTATTATAATTGATGGCAAAAAGTATAGCTACAATGCAGATGGCAATAATACATATCTATTAGATGCTTCCAATGTGCTTAAGGCCAGTGGTGATAAATTAGGATATGTTAGATTCAAATTGACTCCATACTTAAAACTAGGTGATATGTATTACGAAGATACTTACACTAGTCAAGATGGCAGTGAAATTAAATTTAGTGGCACATTAAATGAGAATGTTTACATTCTAAATAAAGCTGGTAAATTAGATATTTCCAGCGAATATGTTTTAGTAGTAATGGCTAGAGCGATATCTGCAAATAACTCAGTAAAAGTAGCAGAAATCACATCTAAGAATGAATTTGAAGTAATATCTACTATTGAAACTAGCAATGTACTAGCGTCAATTGGTGAAGATAATAAGACCACTTATACACTACTAGAAGATGTATATGTAGATATGTCACTATACAATACTAAGATAGATTACACTAATCTAAAGCAAATTAAATTAGAGGGAATATCTTGGGAAGTAAGTAGCAGTGATGAGACATATTACTTTAATAAGCCATATAAATTTGAATATGAATTATTAAATATGAAAGTTACAGGCTTTACTATTATGAAAACTAATATTAATCCTGAAACTAGATTAAATACCTACAAAATTTCTATAATAATGAGTGTATCATTTGATAAGGAATTTTATAGAGAAAATGCAAGTAAGTATGACTTAAATACAGTTAAATTTAATATAAATGTTATTCCATATAGCAATCTACTACTAGATAGTGCAAATGAAAATGCACCTTATGGATTAAAAAATGACCAAATAATAGGAACAACCGTAGTTAATATTGCACCAGCAGGATTGACAGATATCTTTATGAATTACTATTCTAGAGGTGAGGGATTGCTAGGTAATACCGAAAATACTTATCCTAGTGATAATGAATCTAATTTCATTGTTCCTAATAGAGATGGCTTACTAAAAATTACACTTGCCGAGGAATTTAATAATAGTAGTTATGTAACTGTAACTCTAGACAAAAAATACTCTGGCTATGTAAGACTAGAGCAGATGGCAGGAGTATTACAATCGGTTGATAGTGGCAATAGTTCAGAATTTGATACTTATCAAGAATTGGATTATTACGACCCAGTTGAGACTAGTGAATACTTCGGAATAAGATTGCAAAAGCTTACAAGCAATTCTAATAACAAAACATACTTTAATAATACATACTTTGTTAAAGTTACACTAAGTGACACATACTCAAATGAGATATATAATTCGCCATCTTATAATGGAGAATTACTAACAATTGATATTAATGTTACATCTTATACAATTGAAAATAATGGTTCGGTTAAGGAGACTTTGCCAGAG
Organism: uncultured Christensenella sp.; assembly: GCA_964439345.1. Classification (GTDB taxonomy): domain Bacteria; phylum Bacillota; class Clostridia; order Christensenellales; family UBA1242; genus UBA11490. Next base: position 14,288 of record CAYTNS010000006.1, read on the forward strand.
CCTAAGGTTAAAACTTTAACCATTGCAGACCTACCATCTTTGGTGGTAGAGGTAGATAACGCATCTGTACTTAATATGGGTATAGGTGTAAAAAAAGAGATGTCTATTAAATATAGAGGTCTTACAAATGACATTATGGTAAATAGTAGTAATAATAACCTATTTGTAGTAGATGAGAGTGGCGAAAAGGTTGCATCACTAAGCATCGAATATCTAGATAATGGTGGCAAATATTACCTATGTCTAGCAGTAGATGCCTACGACGAATTGGATACAGCAGGAGTCTATACTCTAACTCTAAGTGCAGAAGAGTATGTATGGGGAATGCTAGAAACAACCAATTCACAATTATGGATTTCTCCTGTAGAATTTGAAATAACGGGAGTTAAATTACAGGATAGTTACTATAATAATGATACAAAAGAAAATGAACTTATCATTAATCACGGTCAAAGTGTAATATTGAGACTAGATTTGCAATACGCAGATATCGAGGTTGCTTTGGATACTGAGACCGATGCTAATGGCAATAATAAGAAAATAGCAGAGCATATTGCTAGACTAGAGACTTACTATAAGTACGGCAGAGATGGTGAGACATTCTCTCCTAAACAATTAGTTGAATATGCTATAGCTGGTACTACAGTTACTAGCATCGTAAATGGTGTTGAAACCGAACTAAGTAGGGGAATACTAGACTTATATAGAGTTACCTATAGTGGAGACAAAAAGGAATTAACTCCAATTGTTGGTACTGGTATTCGTGGTGGAATAGAAATATTGCGTGATAGCTATAGGTCTAGTTATGATAATGATGCTACTAATCCAGTAATAGAAATATTATATACACTACTTAGAGGTGTATCTATATCTACTGATAATCTACTCAGAATGTCAGTTCCTTACTATTATGAAAATGGTAGGGTTGTAGCAGGTAAATCTGCTACTGAAGAGTACTACGATGAGTACATTGAATTTAGGGTAATTATTAAGGATAATTCCTCCGATACTCACCCAACTCCAATAGAAAATCAAGAAGATTTACTAGCATACGCAGGAACTTCGGGACACTATATCCTAGTCAATAATATTACATTGCAAAATTGGTCACCAGTACCTCTAACCGTAGATAGCTTAGATGGCAATGGTTATGTAATTACCATTTCTTCCTTTGATATGTCTACTATTAGGTCGGCAAGTGATGTCAATGCTGGTATATTTACTACGATTAGTGAAAATACATTAGTTAAGAATTTAACAATAGATATTGGTGATATACTAACTACCGAAGATGTAATGTTGAATGATATCAATACTATCAAAAATTCTACATCAGATAGATATGTTCACGACCAAGCAGGTAAGATAGACTTAACATTTGTATCTAACTTAAATTTCGGTATCCTAGCCGGAGAAAATAATGGTTCTATAACAAATGTTAAGGTGGTTAATACCAAGAACTTTAATCAGTCTTCATCGGAGAGTAGATACTTACATATCTTAACATCTCAGATAGACAAAGAGGGCAATGCAACATCTAGCAATATCGGTGGCATAGTAGGTGTCAATTCGTCTACTGGTGCTATCAGTAATAGCTTTGTAGGTGTTAATATTAGCACTGAGGCTACTATAACCTTAGGTGATGGCTCTAAAGAAACTAGACATTATATCGAGGTTGTAACCAGTCCTGATACAACCGAGTATCACAATAGATACGATGAAATGAAAGAAATACAGGTATTCCCATTTGTACTAGCAGGTTCTAATAATGTAGCTGGTGCAGTAGTTACAAATAACGGAATTATCAGTAATAGCTATACCAAGGGACTAGGTATATACAATAGTTATCCAGCTGTTGGCAATAGTATTACTGCAGGACTAGTTGGTGTAAATAATAATAAAGTAACCAGTTGCTTTGTAGAGGGTAATGAAATTAAGTCATATAGAGCAACAGGTAAATATGCTGGAGAGACCGAACATAGAGATACAATTGAGGCAGTAGGTAGTGTAGGTGGATTAGTTTATACTAACAATTCACTTATAGAGAATAGTTATGCCAATGTATATCTAACTACTCAAAGTTCATTTATAGCAGGTTTCGTATTTACAAATAACGGAACAATATCTAATTCGTATTCTACATCTGTAAATAAAAATAACTGGGCTTATGGTCCATTTACAGGAGTACTAAATAAGGTTGTCCAAAACTTCGGTACTTATAATAATTGTTATTATCTAGTGGTTTCGGAGGAATTGGAGACTAAGAACGAAACGGAAGATGCTATACCTATTTATACCGGTGATTTCAAGGCATCAGTTAATACCGAATTATCTGATTTCTGGAGAGGCTTCTCATTTACTTCTCAATCGGGTGCTAATGATGAAGATGGCATCTGGACTATGGGTAATAGTATGCCTAAGATTGCAACTACCCTAATTGATACCAATTCATTTAGAATTCTAGACCAAATCGAAGATGTTTCGGGCGAAGATGGAATAGTTGAGTATCAAAGATATTCATACATCTATGGCACAGCATATCAAGAGGGCTCTAGAGGCAATCCATTAGTAATAGAATCGGCTAAGACATTTAGTGAAAAACTAATTAGCAGAGGCAGAACTATTAAAATTAATGGTAAAGATGAATATGTATTCGGTGCTGTCAATTCTAGAGATATATTAGATGTTATATCATCGGTAGAATATGTAAGATTAGTTAATAATCTAGACTTCTCGGCAGATATAAATAGGGTAGATGGTAAATATCTATATGAAACTATATTTGCTGGTAAATTAGATGGTAACGGAATGTCTATGAATAATGTCCATATCGATACCGACTCGACCAACCCACTAGAAAACTTTGGAATGTTCAGTCAGGTAGGCGTAGACGCTAGTCTAGCTAGTTCTATTACTGTTATCAAGAACTTAAATATTACATTAAGTTCATTCAATGGTCACGGCGATAGCAAGGCAGGTGTTCTAGCTGGAACTATCAAGAATGCAACTATTGCAAATGTCAATATTGATGGCAATGGTGTAGAAATCGCTGCTACTAATATGGCTGGAGCATTAGCAGGATTAATCCTAGCTGATGGTCAGAATAAAGTAAGCATAGTAGACGTAGGTGTACAGAATATCACTGTTGAGGCTACAAATAAGAGCTTGGGTGGCGAGATTGACGCATTTACTCAAGACCAATCAAAAGGTAAATACAATAGATTTAATATTCTTAATAAAGAAAATAATATAAGAGAAGAAAAACACTTTGAGACTCTTGAAACACAATTAGAAAACAATGTATTAAATATTAAGAATACTAGTCTAGTATCGTATGCTGGAGCAGTAGCAGGTGTACTAATAGCAAATAATTTAGATGAGGTTGAAACTGGTAGTCTAGATGTAAATAACTACAGGTCTGGCTCTGACCCTTGTTCGATAGATAATGTAGTAGTTAGTGGTGCTATTACTATCAAGAATGCCGATAATTCGGGTGGATTATTTGGATATTTGAGCAGTAATAGTAGAATTAAAAACTGTAAATTTGAATTAAGTTCAAATTCGCAATTGATTAAGAGTTGGAATTTTGCTGGTGGTATAGTAGGTGAAAACTATGGCATTATAGAGCAATGTTTCGTATCTTATGATGACAAAACCCAGTCGGAGTATGATGCTACAATGACTGATGGCGAGAACTGGGATAATGGCTCAGTTAACCTATTCTATATGAGTGATGGTGACTTCTATAATGTTGCAGTAGGTGGTATTGCCGGATACAGCAAGGGTGGTGCTATCGTTGACTCATATTCAAAGGCAAGTGTTATCCAGCCTCTAGCATTCATTGCTGGTGGACTAGTCGGATATGCCGATTCCTTAAATTACATCGGTTATTCATATTCTACTGGTAGCGTATATGCAAAGGTTATAACCGGTGGCGTTATCGGATTGCAGGTTTCTAGTGAGGATAGCTTACAAGAAATCGTATATCTAGATACAGTAGTAGGACTAAATAACTGGAATACACATAGAGATGATATAAGTAAAGTATTATATAGTAATTATAAATCTTTATATACTAATGGTACTGGCTTTGATAATTTCTATCTAAAGATGCCAGAAATTGGTAACCAAAAGATAGGGCAAAGTACTTTGAATGCCTCTTATGTAGCAGGGCATAGCAATCAATATGTGGGTTCTGTAATAGGAGCTTCGTACATATTTGATAATAATGGTGAAAAATCCACAAGCAAAGAGATTACAAGTCTTTATTCTAATTCAAATGTAAAGAGTGTATTTAGTACAACTTACGGAATCCAATCCACTGAGAGTGGTGCTATAGAAGATGGTAATAGAAATGATACCTACTTTAATGAAACATTTGATTTGGAATTAGGTGTAGATGAGGCTGTATCTCTATATAGTTACAGGGTGGCTTATAATGAGAGTGCTATAACCAGCAATAGCTATACAGTTGATGATTCTACAGCTACAGGCAGTAGTTCATCTGGTTATCTAGATAAGATTTCATTTGCAAAAATCTTTACTTCACAGGAATATGTAGAGCAATTATTGGGTGCTTTCTATACATACGAGGAATCCGATGAGGGTGTTTCGGGTACAATGAGTAAGACATATAATATCTTCAAAGGCTATAATGATGATAGATATTCGATAAGTGAAAATGTTAATGTCTTTATAGATAATACAATAGGCGAAACTTCTGTATGGGGTATGGACGATTATTTGCCAGAAATTAATGACGGTACTTATGTATTAGTTGAGTATTTGTATGCTGGAAATGAGGCAGATAAGACCAAATTAAAAGCAATCTTATCCTCTAGTACAAACGATAAAACATACTATTTAGTTCCTGGTAATGAGGGTGGAACTTCTACAGATAATGAATTTACTATTAATCTAGAAGACCCAAGAGAGATAGTTTATTTATCGGCAATAAGGTCGGCATTTATTGGTCAAACAGTAAGTGGCAAAAGACCTAAGATAGTATTTAATCTAAATGCGACTATAGGCACTATATTCAATCTAATTAGTGGTGCTACATTCTCAAATGTGGATATTGTAGTTAATATCCCAAGCACACAATCTAATGATTTGAGTACACTAAGTAAGACCTCTACAGCCTATGGTATCCTTGCTAATACACTAGAAAATGTTACATTAAATAATGTTTCTATTACACTTAATTATCTAAATAGTAGTGTAAATCCTACATTTAATGCCTACAATGGTGGCACTAAGGAATATAAAGCCGTAAATAATGGACTATTATTCGGTGAAGTGGCTAATTCGGTTATTAAGGATAGTACATTTAAAGTACTTGTTAATAGTAATAAGGTTATATTAAGTAATACTACTATAGAGAACTTCGGTTTATTTGCCGGTTCTGCATATAGGAGTAATCTACTTAATAACTCATTCGAAATTACGGGCAGTGGTAGTTCGGATATTACAATTCAAATAGATAAAGTAGCACAATCATCTAATATTGGTGGTCTAATAGGTATACTAAAAAACAGTACTTATAAAAATTGTGGCATCAAGTCGACTACAGGTGCTCCTAAGACTATAACTATTGTAGATAATTATAATAGTAGCTTAATAATTGATGACAATGAAGTGGCTCGAACTAAGAGTGTATCGTCATTATTTGGTTCAGCTTATAATTCTAGCATAAACTTAACCGATAGGGCAGTTGGGCTATATGACACAATGAAAGTTGCTTATAGCAATAATTCAACTACAACAAACTTAGATATTGTAGGTGTTGGTGCTATCGCTGGTATTTCGCAAAATACTAAGTATGTTGGCATTAATCTATCTAATTATGTAGTTAGTGCATCTACTACAGCGCTAGTATCTATTTCATCTAGTGTAGCAAATGCACAGATGGCAGTAGGTGGACTTATAGGTAAAGATGCCGATTCTTCTCAAATAGGTGAATTGGTAGATGATTCGACTGTAGGTAATTCTTCGGCAATTAGTGTAACTGCATACACCAAATTACTATCAGTAGGTGGTGTAGTTGGTTATACTAGCAAGGCAACAAAAATATACAATGCCTACAATATGGGTTCTATAACCGTTGCTAATACCAGACTAGGTACAAAAACTCAAAAGGTAGATGGTAATGGAAACCCAGTTTACTCAAATGGTTCGCCAGTATATGAATATACTTATGCAAATACTTATGTTGGTGGGATAGTGGGTTCTGCAATGGGTAGAATCACTATGGAAGCAATCCTATCTAGTGGCAATATAACGGTAAATGGCAAAGCCGATACCGATGATACTGCTGGATTTGGATTAGGTGGATTAATAGGCTATATGACATATTCTAGTGAATTATCTACCTTTACAATCCTTTGCGATTTCTACTTTGGCACTACCTTTACAAGCAAAGTATCTAATGCTTATGTATCGGGAATTGTCGGATTAAATAAAGGTTCATTTGGTGCAGAAAATGGCTATGTTTATAGCGAATTTAGATTTGATACTACTGGAAATCTAGCAGATGTAGTAACATCAGCTACTACTAATAATAGGATTACTAGTGTATCCAATGTATTCTATGCTCAGGAATTTGTAGGAAATAATTATACTACAGACTCCAAGTTTACTTCATTTGCAATGGCAGATGTTAATAATTCGTTATCTCAATATTCTGCACTAACAAATTTAAGTGGTGTTACTATAAAACAGACTAAAGTATATAATGCAGATAAAAAAGCATATGCTATTTCTAATGTAATATTCCCAATTGCAAATGGACTAAAGAATCTAACTATAGAGGTTGAATCTAATTCTTCTGAAACATTGGCACAACAAGATGGTAAAACTAGATTTACTATAAAGACTTATACTTCTTCAGATACGGTTATTGATACCACAAATAAATATGTTGCAATTAATGCAGATGGAGATGGAATGACTGTTTCGGCTATTGGAACATTGCCAAAGGGTAATTATATCTCCGGTAGAAGCCATAGTACAGGTAAGGCATTAATTACGCTAAATTACAGCAAGAGTGCAGTTAGTACAGGATACTTTGTTGGAACTAATAATGGTGTTATTTCAAATATTTATATGCGTTCTTCTAAAAAGACAAGCACTACAGTAGATGAGTTAAATGTGGCTCTAGTTAAGACCAATAATGGCTTAATTACTGACTCCTATGTATATGAGAGAACAACCTCTCAATATGGCTTGGCAGAGACTAATAATGGCAGAATTTATAAATCTGCTACTGCTACTATATATCTAGGTGAAGAGGACGAAATTTATGGTCTTGTTAAGATAAATGCAGGTACTATAAGCGATTGTTATTCTGCTAGTGCAGGATACACCGAGAATGACTCAAAGACTACCGATGTATATATGGTACTAGATAATGGTGTAGGCGAGGTAAAAGGTAGTATTATCAATAGCTTCTACTACATTCCAGATATCCTAGACTTTGATAATGTTCAAAAGGGTATATACAAGAAACATAGTACTACTCAAGATGGTAAGCAAGTTGACTTAACTAAACAGGGCACGGTTACTAATGTATATAATACTAAGAACCCATCATTTATTAGTAGCAGAACATCTATCTGGGGTACTGAGAATGAGCACGGTCAGATAAATGGTATAAAGGATATTGCAGGAGCAATGGTTCTACATATTTACTATGCTA
>CAYTNS010000006.1:22083-47831 GCA_964439345.1 uncultured Christensenella sp.
AGATTGTCTATTGTATATACAGAGCAAAGGGCCTCATTTGCACCAATACTTACTAATAGTATAAGTGCAGTAATATGCAATATTCAATTAGGCTATGATGGTGCAAGTGATAGTGTTGGTATTAAAATACAAGCACCTTTGGTAACTACCGTTTCGGGCTTAATTGCTACCAATAATGGTATGGTATACAATGCTACATTATATTCATTAAATATTCAATCGCTATATTATTATGCAATATTTATTTGTTCTAACAATGCTGGAAATGGTAGTTATTATATTAATAATTTAAGATATATAAATCTATCTACAAGTTCCAAATTGTATACGACAGGTAATGCATATAATGGCTAAATCTTACGAAAAAATGTAGTTATAAAAAGTGGCTAATATTAGCCACTTTTTTTGTATTTGCATAGTATTTTTATTTTGCTATATGAGTGATAGGGTGAAATGGAGATAAAGCACTGCTACAAATAAATCTTATTGTAAACATTATTGGTGATATTGCAGGAAAAGATGAAGATGAGATGTTACTACAAATAGACAGATTTCCACAATTTATTATATTAAAATATATATTAATATATAATAATATCTTTTGTGCTATTATTTATTTGACTTTTAAGGGGTGGTGCTCTATAATTAATTAGATATTATTTTATTATTATATAATAATAAAAAATAATTTTTTTCAAAAAATAAAAATAGTAGGAAAAGTATTATGAAATTGTGGAAGAAGATTTTAACTTTAATGCTAGTTGTATTCTCAGCTATGGGCTGTCTTTTTGCTTGTAATAATAATAGCAAATATGACAATATGACCATTGCTATTAAAAATGTAAGGGGTATTGACGATAATAATATCATTAGCTTATCTCCAATAGAATCGGAGAATGATTTTTCATTCGATGTAGAGGTCACAGGAGTTGGCAGTGATGTAGATAGGTCGGTTAGATATATTATCGACAATCCTAGTGTCGTAAGGGAGGTATCCTCCAATTACTATGAGTCTAGGGGAATAACCTCATTTACATTTAGAGCGATTTCTGATGGTACTACTATTATCCATATTCAGACTAACGAGGGTAATAAAACATATCCACTACAGATAAGAGTTGATGTGCCAGTAGATTCCATTAGTTTCTCCGACACTGTTCTAGCTGTAGTTAGAGGAGAGGAATACACTCTAAAAAATAGTGCACTTACATATTCTCCCGATAATACAACTCAAAGAGATGTGTACTATAGGGTTAGTCCAATTACCGAATTGGGTGAGGACGAGAGAATAAATGCTGTAAACGAATACCTTACTTCCACAGGTAAATTATTAGTTCCTAATTCGTCTGACTTAAATTACTTTTACCTAGATGTTTATAGTTCATTCAAGGATAGCACCGTTTATGAGGATAGGGCTATAGTGAATGTTCTAGATAAAATAGAATCTTCCGAAATTAATTTCGTTGAAAGAAGAGATGATGGCGAAGACTTCTCATTATTAACTAAAGATGACGATGGCAATTATACTCTAAACCTATGTTTGAATACTACTAAATTTGAGTCATTCAATCACACCACTATAGAACTTACTTATGGTGAGGAAGAGACTTCATTTGAAGATATCCTATTTGATAAATACGAGTGGGATGTTGGACATGTAGAAGCTGAAGTTACTCAAGATAAAAAGTACATTGCTAGTTACAATATCCCTGAGGCTGGATATGTAGGTGGACAACCTGCAATAGATATTAGCCAAAGTGGTTATTCATTTGAGATAACTAGACTTAGTCACGCAGTTAGCTTTGATTTAGAATTCTTAATTGATTACAAAGGCTTTGAGGGAGTATTTGAACCAGTAAAAGCAATCGTACATGTTAATGTATCAATGTTCCCAGATGAGATTAGACTTTATGCTAATGCTAGTAGTATGCAGACAGCTACTGAGCTATCTAGAAATAATCCTGCTTGGGAAGATACATACAAGCTAGGTGATGGTGATATAACTCTTTATACTGGTGCTAGTGGAATAGATAGTCCTAAGACTCCAGTTTACCTAGGTGTTTGGAGCGAGACAGATGCTCTAAGTGGTCAAGAAGTTTTATTAGAAATCAATAATCCAGCAGTATCTATCTTAGATGCTGGAAATAATGCTATAGAATCGGCAATCAGTGGTGGAGCATTCTACCTAAGAAAAGATGGCGAGATAACTGGTGGCGAAGATGTTATACTTACTATTACTAGTGCAGTATACTCAGAAGTAACACTATCTATAAAGATTAGTTATATCAATGAACCTATGGTTATATCTGTTACCAATGATAAGGTAAGTATTAACCTAGATTTGCAATACTATACTAGTTCAAAAGAAGATTTCAATGGTGAGAATGTTGTCAAATTGCATTATAGCAATATCTTAACAATTACAGGACTTCCTAAAGTAGGGGGTTCTAATGAAGATGACTATTCGGTAGTTTCTGTAAAAATTGAAGATGAGGCTTATGCTATTGCTAGTTATAGTTCGGAATACAATGATATAGTTGTATATCCAAAGAATAATATTGGTAAAACCAGAATTAAATTTATTGTAGACAATCTATATGAATCCGAGTGGTACGAATTATCTATCAATTATCCACTAAATGATGCTAGTTTATTAAAGGCTCAAGTAGATAACTTTGAAAATATTACCAACGACCCTTATGTATATAAATTTATAGGTTCGGAAGATTCTAATATTTACTACGAAACAGAATTTATAGTAGGTCAGACATACAATCTATATTTCCTACTAGGTCAAACCGATGAGGATAGCCAAAAGTACGAAGACATTTCATTATTTATGGATTTGATTTATTCTCGTGCTAGTGATGAGACTGCTATTAAGATAAATGGTAGATTGATAACTGTAACTAGAGCTAGTGCAAATCCAGTTAGAGTAACATATTGCTACAAGCCACGCATTGGTGATGGAAATGGCACTCTAAATAATATTTACATCTCCTTTAATGTTACAACTAGAACAACTATCAAAAAGTTGACTACAACCAGTCCTAGTATTACTACTTATGCTTACGATAGTATAAATGAGTATGCTATAAATGAGACTACTGGTAATACCTATCGTGATGATTATGGTGTATCCAAATTCTCTATCAATCTAGACCCAACGACTGCCGATGTTGATTATGACATCAGATGGGAGGCTGTACAAAATAATAGTAGGCTAATAGATACCGAGAAAAATGACCCAAATCTATATATATTCGAATTGCAATCTTCGGAGTACATCGAACTTTCTACTAGCGAAGATGGTAGAGATGCGACCCTAAGGGTTTATAGAATTACTAAAAGATTTGCATTCAAATTGCAGGTAATAGCAGTTCAACAATATTACAATGCAAATGGCGAATTTATTACTAGTGAAATCAATTTAACTATTGATGTTGTAGTAATTAATGCTTCTAATATATCTGCTCTTAATGTGGATTTATTCAATAACAAAGTAAGCTTTGATATTAGAGATATGTCTTATGACGAGGCTTCTCAAAAATATACCGATAATAATACTGCTACAATTGAGTACGATTTCGTTACTCAGAGTGGTGAGCAAAAAGATATTGTAATTGATAGAGTTATTCCTTATGTTTCTACTAGTGATATATCTGTAGAAGTAAATGAGGGAACAATCGATATTAGTTATGTATCAATGTCAAAAGAATATGAAGAAAAACCTGAATACAAAATCTACTTTGCAGTATTGGATTCTAGAAAGGTTAAAAATGCTAGTAGTGGACTAAATGGAATTACTGCTTCTAATGTTTACGAATATTTTGAAATTGTTGCAGAGGTTACACTAAGTGTAGCTAATGGTAAGGCTATTCCATTTGAGGTAGCTACTGCCGAAGACCTAATTGCAATAGGGGATACCGAGAGTTATCCAGATGCAATGAAATCCAATTATGTTCTTACTCGTAATATCAACCTAAAAGATTACAAGTGGAAGGCAATCGGTGGAGGAGATACTCCATTTGAGGGAACTCTAAGTGGTAGAAATTATTTAACTGATGTTATGTATCGTGATTATGGTATTTACAATCTAGTAATAGATGCCGATACTAGTTCCGACGATAATTTCTCAAAATTAAATTACTATGGATTATTTGGCATAATAGGTGAAGAAGGTAAGATTAGTTATCTATCGCTAAAGAATTATAGTATAAAAGTAAAAACTTATACTGATGCAGGTAATGCAGAATCTCAAAGTGCTATTAAAGATTATATCGGTGTAATCGCTGGTATTAATAATGGCTCTATAGATAATTGTGAAATAGATGATGGCTCTATAGGTAATACCCTAAGTGGTGCTGTTATCAAAAATAATAGAAGTGGTATATCTTACTATGCAAACCACTCAAATATTAATACAAAGATTGAGTCATATATTGGTGGTGTTGCTGGTGTAAACGCATCTACTGCTATTATTAAAGCAACTACTGTTAAATCATCAATGTATACAAATGATGGCAACCAGACATCAAAGATTGTCGTAGCTGGTGGTATGGTTGGCTTGAATGAGGGCTTGATATATGGTATCAATGCAAAAGTTGATGCTAGTAACAATGCAAAGTACGAAAATAAATTCGTAGCAACTAGTGGTGTCGATGGCTTTGATGTAGTATCAATTATCAATGCACATCAAAATCAAGAATATGTAAGTATCAGTGGCTCATTTGGTGGTGCTATTGGTCTAAATATGGAGAATGTCAACGAAGAGTCTTATGCAAAGGTAATGGGCTTGACCGTTAGAACATTTGTATTTGGCAAAAATAATGTTGGTGGTGTAGTTGGTGAAAACTATGCTGAAGTATCCTACAACTTAGTAATGCCTAATGTAATAGGCTACGGCAATGTAGGTGGATTAATTGGTTACAGCACCGTAGGCAATACCAATGTTACTGGTAGAAGTGGTAGAAATATTGTAACTTCTAATAAAGTTCAATTTATCGATAGCAAAGATTCATACTCCTTTATGAATACAGGTATCTATGCAAAAGATTGTGCTAGTGTTATAGGTAATCCTAGTGAATATGGCGTAGGTGGATTAATTGGTAAATACATTGGTACGTCTAGCTATTCCTTTGATGAAGATACACACGAGGCTAGAGTTTCATTTGCTAGTGTGCTTGGTTACAATTCAGTTAGGTCATACTATAGCAGAAGCATCTACAATGAATACGATGCAAATGATACTAATAATAGATACTATGGAGATATAGTAATAGAGAATACTAATGCTACTAGATATGTATCAGGATTTATTGGCAATGCCGAAGAGATAATGATATCTACCGGTTATGTCAATGTTAATACCGTATTTACTGCTACCGATAATCTATATATTGGTGGAGTAATGGGTAGAGGCGCAGGAGTTGTTTCGGTATTCAATTTCTCTGCTTTAGGCAAGATTATTAATGTTAGCAAAAAGCAAGTATCTTCTTCGGTTGGTAATTTTGTAGGTGAGGCTAGTAAGATAAACCTAAAATCAATTACCGATGATAGCAATACTTACTTATTAAATATCCTTTATAGAGTAAATACTTCTAAAACAAAGGCTGAGGGTGGTAACTTTAGTGATAAAACATTTATAACTTACTCTACTACAGCTGGTGGTAATCCAGTAGATTATCCTACAAAGGGTATAGAGGAACTTAGATACTTCATTGATAAAATCAAATTGGTAGATGGAGTCAATGGCATATCCTACAATTATGCAAACCTAATGTCATCTTACTCTCTAATCAAAGTAGAAAATGCGTACTATGCTGAAATCAATAGAATTAATGGAGATAATGAGGCAAAGAGTACTAGTTATATAGATAATTTCTATGCTAGTGATGAATATGCAAAAGTTATCAATCACTCTGGTACAAAGATGCGTATTAAACTAGCTGATGGCAGATATATAAATGCTTCAGAATTTTCATTTACAAATGTAATTGCAACTAATTCATTCTATGTAGGCTATACTATCAATGTAATGAATTTATACAAGATTGCAAAAATAGAAAACGAAGAAGATGGCAATATTTGTAGCGAAAGAGTGAATTACACTGTAACAGAAAATGACCTAAAATCTCTATACAATACCGTATCTACTGCCGATGGAGAAAATTCATTCTATCTAAGCATATTTGGTATTGAGAGTGAAGAGGGAATTGCTACATCTTATACAAATACTATCAGTATTATTATCCCTAAGGGTGCAAACTACGATGGTGGTGCAACCACTAGCGAAGAGACCATTTACTCTATTGAGTGTGAAGTAGCCAGTTATATTATGAAAGGGGAGAGAGTACTTAAGAATCTATATGTTTGTGAGAATAGCACAACAGGATTAAATCCTCTAATGAATTCTGATAAATACTATAGATACTTAAATCTTCAGGTAGAAGATGGAAATGTTATTCCTTTTGCAATAGATACTACTTACACTAAAAATGGTGAATTATATGTTAATTTACTTATTGACATTCCTCCTACAGATATCAAGGTATCCAATACTCACGAAGTGGATTTAGAAAAAGATATCCTTTGGTCTACTGTAGAAAAATTAATTGAAGAAATTAATTCAATTGATTATGAATTAAATACTCTTCTATATTATGAATTGGATTATAGCAAATTTAATTCAAGAGAAGAGGAGATAGGTGGAGTAAATACTAAGGTAATCGACTTTAATTCCGATGGCAAGTACTCTAACCTAGATATTAGTTATACCAATTATGTGGATAACTTAATTACAAAGAAAAATACATATAAATTAGAAGACACTCTAAAGATTTCTATTTTGCCACCATTCTTGCAGAATGGAATGATATCTTTCAAATCGGATAATGAAGATATTGCTAAGATAGAGATAATAGATGGCGAACCATACATAGTAGTTACAGGTGTTGGTAATGTAAAATTCACGGTATATTCTATTTACAATCCTAGCCTAGAAGAAAATGGTTCGGCAAACTTTGAAATCAATGTAGTATCTAGAGTGAGCGAATTTGGCTTGTACTCCGATATGACATACAGTGAGTCGTCTAAATTATTTGAAGATAATTCTAATTTAGTTGTACTAAAAAACGAAGACTATGCGTCTACAATGTATGCCGACCTAAATGGATATTTGGATTATGAAAATGAATATCTAGAGAGTTATGCAAAAATTAAATTACCTCTAACAAAAGATGGTGGCTATGGCGTAAGATATTTCTTTATCGACAATGGCTCTATCTACTTTGAAGAGGGTGGTGTAGATAGCGTAGAGGCTATCAAGATTAATGCTAAAGACTTCTCAAAATTATACTTTAGTGATAATTACGATAAAGTTGGCGATAAATATGCACTATATGTGGATAGTGGCTCTGATGTAAGCATTATGGGTATTGAGGTTACAGATAGTAGACTTCAATTACTAGCCGTTCCATATATTATTCATAGTGATGGCTCAAAGACTATGTTATTCGACTTTAATTTCAATGGCAAGATAGCTAGTCTATCTAGCAATGCTATGTATAAGATTTTGAATATTGTAGTTGTTGAGGGTTCGGAAAAAGTTTCCTCTCCATCAAATGCACATTTCTTACCAATCAATTCACAAGATATAACCGTTCAGGTAAAAACTGATAATGAAGATAGTCAATTATTCTTCTCGGTAGAGAAAATGGTAGGTAATTCTTCTACTGACCAAAATATTTATTCTGATATTGATAAGGCTAGTATGATTGCTCCATCTACCAAGGTTGATATCTACGAAAAAGATTTTGACAATCTAGGTGTTGAATTGACTCTAGATGGCAATAGGTCTAGAACATATTATTTTGATAATCTATACCTAACTGTTACTGCTATTGAAAAGAAGATGAGTGAGAGATTAATTACATACAATCTAGTAATGGGTGTATGTAGTAGATACTTGTATGAGCCTAATTTGATAGCAGAGTACAAAGTAAACTTTAATATTGTAGATTACACTGCAAAAGTTCAAACTTCTACAATGAATTTACAATTAGATAGGCAAACTATCCAAAATAGTATTGCTAAACATTATTCTTCGGTAGACCAATACTCTCCTGAGATTAATGAGTATAAACTTTCCGAATATTACGAATCAAATATTCTAGTATCTGGTTATGCTGGTTTATTGCAAATAGACCTATTCCCAGATTATGCAAATGTTGACTATGTAGAGATATATTCAGACAATGTAAATGGTTATTATGTATCGCTAGAACAAATGGTTGCTGTATTTAATGATTCAAATGTATTTGATGGATACTATAGAGTATACAATGATACCAGAGAGGAATTAGAAACTCTACCTGGTATTAGAGTAGGTAACTATAGTTATGTAACATCGGGTGGTGAGTATAAATATAGTGGAACATATTATCTAAGAACCATTATACCTACCGTTCCTTATGGCACAACTACATTTAATATTACATACAAGTGCTACTTTGATGGCGAAGAAATTGGAGGAGGCAGTATTCCTCTAGAGGTAACTAGAGTTCCGGGTATAGACTTAACAGTTGATGGTGCAGATTCGGCAGTAGTTGCTTTCGGTAAATCTGTAGATATAGATGTTGAGGCTGATAGCGAAATTACTTGGAGTGTAAACGATTTATTCGTAGAGGCAACTAGTGGCAATGCCACCGAGCCTATCAAAGTTACTGATAATAAATATTCAGTAAGCATTGCATCAATCGATGCTTTGGGTGATAATTACGAGGATTACATTGGTAAAGATATTGTTATTACTGCTACAGTAGAATTGGATATCAAGGGCAGGGTATACAAGGCTTCTGATAGTATAACTATTAGACTAGCATTATTCACAATTGATTCCATATCAGTTAATAATGTATCAAATGGTTATTTCCACGGTAATTATAACCAGCCTTATGATTTAAGATTATCTATCAATGCTTCTTTTGATGAAGAGTATGATAAAAATAATAATTATTACATTACAAATATAATAAGTGAAGTTTCTAATGAATTATCCAAAGTTTCATTTAGGTCATTTAATATATTTGAGGGTAATACAATTAAAACCCTAGAGGATAAACAGTATTCCGACTTATTAGTAATGACAGAGGGTAATTATTTCATTATTAAAAACAATATGAAGTTTACCAGCAGTAAATTAAGAGCAAGTATATCATTTGGCTATACTACTAAGACTGCTTCTTCTACTTATGGTCTACTATTTGGTTCTATGGCTAGTGACTTTGTTTACGAAAAACATTGTGACTTTGAATTAGATTTCGTTAGACTTTCTAATGAAGAAAATCCAGAGCCAATATACACAGCTAAAGAATTAATGAATATGGAAGAGGGTGGATATTATATCTTACTTGATGATATTACTCTTACCGATTGGACTCCTCTAGACACAGCTATAGCATCATTAGATGGCAATGGCTATGTACTAACTATCGATAGTTTCTATGATACAGCTATAGATGAGCCAGAGACCGATGATGATAGGTCGGCAGAATTGACCTTGGGTATCTTCTCAACTATTTCTAGCAGTACAACTATCAAGAATTTGATTATCGAAGTTAAAAACGATGAGGCACTACTAAGCGATGTAGTTAGTGGCTCAAATGGTGACTTAGTTATAAATGCTAAGTACTATGCAAAAGTTAATTTCGGCTTGTTAGCAGGAACAAATGAAGGTGTCGTAACTAATGTTACTGTTACTAATAACGCTAATAATTATAGAAATATGCGTAATGAGATGCTTCATAATAGTGGAGTTGTAGGCTCATACGAAATATTGGAAGAAGAGAGTTATTCAAATAATAATGGAAGTAGAGTGGAGAGAACTGTATCTATAGTAAATGTAGATTATGGTACTCAAACAACCACAGCTAGTGAAAATAGGATTGCTTCCTTAGTAGCTGTAAACTCAGGCTACATCTCAAATAGCTCGGTTAATAATATTAGTATTAAAGGTCTAGACTGTGTAGCTGGATTTGTAGCAGAAAATAAAAATGTTATCAGTAGTAGCTATTATGCTGGTGGTAACGTTCACGCTCAAGTTTCTGCTGTGAATTCTACAGCACTAGGTGCAGCAGGATTTGTATTTACTAATAATGGCAAGATAGCATATAGTTATGTCGCTGGTAAGGGACTAAATGAAACTCAAAGCAATAATACCACAGGTATCGAGCTTGGTGGATATGTAGGTAGTTCTTATGCTACTATATTGCCAATTAGATATATGGCAAGTGGTGTAATTTCGGAGAGTGGAAATACTAGTGGATTTGTATATAACAATGAGAGTGGTGCTGAAATAATTGATTCATATTCAAATATTTTGGTATCTGGTAGCGAATCGGTAGGATTTGTTTATAAGAACGCTGGTTCAATTAATAATGTTTATTCGCTAAGCAGTGTTATGGCTAAGAATGCTAAGCACAATCCATTTATATCTTTAATTAATAAAGATACTGCTACTAATAATACTGGCTCTATTACAAATGCTTACTATCTATCAGTTACATCTAGTGATGTTGAATTATTGAATGTAGTAGCAGATGAATTTATATCAGCTTCATTGCAAGTAGCTATTCCTATCTCTGCTAAGAAATTATCTAATTACAGCACATTCGATACATTTGCATTCAATGCAAATCTAGACGAAGAGGGCAATATCGAGGGTGTATCTACTATCGATGAAATTACTAGAGCTGTATGGTTCTATCCTAGCAGTGTAACAAATAATTCCGTTTACTTTAAAGAAGATAGTTACTTAAGTGTTGCTCCACAACTAGTTAGTGCAAACTTAAATACCTATAGTTTGAAGTATTATGTAACAGATAATGAAACTAGAATGATTGAGAGTGTATATTCTAGATTCTTAGAGGAACAAACAATTAGTCCATTCCTAGGCTCATTTACTAGAAATAATATTCAAATGAAAACTTATGAATTATCGGCTAGTTCGATTGCTAGTAGGGTATATCCTGGCATATCCGATAAGACAGAGAGATTAAATGCTCTAACCAGTGAATTAAAAGGCTATGCTAGTTTAACAACTACAAATGCCGAAAATTACTCTTCACTAACTAGTACTGTACTTGATTTAACTACATTACAATACATTAGTGTAGATGTATACCTTGATGAGGCTAATTACAATAGCATTACTGCTACTGAAGAAGAGGGAGCTATCTCAGACAAGGCTAATGAAATTATTACTAAGGCAAAGACAGAGATATTAAATAAAGGCTTCTATCCTCTATGTTATATTGATATCAATCTAAAGAACATTGCAGTTGATGCAATTCCAGAGGTGGATACAACTTATGAATATACTTCTGTACTAGAACTTGTTAGAAATGAAGATAAGGCTAGTATTGAATATGGCAACAGTGTACTTAATCCATATCTAGTTGCCAGTGCTAATGATTACAATGTATACGTTATGCAAATTGGTGAGGATAATAGCGAGAATATTTCTAATAGTGCATACAAATCAAATAAGCAATTAAGATTAGTTAAAGACTTTGCTTTCACAGGCAATGACTTAGTTGCAAAAACATTTAATGTTATTTACTCGGGTGTTTTAGATGGTAATGCAATGACTATCTCAAATTTAAGAGTAAATGCCGATACCACACTTTCTAGTCCATCAAATATTCAATCTAGTAGCAATTACGATGAGAAAGAATGTATTAAAGATGGCGAAGGTAATGTAGTATCCAAAGCAACTAGCGTAGGTCTATTTGCAAAACTCGTAAATGGCGCAGTTGTTAAAAACTTAACTCTAGATATTAGCGAACTATATGCAACTGGTGTAAACTTTGTAGGTGCAGTTGCAGGACAGGCTATAGATAGTAGGGTATTTAATGTTATTGTAAAATCTAGCGATAATGCAAATATCCTAGGTGGCAATATAGTAGGTGGTGTAGTAGGTAGAGTTAGTGGTCAAAGTACTATTGTAAATGCCGAGAGTTCTATCTCAGTTTCTGCATACTACTATGGCATAGATAATAAGGTAGATAGAAACAATCTAGAATTAAATAGTGTAGTATCTACATTCAATATATATAAACCTGCTAAAGTAGAAGAGAATGAATACATCTCATCTAATTATTCCGAAGTATCATTTGCTGGTGGTATAGTAGGTGTTGCAGATTTAGGCATTCAGGGCGATAATGCTTCGGGTGTTGTAGATACAAATGCTATAGGCAGATTGCGTAGTAGCAAACTTACAGGTTCTCCAGTTATCTTGGGTGAAGTTGTAGGTGGACTATATGGTTATGTTGGTGAAAACTCAATGGTAACATCTAGTTATGTAGAGGTTGGCTCAAATGCTAGTCTTGACTCATCTAGAGTTGCAGGTGGTATAGCTGGTGTAAACTACGGTTATATTACTAGGAGTTATGTTGCTAATGATAACCAAGATGAAATAGATACAACTATATCCTCCATAGGTTCTAGCACAGCTCAAATATATGGCGATGCAGTAGATACAGGTAATGAAACCTTCTTTGGTGGCAATCCTCACTACATAGGTGGATTGGTTGGTATCAATGTAACTGGTAATATATCTAATGCTTACAATAAGGTAAATGTTAGAAATATTGATGCTGGTTATGCTGGTGGCATAATCGGTGCTAATATTGGTGGTAGTCTAAATGCTATTTACACTACAGCCGATGTATATGCTTTCCACGGAATTGGTGGTGTTATCGGATTAAATAGTGGTAGTGCAGAGCCTACTGATGTGGCTGGAAAGACCAATTTGAATGAAACTCAATTTGCAAATGTTCATTTGCTTAGACATGTAGGCAATGCCGAAAATATGATAGGTAGCATCGATAGAGCTACACTAAATATGGGTTCGGTTATTGCTGCTAATATTTGGAAATTGCAATCGTTAAATTACAGAAGAAATCACTTGAGTACTTCTGATACTAGCTCTACAGCAAAGATTGGTTCGATAATAGGTTATTCTAGTACATATCTAGCTACAGAGAAAAATGGTAAATATTATGTAGATTCTAGCAATATTGCCTCTGGTTCTAATAGATTATCTGATGAGGGAATGTACACCATTGCTTCATACACTTATGATAGTATCAGGGCATACGAGCAATCTAGCGACCCTAATACATTTAATAAGTTTAAGTTAATTTCTGAGGTTGGTAACTATGAGACCGAAGCTTACGGTGTAAATGGTCCAGACAAAGATAAATTAACTGCTACTAATAATAAATATTACGATAATCACACCGAGTATTCTGTAAGCAAACTTATAAGTGGTAATGTAATACAATTCAATGGTGATGCTGTTGTTACTAAGAGTGTACATTACTCTAGAGTAAGAACATTATCTTCGGTAAGAACTTTGACAGAAATACTATCAAGAGTTTATGTTCAAGAAGAAGCCGTTAATATGATTAATAGGCTAGAAAGAATGGAAACTGGTGATGAAAAGTCGGCTACCGATATTGAAAAATTGGAGTATATATTTGATTCAAACGCTATCAATATTGATGGTGTAAAAAATAGTCTTGCAATTGATGGCAGTGCTAGTAAGATAGTTATTTACAATTCAAATACTTGGGATTCTCAAATCTGGGAGGGTACTCAGGTAGATGAATTTAGCAAAAAGACAGATAGTCATATCTGGCCAGTTCTTAATAATAATGTTGCTGATAAGAAATTAGAGATTTGCTCTTATGAAGACCTAGTTACTTATACTAAGCTTTACCCTAATGGAACATTCTATCTAATGAATGATATTTCAGTAAATGCTTCTCATAATCCAGAGCCTTTGTGCTCACTAGGTAATCCATTTACTGGAGTGCTAGTAAGTAATCCTAATAGGGGAAATGATGCTCCTAATGGTTACACAATCACTATTAATACAAATATTGCTAGTGATATGGTAACAGGATTATTCGCTGCCGTAAAGGGTGCAACATTTAAAGATTTCAAGGTGGCTGTAAAGGCTGAGATTAAATCAACTAGTACCAATAAAAATAGTGCAGTTGGTGTACTATTCGGTATGGGATATTCTAAGGGCTATCAAGCTAATACTATTCAAAATATTTCTATTAGCTTCACTGGTAATGGTAAAATCACCGTTCCAAATGGAGCAAGATATGTAGGTGTAGTAGGTGGTTATGCCGATGCTCTATACATAAAAGGTGTAGTAGGAACTAGTGTAGGAACTAATACTACTCCAGATACTATGGGTCTAACAATTGATAATCCTAAGATTACTATTAATGGTACTCTAAATACAAATGATATGTATGTAGGTGCAGTGGCTGGTGAGGCAATCATTCAATCGGTTGAGACATCATACTTTACTATCATTAATAATCCTCAAATTGATGTTAACCTAAATATCAATGAAGGGGCACATGGAGACCTAGCTATAGGTACAGTATTTGGTAAGGTAAGCAATACTAATGCTAGTGCTGGTACTTATAAAGTAGATAATATTAAGGTTACTAGTCCTAAGACAAATATCGTTCTCACTCCTGAAACCAAGGTAGAAGATGAAAAGACTGTAAATAAGTTTGCATACTTTGAGTCGGTTGGCATAGGTGGAGTATTCGGAATGGTTGAGGGACTAAATACCAAACAATCATTCACGATTGAAAATGTAAGTGTTACTACTAATGGTGAGTACAAATTCTATGTAGAGAATAATGGTGTATACGCATATTCTCCAATGTACACATCAAAAGGCAATTTCTCGGTAGGTGGAATTGTTGGTCAATTAGGTGGCAATAATAAAGGCAATGTAATATTAAAAAATGTCAATATTAATGACACTGGTAAATACTTTACATATAAACACACAAATACCTCCGATTATCTAGATAGTGTAAAAACTACTAGTGATGTAAATGTAGGTTCACTAATAGGTTCAGTTCTATCTGGCAAAGGTCAAGTAATTTCGGTTGAATGTGGTCTAAAGGTTAGATGGACACTCACCGAAATGGACAAAGTCAATATTAATATCGGTCATACCATCGGTAAGATGAATGCAGGTTCTATTAGTGGTGCTGTGGCTAGTACAAATATTGAAACAGTAATGGGGGATACGGATACTATTTCACCAGTTACTCTAGGCTCAAAAACCAAATTGAATATTGGTGGCTTGGTAGGTGCTATGAATGGTGGAACAATCTCGCGTTCGGGCTTTACTGGTAATATAATAATTTACACATCTGAAAAATCTACTAATAATATAAATATTGGTGGCTTAGTAGGATATGCTAGTGTGGATTCAAATTCATACAGCATCACATCATCTTATGCTTATGGCAAGGTTGCACTTTATTCGATAGTTAAAGAGGCTGGTATTTCAAAAGCCGATGAGTATGGTGCTAATCTAGGAGGCTTAATTGGATATGTTTACAATTCGATTAAGGTAAAAGGTTCGGTTACAGCTAACGAAATTATCGCTTATAGGGGCGATATAGATGGCGAGACATTCACTAGAAATAGTAGTGCTAGTGCATATCACGCTATAGGTGGATTTATAGGCTTTGTGGAAGCTGAGGAAGATGCTTCATTTGAATTAGATTTGGCTAGTGTTTACACTATTTCTAATATTATTGTAAATAAGAGCGATTATGCTGATTCACAAATGGGTGGTCTAGTAGGTAAGGCGTATTCTACCGATGATTATGATATTTCTGGAATCATTGATTTGGATACTGCTTACTACTTGGCAGAATTTATGATTGATACCAATTCTATAGGCAAGGCTTGTAGTGTTGATGAGATATTAATAAATAATGCTGAGATGTTCTCTAGCAGAGAAGATGCTTCTATTTGGAAAGCAGATAGGTCTAAGGCAGGTGTTTATACCTACCCAATCTTAAATCTAGACGAAGCTGATTACTCTAGATTAAAGCCTACTGTCATTACCGATTTGACACAGGCAAATATTGATGCTATCAAGGATACAGCTATGGCTATAGTTGTAACCGATACAGCATTGACAGAAACTATTACTAGCCTAGGTAATATCAAGGATATTTACTTTGTTGCAAGTAATATAACTATTTCTACTAAAGTATTTAATGAAATTCCAGCAGATGTTAGGGTATATGGATTAAAATCCGAGAGTGTATCTACTGCTATCATTGGAACAAACAATGGTAAAGTGGGTGCAACTAATATATCTAGCCTAACATCTAGCGCTGGATATATTGAAACCAATAATGGCTTAGATATACACCCAGTTATTACACTTAGTGGTGCTAATGCTACTATGTATGGTAGAAATAATGGTTCAGTATTGTATGCAAAGGTAACTTCGTCTGCTAGTTACTTAGTTAGAGATGCAGAAAGTACCGGAGACTTTAAATTATCTGTAGTTAATTATTCTGCTACATTTGTAGCACCTAATTCTACATTCATTGATGGATATATTACTAATGGCACTAGCTATTATTACTATAATCATCAGGGAGATAAGCAAGAACTAGACGATAGTCAAGCAAAAGATATCAAGAACTTCATAAGTGAGTATGATTTCTATAACGACTGGATTATATTTACTATTCCTAGCGATTTAGATAGTAGTGATGAAGAAGATGCTAGATATATCGAAAATAGGAGAAATGGCAGAGTATTCCTAAGATGGGAATTAAAAGAAACCATCGGCAAACAGTGGTACTTTGAAGATATCGACTTATATAGCAATACTCAAGTTGAATACAAAGACTATGTATGGAATAACTATGTAAATCAATTAGTTTCTTCTAAATCATTTGCTCCTAGTTCTATCTCAGTTAGTATATCTATGAATACTATTACTATAGGTAGTGCTGAGGGACTAGCTTATATTGCCAATATGATTAATAATGGTAGATATAATAATTATAATATTGTATTAAGTAGCGATATTGATTTGTCCGGTAGATTATTTACTCCTATCGGTGGAGCAAAAATATTCGGAAATAATGGTAAAAATATATTCTCTGGCACATTTGATGGCAAGAATAAAAAGATATCCAATATGAATATCATTACCAATAGCTATGCAGGATTATTTGGTACAGCCGATAGTACTAGTTACAAGTCGGTAGATATCATTGGTTCAAATATCCTATCTTCGGGCGATGCCGTAGGTGGATTAGTTGCAATGCAAGAAAGTAGCACGGATATCTATGATATAGTAATTAAAGATACATCAATTGTTAATCTAATGCAGACTGCAGAAGATATAGATATTGTGGGTGGAATAGTAGGATATATCTACAATGAAACCCCTGATACAAAGAGTATTACAGTAACTATTAGAAAGTCTGGATTGGAAGATGGCTCATTTGTTTACAATGGAGATTATGTTGGTGGACTAATTGGTCATGCCGAAAGTGCAATTATTGAGATAACCGATTGTAGCAATGAATATACAGTTACTGGTAGTGTAAGAGTAGGTGGACTAATAGGTTCAGTCGAGGGTAATTCTAGAGTAACTATAACTAGGTCGCACAATACTGGCGATGTAGTGGCAACTGACTTGGTGGACTCTTCGGCTGGTGGACTAATTGGTTATGATAAGGGCGTATCTACTAGGATTGAAATATCTTACAATAGCAGTTATGTAAAAGGTTTCTATGCTAGTGGAATGATAGGCTATTTAGTAGGCGATGCTACATTCTATCATACCTATGTTAGTCGTGGCGATGTAGGTGCAGTATTAGGGGGCATAACAAATACTAGAAACGACTCCGATGCTAGTGTAGTAAATAATATGAATGTAAATTCTATTGAGTCTACTTCTAGCGATAGTGCTAGTTATCAATTCGCATTCGCTTACGATGGTTCTTCTTCTGGAGATTCCAAGATTATTATTAGTCAATCATATACTTCACTATTTGATACTGATAGTACTGATACGGCATTAAGCTTTACAAATTCTAGTAATGTTACTTATAATAATGTTTACAAGATTTCTAATGTAGATGATAATTCGGGCGAGGTAAAACTCATTACTCATACCAATTTGAGCCTTGCTAATAATGAGATATTTGCTAATTGGAAAGATGTTTGGAGCAGAGTATCTCAGAAAAATAATAACTACCCATCATTTATGGAATCAGCTTGGGCAGATTCTGATGCCTTGATAGGTAATGATGATAAGTCGGATATCAATAAAGAAGGTAAAACTTATTATATCAATACCGAAGAAGGTTTAGCATGGGTAGCAAATCAAGTAAATAGTGGTGCAGATTACTTTGTTGGTAGCACTATTCACTTGAGTGAAAATGTTGAATTTAATTTCAGCAAAAAACTATGGTATCCTATAGGACATAGTGAGAAGAATAGTTTCCAAGGAACATTCATTTTCCACAATAACATTATTAAAAATATGACCACTAATGGTTATTATAAAAATAATGAATTTAAAGAGGAAAATCTAGTTAAAGACTATGTTGGACTATTCGGATATACAAAGAATGCAACCATAGGTGGTTCTGTTAAATTTATTACAGATGAGACCACTCTAAATGAGGGTTCTCATATCACAACCGAATCTAGTTATGCAGGAGCACTTATAGGTTATGCACTCAATACAACTCTAGGCTGTATCGATAGTAGTACAGGTACAGAGTATAAATTAGATGTTGAGAACCATCTAAATGTACAGGGTACAGTAAATAATGTAGGCGGTATTATAGGTCAGTGGGAAATGACTACAAATACCAGCACATCTAATATTGCTTCCCTAGTTAATTATGGTAAAGTTTCTGGTAAATTTGAGGATAGCCAAAATATTGGTGGTGTTATAGGTGCAATAGTTGCTCCTAATAGCCTAAGTATCAGTATTAATGCAAATTCTCTAGTAAACTATGGTGAGATAGGCTCCGGTTCGGGTAGTAGCAGTGGTCTAGTAGCACTTATTAGTGGTGAGAGAATTACATTTACTATATCCGAGGCAAAGAGTAGTGCTAATATCGAAAACTCCGGCAGTGATATTGGTGGATTATTCGGTAGATGTACAGGAACACTTATCATAGATAATGCAATTATTTCTAATGATTCAGTCTCTCGTGCTTCTAGAAGTGCAGGGGGTAGCAAGATAGAAATTACTTCTAATAATACTAATGCTTATATCGGAGCAATCATTGGTTATGGTAATAATGTTACTATTAATAATGTTGTGTACGATAATGACGGCATTAAGATTAGCAGTAAGAATAAATTAAATATTTCAGCTAACGACACTATGTCGGGTGCTATTGGTGGACTAGTTGGTAGAGCAAATAACTTAACCTTTAATATCGGCAGTACATTCAATATCCACGATATTCAATTTGAACATTTGGGATTAGAGAATGAAACCAATTATATTGGTGGTATTGCAGGTAAGGTAGAGGGTACTCTAAGCATTAAGCCAAAAACAGGTGTAACAGATGCAACACTAACTGTAAGTGAAATCACTGGTATCAAGGGTATAGGTTACTTAGGTGGAATAGCTGGTTATGTTGGAAAATATAGCGTTACAAATATCAAAACCTATGTAAATAATGTTTGCATAGAAGAGGTAACCGATATTACATCGGATAATTATCAAAATTACAGCAAAAAATCCCAAGATGTATTAGATGCAACCTATGGCAACATCGGTGGTGCATTCGGATTTATCAAGGGTGGCGTAGAGAGTAATAAGCTAAGTCTTGGCAATATTACTACTTCTTCTACCGATGATAATGAATACTATGTTAGTGGTAAAACTACTTATATAGGTGGTATAGTTGGTAGAATAGGAACGAATGTTACTCTTAGTGATATAACCAATGGAATGGCAGTAAAGGGTGATATGGCATCAAAAGCTCAATTCGTTGGTGGAATTATAGGATTTATTAATTCAACTAGCGTACTTAACTTTACAGGCCTTGTAAATACAGCAGATGTTAAGGGGTATGAATATGTAGGTGGATTAGTTGGTAAGGTAAATAATGTAATCGTTAGCGATTCCAAATCGGGCTCGACGGATAAATATGTATCGATAGGTGCATTTGATGACGATTCTATGACTGGCACATGGTATGCTGGTGGATTCTTCGGAGAAGCAAATAATGCAATCATTAGTGGTGCAGAATTTGATGGTGGATTATTTGGTTCAAATTACTTAGGTGGAATAGTTGGATATGCAAAGGATATAACAATTACTACATCTGTAGTCAATATTCTTAATTTCTATGCAAATCTAAGTGGTTCGGGCAGGACTACTTTAGTAGACCCAATTACTGGGGCATCTGTAAATGGTGCAGGTGGTGTAGTTGGTTATGCTACTGTTAGTGCTTCAAATAAAACTTCTGCTATCGAAAATGTTGATGTAGTAGTTAGATTTAATTCCGATACTATTATCAATATCCCATTTGGTGGCGTAGTAGGATATGCTTCTAATACAAATATTAGAGAGGCTTCTACATCTTTGGGTAGCCTAGAAGAAAATGCAAATATCTATGGCATTGTCAATACTCTTATGGGTTCGTCATACAGTGTCAATTGGTACTCAAATAGATATTGGATACTAGGCAGTACAGATTCTCAATCTAATATTTATATGTCTTATGTAAATGGCTTGGAGAGCGACTTTGTATCTTCGGCAAGAGGCTCTTATGATGATACTGTAATCTTTACAGAGAGTGGCAAGACTTCATTTACATTTGCAAATGGAGCAACTAGTACTCAAACTTACGAAAAAGTAAAACAAATTTACTTTGAGGCAGGGTTATGGAATATTACAGCTAGTAGCCTTGCAAGTACTACAAATGGTGGCAACACAGTAGCAAATCCTAGTGAAGATAGTCTAGTTATAACATTCTCTAGCAGTATGAGAAAGAGGGCATTTACCATTCCTACTTCAAAAAGTTCTATTATCGCTACCATTACTAGTGATGAAGGGAAGAGGGAAGACGATGATGAGAATGCTTATTACTATGATGAAATATATCTAGCAGTTACTAGAAGATATCATTCGGGTACAGTTCTTAGCCTAGATTTAACATTTGATAAGAGTGTTGAGAATGTCTATACTAAGGCTTATGGTTCAAGTGTAATTGTAAATCCATTGGGTTCGTATTACTTCCCAGTAAGGTCTATTAAATTTACTGGTGACAAAGATGTAACTAGTGTAATACTAAAAGCTAATAGTGATGACAAAATAAATTATGTAGCAGGTAGCAGTGCTGATGGTTTATTCAATCTATATGGCTTAATAGGTTACACTGAGGGAAATATTGATATTACTAATATTTCATTTAATTCCGAAAGTGATGATGAATACATAGTAGATAGAAATTATGTTCATTATAGCCTAGATTACGATACTTATCTATCGGCAGTAATAGCAACGGGTACTACATACATCGAAGATGGTTTGGTCGAAGATGGAAAAACCAAAGAAACTTGTTTGAAAAATGTTACAAATAATATTGATATCAAATCTAATACTTATGTAACAGCTGGTGTAGTAGCGTCGATGATTTCGGATATAGATGGTATTACATACAAACTATCTCTAGAGGGAGTAACCAATAGTGCAAAAATAAGTGGTGCAGAGATAGTAGGTGGCGCATTGGGTTATGCCGAAAGTACTAAGAGTGGTCACATTAACTTATACTTTAGGCAGTATAAGTTTAGTGAGTCTATTAAATATTCAACCAAGAATGCAGGTGCTTTGAGTGGTAATAGATTAGTTGGTGGTGTAATTGGATACATTGGTAAAAATGTTGCCACTGAAGAATATGTAGATGGCGAAAGAATCCCTTACACAAAGGAAGCCTCACTACTTATTTGGAATACTGGCGATATTACATTGCCTACAAGCAATTCATCAATTAGTACTATTGCTGGTGGTGTTATAGGTGCTTATATTACAAATAGTGCTATTCCTATAGCAAACCTATACTCGGGAGATATGACACTAAATAGTGGAGTGTACTTAAGTGGTGAGACTACTACATATACAGCGAATGTTATTGGTGGACTTATCGGTTATGGAGAGCAAACGGCAAGTGCAACAGCTGATGCAGATGGTAACGCAGTAGAAAATGCTTTAATAGTATATAATTCTGTTAATGCAGTAAATGTAGGTAGTGATACTACAACTATCGCTAGTGCAGGTGTTGCTACAGTTGGTTCGAGTAGAATTTCATATACAAATGTTATCAATATTGGTAATATCAAGAGTACGGCTAGTAATATGGGTGCATTCTATACAAATGCAAAATATCAAAAAACGACATTTACTACTAGCAAAACTCAAAAAACTACCTTGCAATATTCGGAAAGTAATAGCAATGTAAGCAAAGCAGAATTTATAGCAGTTATAAATTCGGGCGATGTTACATCATACTACTCTGGTAGTGATAGTGTATATGTTGGTGGATTTGTTGGAAATAATCCATTTACAGAACTAAGCATTATCAGTAGTTATAGCAGTGGTAGTGTAAGTGGAAGTAAAAAGACTGCTGAAGGTGCAGGTGGACTTATAGGTGCAGTTACATCTGGTACAGTTATAATTAAAACTACTTCCGATTATCAAGCAATTTCTAGAAAAGTTGCTAATTATACAGCTAAGGAAGATGGCAAATATGCTGATTATGCTATTGGTGTAAATGCTGGTGGCTGGATAGGTAAGATTACAGGTGGAACACTACTAGGACATATTACTAATCAGTATACTATTGATGCTGGTAAGATAATAAGCGAGGCTATAGAAGATGATGAAGATGGCTATGTAAATGCCGTTCAAAACTTTGTTTATTCCATTTATACAGCTTCGGGAGTGGGCGCTCAAGGCACTAAGGTAGCAGGTGGTGTCGTAGGTTCATACTCTGGCAGTGGTACACTATTATTTAGTAAGCTTACTGCAACAGGTGCAACAGTTTCTGAAGGTAAAAACGCAAGTAATAATAACTTAGTTGGTGGTGTAATTGGTCAAGTTACAGGAGTATCAAATCTAGTATTCAGTGGCGTTAGTGGTGGTTCGGTAACTGCTACAAATGTAATTGCTGGTGGATTTATAGGAACTGTAAGTGGAGATAATATAGATTATACTACTAATATGGTTGATAGTGTGGTATTCGATGACTGTGTTATCACTGGCACAATTACATCTACTACAACCGATGAGGACATGGAGTCCTATGGTGTAGGTGGATTAATAGGTAGAGCATATTGGCTAAAAGTTAGAGTTTATAATTGTCTATCGTCTGACCTTACTATTAATGCAAAGACCAATACAGAGGCTGATGTTGGTGGATTATTCGGTGAATTATTTGTAGATGATGATGACTTACAACTAGACAGTGTATCTCTATATGGTGCAAATATAACTGGTAGAACCACTGTTGCGATAGACGATAATGTTAGAATAAGTTCGATATCTGTAGGTGGTATTATTGGCTTTAATATGAGTAATAATATTACTTTAGGTAGTATAACCGTATCTTCAACGCTAGTAAAAGCTATTGGTTATGGTGCAAACGCCGGTGGCTTAATTGGTTATAATTTTGGAAATATTACAATCGACTCCTCTAGTTCATTTATATACGGTCATACAGTTGCTCAAGCATTGCCTGATTCGTTAGAGTCGGGTGAGACGGGAGTGACTAGATTAAATACCGATGGTTCGACTAGAGATGTTGCATACACAGGTTCAGATGACTTCCCAGTAGCAGGTGGTATTATTGGCTGTCACGATGCAGATAGATTAACGATTAAATGTGGAACTATTGGTATGAGTGCTACTGGCTTTGTAGCAGGTGGTATTATAGGTATACTAGATACCACAGCTAGTAAAATGTATATAGAGGCAGAATTGAGAAGCGCTGATTTGACAGGCGAACTATATATAGGTGGAATCCTAGGAATGATGCCTTATAATGTAGAAAGACTTGAAACTGCTCAGGATATAACTACTAGAGTAGACATTGATAGTAGTGTAACCTTTATTGGTGGGCACTTGGAATTAGTAGATTCTTGTATTGAACTTTCTAAAGAATCTAGTGGTAGTGGATATTCGTATATTGCTAAATATCAAGAAACTACAACTGAAAATACCGTTAAAATACTAGGTAGTTATAATTATTCTTATACTTACGAAACTACCGAAGATGACTTAAGCAAACCTATTTATGATGCGACTGGTGAAAATATCATAGGCTATGAGCAGACTACCGTTACTAAAGATGGTACAGCTAAAGCTTCTAATAGGTCATACTCTAAGAAATATGACGCTTCTATTAATAAAAAACTAATAGAAAAGACTAATTTCTTGGCTGAGACTATGATTGAGGAAGCAACTTATGGAAAGAGTACCTATAAGGGCTCATACAACGTATATTATGGTAATAGATCATCAGGATACACTTCATTACCAAGTAAAATTGATATTAGATATACTAGTGGTTATGATTTTGATATAAAAGAATCTGCATCGGTAGTATCGGCTAATGTCAAGGTTGATGATGACCCAGATGCTGTAGAAAAGAGCACTGTAAGTGGCTTAACAGTTACTTTGGATAGTGTTACAAAGACTGGCACAATCTCGGGTATTACAACCTCTAGTGATGCTCATAGAAGGGCTGAAAGTGAACTAAGTAATGAACTTAAACAAATGGTTGATGAGTATATCGCTGAGAATCCTACAGAAGTATATGATACTAGAAATGATCAGATAGGTAACTTATCTACTGGTTCACAAAAGGCTATTTACAAGATTTCTGACAGAGTACAAGTCTACAGAATATACGATAAATTAGATGGCCTAGCTTCCGGTTCTTCCGATTGGATGGACGATGTGTATATTGGTGACGACGCGTCGTTTAATCATTCGGCTGTAGCAAGTGAATATTCAAAAGCTTTGAGCTCATGGGGTAAGACTGTTACCGTAAATGGTGAGAGTATTACATTAAATTCTATGACTGAAAAGGGTAAGAATATAATGAAGAGTGTTCTATGGTTAGCAGACTGTAGAACTGCAGCTAGTGGTCAAAATAGATTCAAGTATCTATATAGTTGCAATTATTACTTAAGCGATGAAGACTTTAATGCTCGTGTGAGTGCAGGAAAGGTAAAGAGAAATTCGGCTTATGCAACCAATTCTGGACAAACTAGTATGATTACTTACACTAATCTTCCTGACCATGTTTATTATGATAAGGGTAGTAGCCAAAATTATTATACTAGCAGTGGTGAGAAGGTAAGTAACTCTAGTGTATCGTGGGGCAGTGATGGTTTCCCATATTACGGTGGTAATAAATTATACACCCACGGTGGTAATTATTATTGGAAACTAAGTAGTGTATTAAGTGTATTAAATACTATTTACAATGATTCTTCCAATGCTTCAGATGTAACATGGGCAACCGATTGCTGTGGATATATTAGACTAGCTCAGGCTTTATCTGGTGAGTCTACAGTAGGTATCGCTCCGGGTAATGGTAAATCCTTTACTAGCGAAAGCGAATATCTAAAGTTCCTTCAACCGGGTGATGTTATCAATTGTAGTGGACACGTAACCGTCCTTAAATATATCGAAGTGGTCGGTGGGGTAGCAAAATACCACGTTTGTGACCAAAATAATGTAGATAAGGTGGGTACATGGGATAGCTCTGCTAATTGCGTAAGGCTTAGTGGAGACTCTAGAGCATACAATAAGGTACATCATTTGTAAAATGCTTTAAAAA
>CAYTNS010000007.1:0-27713 GCA_964439345.1 uncultured Christensenella sp.
GGTTGTCTTCCCCAATCCCATAATATAAGACAATTTAAACATCTATCCTTTTTTTGCAATAAAAAAGGGTGATTAATCTAGATGCTATTTATCTAAATTAGTCACTCTTTTTTATTATTCTTTTTTCCAATTAAATAATTTATCTAATCCCTTAATAATAGCATCGTAAGTTGGATATGATGCTAGAACTAGGCAGACTATAAATAATCCGTCTTGCAATGTTAATTCTACATATTCAAATAGTATTTCCCAATTGCCTAGGGCTAGTATCAAGACACATAGTGTAACCATAGCTGCGTACAAACAGCCTCTGAATATATCGAATGGTTTACATAATCTAAACAATACTAGTAGACCTATAAATGTAATGGCAAGAGAAGCCATTGTAGTAGTTTGGGTAGTAGTACCCAAAGTGGTATTAAATATATAACAAGCTACAACATTTAAGAATAGTATTAGTGCACTAGGGATAGATTTGGATAATAGATTGACAATAAATTTACCCTGTATCCTCTCATTATTCGGTTGCAGAGCAAGGAAGAATGATGGAACACCTATTACTAGGACTTCTAGTAGTAATACCTGTTTGGTATTTTCAAAGATATAAGGAATATGCAAGATTAGACAGAATATTGTAAGTAGGATAGTATATATCGTCTTCATTAGGTACAAGGAAGAGGACTTTTGGATATTATTGATAACTCTCCTACCCTCGGCAACAACCCCCGGCATACTAGCAAAATTGCTATCTAGTAATACTAAGTTACTAACTAGTCTAGTAGCCTCCGAGCCACTAGCCATAGCTATACTACAATCTGCCTCTTTAAGTGCTAGGATATCATTGACACCATCACCCGTCATAGCAACCTTGTGCCCCTTAGATTTAAGTGCTTTTACAAGTATACACTTTTGCTCTGGGCTAACTCTGCCAAATACAGTGTACTTATCTACAGCATCTATAACCTGTTGCTGAGTAAGTCCCTCTAGGGATATATATTTATCGGCATTCTCTACGCCCACCCTCTTACTAACTTCACTAACGGTAATAGGGTTATCACCCGAAATAATCTTTATATCTACGCCGTTTTCCCTGAACCATTTAATTGTCTCGGCAGCGTCTTCTCTGATGTGGTCTTCTATAACGATTATAGCTATAGGAGACCTATCTAGAGGTAATTTATCGTCCTTTAATGCACCATTGCATTGAGCTAGTAATAGCACCCTAAAGCCTTTGCTAGTATATGTCTTTACTAGATTGTCTATTTCTTTATTTTTAGTCTTTAGTACATATTCAGGAGCACCAAACACATAGGTTTCACCAGTGGTGAATGTGACAGCACTCAGTTTCCTAGTACTATTGAATGGTAATATTTTTTGGGCAACTAGTTCCTTGCTATAACCAAAGTGAGTAATAAGTGCTCTACTAGTTTGGTTATTATCGTCAAGAGCTGTAAGCATAGAACCTATTAATTGCTCCATAGTATACTTACAATCCAATTTTAATTGAATTACATTATTTACTTTCATCGTGCCATCGGTTATTGTTCCCGTTTTATCTAGGCATAATACATCTGTTCTAGCCAACATCTCTATAGAATAAAGGTCTTGAACTAGTGTTCTTTTTCTAACAAGTTTAATAACTCCTACTGCTAGAGCCATAGATGTAAGTAGGAACATTCCGGCAGGAATCATACCTATAGTAGATACAGCCGTTCTCCTAATTGTCTCAACTAGATTATCTGAATTAGCATAATTTGACCTAAATGCCAAATAAGCAAGTGGAATAATGATAACACCAATAATCTTAATGATTAAATTAAGTGTACCCATAAGTTCACTCTTTGGCTTTTTATATTCTTTGGCTTGTAGAGCAAGTTTTGAGGTATATGTATCATTACCTACTTTATCTACCCTAGCGTAACATTTGCCACCAACAACAAAGCTACCACTATATAGAATATCACCTTTGTTTTTCTTAATAGAAACACTCTCACCAGTAAGCAAACTCTCGTTTACCTCTACCGAGCCCTCTACTACTACACAATCGGCACATATCTGTTTGCCCGTTTGGAATATAATTATATCGTCTAATACAACGTCACTAACCGATAGTTTGTTTTCAAATTTATCTCTAATAACTACAGCCGTAGGAGAAGATACTAGACTTATTTTTTCTATAGTCCTTTTTGCCTTAATTTCTTGAACTATACCTATACAGGTATTAGCAAGAACTATAACCATAAAGAAGCAATCGCCCCATGCTCCCACACTAATAAGTGCAATAGCCACTAGCAAACAAAGAATATTAAAGAAAGTAAATATATTGCCAAATATAATACTCTTGTATGTCTTTGTATTCTTGGTATTAACAAAGTTTGTTTTACCCTCTTCTACCCTCTGTGCAACTTGTGCCGAGGTAAGACCTTCTTTGTACGATGGATTAAATCTCTCGACCTCTACATCTTCTTTTTTCTTCTTTTTGACTTTCTTAGTCTTTTCAGTCTCATCGGGATATATTATTCTAGGGGCTTTAATAACCTCTTTTTTCTCTTTTTGCTCATGCTCTTTTTTATTTTCTTCGCCCTCAGCCTCTACCTTTTCAGGCTCTTTTGTAGCCGTCTTTTTGGTAACTTTACCTTTTGAGGTCTTTTTTACTTTCTTTTTAGCTTTAGTAGCCTTAGAAGAATCTTTGCTTTGCTTTGCTTTTGACGAAGATGTATCAGTAGTGCTTTTTTCTTCTGCCTTTACATCTTTAGCTTCGGCTTTAGTGTCCTTAGTCTCAACTTTTTCTTCTTTGGTCTCAGGTTTTTCTCTCTTATCCTCAGCCTTTGGAGCACTAGACTTAGTCTCACTAGCCTCAGCCTTAGTTTCACTAGTAGACTTAGATTCAACCACTTTAGCGTCCTTAGATTCTACTATTTCTTCCTTTATATTTTTATCTTTTTCTTCCATACATTTCCTTTTTCGATTAGTCGAATATTATGGCTTTATAAAAGAGTGATATACTCACACATATGTCCATCTTTTAAAAATAGTAATATGTTTATTACTATTATTTTATGATAGCATAAGAAGGCATTTAATTCAAACAATTTTTTATATACAAAATTTGAAATTTGAATAAAATCACTTGTCACACGAGTACCCTACTCTTCCTATTTATTTGTCTCTCAAATCGCTCATTATTATTTTTCTTTTAAATTAATGGTATAAAAATTCGCATTTGACTTGCAAAAGGTATTTAATTTTGCTACAATATGGTTGTCCGTTAATAGTTGGCTTGGCAAACCATACGAGGATATGTAAAATAATTACAACTCCCAATACTTTGGGATTAAAAAAGAGTGGATAGTTTAGGCTATCAAATAGGGTGGAACCGCGGTTATATATCGTCCCTTATCAAATATTTGTACAAATTATTTTTTATTAAAAGTGATTTACAAATACTTTGGATAAGGGATTTTTTGTACTCAAAATAAAGGAGATTAAGATAATGAGCAAAGTAACAATGGATAAAATAGTTAACTTATGCAAACAAAGAGGAATTATATTCCAAGGTAGCGAAATTTACGGTGGTATGGGTAATACTTGGGATTACGGTCCAGTAGGTGTAGAAATCAAAAATAATATCAAGAGGGCTTGGTGGAAGAGATTTGTACAAGAAGACCCTAATACTTATGGTGTAGATGCTGCAATCCTTATGAACCCTAGGGTTTGGGACGCAAGTGGCCACACTCAAAATTTCTCCGACCCAAAGATGGACTGTAAGTCTTGTAAGCAAAGATTCAGAGCAGATAACCTAATAGAGGAGCACTCTAAGGGCACTGTATCTGCCGAGGCTATGACCAATGAGGAGATGGAGGCATATATAAACGAGCACCAAGTTAAATGTCCTCACTGTGGCAATTTCTCGTGGACAAATATCAGACAATTTAAGCTAATGTTTGAGACCAGCAGAGGCACACTAGATGGTGAAAAAGATGTAGTATATCTTAGACCAGAGACCTGTCAGGGCGAGTATGTAAACTTTTTAAATGTTCAGAGGAGTATGAGAGCTAAAGTTCCTTTCGCTATAGCACAAGTAGGTAAATCTTTTAGAAACGAAATTACTCCCGGAAACTTTATATTTAGAACTATAGAATTTGAACAGATGGAATTACAAATGTTCTGTAAAGATAGTGAAAGTTTCAATATTTACGATAGTTACAAAGAAAGAGCAAAACAATTCCTACTAGACCTAAACTTTAGTGAAGACCACTTAAAATTCCACGACCACGACAAACTAGCATTTTATGCTAAGGCTGCCTGTGATATCTTCTACCTATTCCCAATGGGTTGGAGCGAATTAAATGGTATTCACCATAGATCAACCCACGACCTATCTCGTCACCAAGAGTACAGTGGCAAATCTATGATGTATCTAGACCCTGTAACCAATGAAAAATATATCCCTACAGTTATAGAGTATTCTATAGGTGCAGATAGACTAATGTTGGCAGTACTAACTGAGGCATACAATGAGGAAACTCTAGAGAATGGTGAGACTAGAGTGGTTATGAAATTCCACCCAGCAATCGCTCCATACAAGGTAGCAGTACTTCCATTGCAGAAGAATATTAACGAAAAAGCAATCGAACTATATAGAGCTCTTAGCAAGAAATTCCCTTGCATATACGACGAGGCAGGTTCTATAGGTAAAAGATATCGTAGACAAGACGAAATCGGTGTTCCATTCTCTGTAACCATCGACTTCGATACTCTAGAAGATAATACTGTAACAATAAGAGATAGAGATACTATGGAGCAAATCCGTATCCCTATGGACGAAGTAGAAAAATATGTAGAGGAAAGAATCCAATTTAACTAAAATTAAATTTATTATTTCCATACAAATCAAGCCAAATTTCTTAGTCACAATTCCTAAAAATAGCCCCCTATTGACAAAACCACTATTTTATGGTAGAATAGATATGTTATCAAAAAGGGGAAAATTATGGAACAAGAACAATATAAAACATTAAGATTTGGTTCAAAAGTTTATAGATATGTCGATAGTGACGGCAAGAAAGGTCATATACATTTTGCAAAAAGAGGATTAACACCAGTTGAACAAGTAGTTTCGGGTGATAAAACTTATGTTAATCTAGACGGTCAAAATTTTGAAATCAATAGTATGCAAGAACTAGATATCATAGATGACGCATTAAATAACTATGATGTATACTTACAAAAAGTTTTGCAAACTCCAAGTAGAGTGATTGCAAAAACCGACCCAAACTTTTACAAAAAAATCTTGTATGCAGTTAGGTCATCGGTAGTATTCCATTCCGACCCATACAGGTCAGGAAAGTCAAATGTAAATAGTGTATACGAAGAGCTAGACCTTATTGTAAAGAAATTAATCAAAATCGACCGTGAGGTAGACAAATTAAATCCTTCCGAAATGGGTCAAAGATAATCTAATAAACTTTAAAACTAAATATTAATATTTTAAAACCAAATATTAATATAAAAAACAGACAAGTGATTGTCTGTTTTTTTGTTTTTGCTTATTAAGATTTATTTACTCGTTTTATACATTTCGTTAATTTATTACTAATGTAATTCTTTAAAGAGAGTAATTAAAACCTCTTTACATTGATGCCATAGGCTGTTTTAGTATTTTTATCTACCTTTAATTTATCGGATATCTCTACTCCAGCGATAATATATATTTCGCTACCAACGGCTAAAACCGGAGTGGTATTTCTTAGTCTTACAGGTACTTTTTTATCTATTAGATAATCGCTAAGTGATTTAGTGCCACCACCGAATTTCTCAAAGAAGTCGCCATCTTTTCTAAATCTCCATTCAGCTTTCTTAGGAAGTTTACTTCCGTCAATTATATGAGTGTAATCCCCTAACTTATATTTCCTAGTGGCAACTGTATCTATTACACCAAAATTAGAAATGTCTAATTTACCTCTAGTGAAGGGATAAGTCTTTTTGCTCTTCTTTGCCACTTTGCTAACAAAAGTAATGTAATTATATTCCTTAATAACTGTTAAGCCATTAGGCAAGGAAATCTTAGTGCCATTCTCTGCCTCGATTGCCATTTCTTTAATCATTTTTAGGTGTTTTTTCTCGATATTCTGGCTAATGCCAATAGTCTTTAATGCCTTTAAGATTAATCTAAAGATGTAACTATCTGGGTAAACAAAGTAGGTAGAATATACTCTAACTAGGCCATCTTCGCAGATAAGAGAATCATCGCTAATTTGCGACCTAATATATTCTTCATCTGACCTGCAGGTTGCACCAAATTCGGCTATCGCGCTATCTGCATTTGGCCATCTAAGACGAATAAGAGGCATTATTTTATTCCTAATATAATTCCTATTGTAGTCGCTATCCATATTGGTTTCGTCCTCTACATAAGGGATATCATTGGAATTGATATATGCACATATCTCTGCCTTGCTGGTAGATAAAAGTGGTCTAATATATATATCGTCTCTGGTATAATCCATTCCACTAGCACCAGCAATGCCTGTACCTCTAAAGATATTTAGTAGTATGGTCTCAGCTTGGTCTTGCTTATGATGAGCAAGAGCGATTTTATTAGCAATCTTCTTTGTAATTAGACTTTTAAATACCTTGTATCTACACTCTCTAGCGCCCTGCTCTAGGGTTAATTTTTTATCCTCGGCAAATTTCTTTGCGTCAACTTTGAATGAATATACTTTTATGCCATTTTTATTACAATAATTTATAACAAATCTACTATCGTTTTCGCTGGTTTCCCTAATGGAGTGGTCTACATTGACTGCGACTACATTGATACCTAGTTCGTCCTTGATACTCCATAGGTAATGAAGCAATGCCATACTATCCTGTCCACCCGAACAAGCAACAGCTATAGTCTCGCCACTCTTTATTAAATTTTTCTTTGCTATTGTACTTTTAACTTTTTCCATAATATTTTAGTCCCTTAATTTGTAAAATTATTTAGAAATTCCATTGTAATCATTCCACTGGCTATAGCATATATTAGGAATCCGACTAGTCCTACGCCAAATAAAATCCCTAGTACTGTAAATACTATCTTGCCAACAGCCGAAGGCATTTT
This sequence comes from uncultured Christensenella sp., assembly GCA_964439345.1. Lineage (GTDB taxonomy): Bacteria > Bacillota > Clostridia > Christensenellales > UBA1242 > UBA11490. Next base: position 7,109 of record CAYTNS010000007.1, read on the forward strand.
ACCACCAATTTTGCCCGTCTGACCATTCATAATAGTAGAATACTTTTTCTTTTTAAATGTGTAATTAAATTTGTATGTAGGAAGTAGTAAATATGAATATTTTGATGAATTGTATGAACTATCTATTTTAAGATAATCCACACCATCGTATCTATATTTAGCAAGGATTTGCTTCCTAACCCTTCTAGATAATACCTCTTTTACTAGATTAGCCGATTCCTCCACCGACCTATTGTAATACTCAACCGAATACCCACAAATATACTCACCACTGAATTTCTTGAGTTCACTTAATTGAAAAGGCTCAATTGAAACTAGTTCCGATTGGGTAATATGCTCACTGCACTCGATTAATTCATCTCTAGCTAGAGTATCTACCGAACCAGATATATTGAAATAGTGCCTGTGTGTATGTCCCTCTTTATCCTCGTCCTCATCGTATAGCCTACCATCATAGCAAGAACTAATATCTGTATCAAAGGAATATGCTGGGATATATATACTATCTATGCTAGTAATATTGGGATTTTTCTTAAAAGATTTAGGCACCCAAGCCTTTTTCTTTATCCCCTCTTTGAATCTATCTTCTGCCGATTTCTTGCCAAAACTAAATGGCACTACAGCATCGGGATATGTACTAATATCCTCCACCATTAGGTTAGAACCACAATATTCGCACCTAGAGGACAAACCAATAATGCTACCGGTAAATACAGCCCCACAAGACTTACACCTAGGCAAAATTGCTCTATCTTTGCTAACCTTATCCTCAGTCGTGGAGGTATTCAAATTTATTTTCCTCTTTGCAATATCTTCCGATATTTCAAAGGAGAATGCCTTGCCACAAGACTTACATACTAGGTTCCTGCCCTCGGGATTAAATTCCAGATTTGCACCACAACCCGTACACTTACTCTTAAATTCTTTTTTCATTCTTTTAAAAAACCTTTGTTATTAAATTTAGCCCTCTAAAATTTTATTTAGACTAGCATAATACTCTTCTTCGCTAATAGCGCCACTGCTTCTTAGTTCATTTAGTCTAGTTACAGCCTCACTCATAGCAGTTAGTTTAAATTCGCTAACCTCGCTATCTGATTTAGTTCTAGCCTCGATAATAACTTTTGTTTTGCCATTCTTGATAGCGATACCTGCAATCAAGCCAAATATACCGGTAATAAATGAACTGAATAATAATTGCAATATTGCCACAGTGATAATTGTTTTACCCACTTGTGGAGTTTTAACTGGAACTTTGTCCATCTTAAAATAGAATCTAGCAAAGTAGAATGATAGTACGCCACTAACGATTAATTCTAGTGTTTGGATAAATAATTCCATCTCGACATCAACATTTTCGTATATCGCTAGTAGTACTTCGCTGTAGTAATCTCCAGCACCAAATATATTAAATCCTAGTGCTATGCCACAGATTAGAGCCATCACTCCAAATATATACGATATCACTCCTGCCGTAATAAGTAATTTATTTCTCTTAACTTTCATAACCTCTTCCTTTTTTAATTTTTTATTTCTTGTTTTTTATTTTTTCTCTTTTTTAATGATTTTTATTTTTTTCTTATTTTACTCTTGATATGCCTCTATATTAATATTTTCTATTTTAGCCTTTCTTTTCTTTAGAGCACAGGCAATGGTTGTAAGGATTGTAGATATTGTTAGTGGGGATACAACCCAGCTAACTATGGTTAATATTATAGCCAACTTATTCCTAAAGTCACTAGAAGTAATCCTCTTGCTTAGTATAAATAGAAATACTGCTACTGCAATCCAAACGATAGATATTAGTAATACAATCCAGCCAAACTTGGAAACAACACCTAGGACATACTCAATCCTCTCTTCCAACGAATAAGTACTCAAGAAAGCATATTCACTAGAACCATTTATTAGATTATCCACCATTTCATTCACTATACTAGGGTCAGCCTTTAGAGCCGAAGCAAATACACCCCTCATAAATACTATAAGTACACTGACAAGGAATGCAAATCCAGCTACAGCCACCTTAATAATTCCTGCAATAATGTATAAAATTTTCTTCGCTAGAGCCATATTATTATCCACTTTCTTTTTATTTAATTGCGAAATATTTTAAATAAATTTCTCACAACTATCATAAGTATAACACCTAAAAAACATTTTCACAATAGAAAAATGAAAAATTTATACTAAAGTATATTTATATATTATAATAAAGACAAAATAAAATCGATTTATTCTCCTTTGCCAAAAAAAATTTAGGTGCTATACTAGGAATATGGAAATAAAAGAAGAATTAAAATTACTTGCTAGTTTAATAAAAGAAGAGGGCTACACCCTATACGTCGTAGGTGGCTATGTAAGAGATAGCATATTGGGTCTAAAAAATGACGATATAGATATAACCTCCAATATGCCATATGGCGATATAGAAAAATTGTGTGCCGAAAATGGCTACACCTGCAAGGTTATAAATAAATCGCTAGGAACACTACAAATAATCAAAAATGGACTAAAGCTAGAATATACCCAATTTAGAAAGGAAAGCTACAGCACTCCTGCCAAGCACTCGCCCGATAGTGTAGAATTTGTGGACGATATAAATATTGATGTTGGCAGACGAGACCTAAGCATAAATTCCATATACTACGATATCTTAGCAGATAAGTACATAGATATAGTGGGTGGAATAAGCGATACCTTAAAGGGAGTAATAAGAACATCAAATGCTCCACACACTACCCTTAAAGACGATGGACTAAGAGTGCTAAGAGCGATTAGATTTGCAAGTACACTAGATTTCAAAATAGAGAGGCACACCAGCCTAGCGCTATATAGATATCGTGCGAACCTAAGGGCTATATCAAAAGAAAGAATACTAAAAGAACTATCACTAATAGCCACTGCCGACCTAATATATAATAGACAAAATAAAAAAGGTCTAGAACTAATAAACAAATATGGGCTCCTTCCATACATATTTAATTCTAGATTAAAAGGCGTAGAGAAATTTAAGAAAGACGAAATATCTTCCTACTACACCCTACCCAAAGAGGCTAGACTAATTGCCCTATATGTGCTAGTACTAAAAAAATATCTAAAAGACTACTCCAAAGATGAGCAGCTGATGTTTGCTTGTAATATGCTACTAGGACTAGATGGAATAAAGGAAAGTAAGGGGAATATTGCCACGACTGAGAAAATATATAGGATATATCAAAATATCACTTATGGCAAGGATACTCTCACTGCCAGTATTAATTATTTAACCCTATCAAATACCGAACGAAGCATAGTGGATATCAATCTGGATAAAAACGCAAAAGTGGCACTTTCTGACAATATCTCTGCCATAAAACGCAATCACCTACCACTTTCTGTACACGAACTGCCAATTAAGCCCGATGACCTAATAGAGGCAGGAATAGAAAATAAGTATATAAGTAAGATACTTTCTTCGCTATATAATCAGGTGCTAAGTATGACGGTCAAGAATAGCAAAGAGGAGCTACTAAAAAGAGCAAAAGAGGTAAATGAAACATTTACAAAACTAAGTAAAGATATAAATAAAAATGATACTAAAAAGTAAAGAATATTCCTCTCGTCATAGGATATATTCTAAACCCAAGATAGCCCCTAAAGGAAGTAAAGCCTTGGGGGTTATTTTATAAGCAGTATCATTTTTTATTTAGGTATAAAATACATACAAATTAGTAAACTAAGTATATAGTCCAAAAGTAAAAAAAGGATACATATACTATGAAGAATACCCCATCAAAAGCAAAGCAAAAAACCAATAGAATATTAGTGCTACTAACTGCACTTACCATAGTGCTCACCCTAGTAATCATAGCCCAATTTATGTTTCTGGATATAGAGACCAATAAGATACTAGAGGACGGAACTATAATAAATGGCTACAACCTATCGGGTATGTCAAAGGCTGAAGCAAGTGTGGTGCTAAAAGAAAGATTTAATGAAAGAGCAAAAGACTTTAACCTAGTAATCCGTGATAGCGATAGTGACAAGTCGTGGACGCTAGATAATAGCGACTTTGTAGTGAATAGCGATATCCACTCCATACTAGATATTAGCCAAGATAGAAAGGAACTACTGGGAGAAGTGGGAGAGGTCACACTAATTAGCCAATTCGATAAAATCGGTGGCAATGTATCTATGGCTTTTAATTATATATATGTAGGCTTAGATGAAAAGATAGAAAAGATTATAAAAGAGGTGGAGATAGCCCCTATCAATAGCACTATCACCTTTGACACCTCTACTAAAGACCTATTCATAATTAGCGACTCGATAAATGGCAAAAGGGTAAACAAAAATAAACTCTATGCCGATATCAATGAGCAATTTTTGTGTGGAGATACTATAGAGGTAGAGATGGAATATATCGATGAAATCCCTACTATCACTAGAGAGTATAACGAAAATCTAACTAGTCTAGTAACCACATTCTCTACCAATGTTGCCGACAGTACAGGTGGCAGAAAACACAATGTAAAATTAGCACTAGAACAATTCGATGGAATGATAGTAAACCCTGGGGAGAGTGTATCATTTAATGAGATTGTGGGCGAACAGACTATAGAGAGAGGATACAAATCTGCTATAATCATATACAATGGCGAATTTACCGATGGCATAGGTGGAGGAGTATGTCAAGCTAGTACCACACTATACAATGCCCTACTACTATCGGGAATGGAAATAAACGAAGTGCACAAACACACCTTACCTGTAAAATACGTGCCTCCTGCCCTAGATGCAATGGTTGCCGAATATATAAGTGACCTAAAATTTACCAATACCTCCGATTACCCTATATATATCCACACATATAGTGATAGCCAGTCGGTAAGCGTAGATATATACTCCTGCCCTGACGAGTACACATACAAAACTAGGAGTGAGATAATAGAAACGATTGAAAGCACGGGAGATAAAATAATCCCCGATACCGAGGGCAAATACTCTAGCAAGATACTATTTAAGGGCGAGTACTATAGAAAAAGTTACCCAAAGTCGGGTCACGAGGCAAAGGCATACCTTCAAAAATACAAAGATGGAGTACTAATAGAAGAAAAGGAAATCCGTCACGAAATATATCAGCCTCAAATGGGTGTAGTATATGAGGGAGTGGAAGAATTGCCCGAGGGAGTATCCCCCATAGATACCGGAGTCAAGATATATAGTTAGAAATTCTTTTCAATCAAATAATCACAAATGAAATCAAGTAATTTTACGCAAATCCAACCAACCTTATTTAAGTACAAACAATCTACTTGTGTAGTTTATAAAACCTCGGCAAATAAAAGGACGAAAGAATAGTCTCCGTTAGTGCGAAATAGGAAGAATGCTAGATGAAGCATAGAAATATTTGATGTAAAATTGTAAAAAATCAAGTGTGGAAATGTAAAAATCAGACTTATCCACATAAATATCATAAAAGTGGATAACTAATAATGTGGAAATTATGCAAATGTGGATAAAAAAGGCGAGACCTATTACTATGTAATAGGTCTTTTTTCTACAAAATACGCCAAAATTCACCCTAAAATGTATAAATTTCTGTGAATATTCATTTGATTTTTTCATAACTATCCAGTGGTAAAATGGGTGTTTTTATGTGGATAACTTGCTAATTTTTATCATTATAGCCATTTTTTAATACTTTTTCGAAACTTTTTCAAACTTCAATTGTGGATAACTACCATTTTTGCTGTGGATATGTGGATAACTTTGTGAAAATCTAATGTAAATTTATTCATTTTAGCGAAAATTTATTCTTAAATTCATATTTATACATTTTTAATAATAAAAATTACCTTGTGGAAATGTGGATAAATTAAAATCCCCACAATGTAGGCATTTACATTTGTTCAATATTTGTACAATGAATATTTAATCAAATTCGCTATTATCTAGTTATTCACAATCAGGCAGATTGGGTGTATTTACTAGCTTCTGCCCATCAATCAAAGCCTTGAGAGGTCAAAAAACACCTCCTGTTAGTAAGTTTAAATACAAACCCGACTAACACCGAGGTGTCCCGATTTTATAGCAATTTATTCATCATCGTCATCATCGTCTGGACGATTAAATGTCATAGTAGCAAAGATTATCTTTAGGTCTTTCATCTGGTCGTGCCTTAGCACCCTTTGTTGCAGAACCATCACATCTACAGCTTCCCACGCAAGTACCCAGAATGCAATATCTAGCATATATTCTACCACTGCACAGAATACCCCTGGAAAATCTATAAAGTATAACATCATAAATCCAGCGAAAGACACTAGTAACATAAGGGCAACCGATATCCAATTGTACTTCATCTTTTCATCTTTATCTGCAAATTCATTTACATAATAATTGATGATAGCATTTTTGTACTTCTTTTCCTTGTCCCTAGTATAATTTTCGCAATTAACATATAGATGCAAGTCCTTCTTGGGAGGCATACCTTTGAGGGCGTTATCTATAAAACTAGCCGTTTCATTGGATATAACCACATTATTTTCCTCGCTATACACCGACATAAAACTATCTGCATCAGATACATTTATCTCTACAATTGCTCGACCCTTGTTATCATATTCCCACGGGTCATTTTTTATTTTCTTTCTAATCTTTTTAATTCTATCTTTTAAAACTGACATAACCACCTGAAAATTAATTTTTTACTCTTTCCATATATTCGCCAGTTCTAGTATCTACTCTTATCCTATCGCCATTATTTACAAATAGAGGCACTTTGACGATTAAGCCAGTCTCAAGAGTGGCTGGTTTGTATGCAGTTCCACTGGTATTACCTGCTACTGCTGGTTCACAAGCAACTATATCCATCTCCATAAATGTAGGAGGAGCAATACTAATTAGCTTATCTCCAGCATATTTAAACATACATACTGTATCGTCCTTGATATACTTTTTGATAGGGTCAACTATTTTCTTATCAAAAGGTACTTGGTCATAGGTCTCCAAATCCATAAAGTATACAATATCCCCATCTTCGTACGAATACTGCATTTCCTTTATATCCACACTGACCTCGTCCACCGTTTCGCTAGGCAAGAAGTTCTTTTCGATTACTTGACCGGTTTCAATATTTTTAAGTTTAGTTCTAAATAGTGCAGCTAGTCTAGGGCGACTAACTTTCTGATACTCCACTACTAGCCATAGCTTTCCATCGTAGCCAATAGTAGAATTTAATTTTACGTCACTTATATTCATTTTTCCATTTCCTATTTTTTAGTTTGGTGGAAAGTAGCAATACTCCCCACATTAATATTTTAGCATTATTTACTTACTTTTGCAACGATATGAAAAAAGCAGAAGAAAAAAATCTGCCTATATAATATATAGACAGACTCCTTTTATAATTCCTTTAAACAACCTAATTCATCTAATTTTTTGTCTAGATGCTCCCTAGAAATATCTAAATTAGTCACAAATTTCCCTGTAGAATCAAAAAGTATTCTATTATCTAGTGGAGCAAGAACATCTTTCCACTTAGCTATATCATTATCGGGAGCAGAGCAATTGCATAGTCTCATAAGATATGCCCTATTGGACTTGGCACAATTTTCCACAATCGATGGGAATGCACCACAAGCTCTGTGCGCCACCACTATATCGGTATTACTTAGATCAGTCGACCTATTGAATGCCTTGTAGTATGGCTCTACTTCAAATCTATCCATAACATCTCTAGGCAAGGTAATATTATCCATAGCACTAATATTCGCACCATTCTTACCCACCATAAGTATGGACGATAACGGCACCGAACCAGCACCTACATCTAGTACTCTGTCCTTTTTGCTAGTAACATAGCTAACTAAATTAACATAAGCATCTTGAGTATCCTTATAATTATCATAACAAATAGGGCTAAATATCGAGAAACCCTTAAATCTAAGCCAAAGGCTACTTTTTAGGTTACTTATCTTAGTCTTGGTAGTCTTACCCTCCAACCTATCCATATCTAGTAGGTCGGCGTGATTGCCTATAAAATTAACAAACCTAATATGATTTTTGAAAAAATCCCCATAACCAAATATTTCTTCCGAAAAATACTTATCTATTAGACCATCAAAGAAAGCATCATAAGAGCCAGTGCCACTGTCTCTAAATCTCTCCATTTCCCCTAGTATCATTTCTTCGGTTGCAGTTTTCACACTATCACCCCATACTTCCCATTTTATTACTAATATTATATCACACCACTACTTAATATGCAATACCCCCTACACCATAAAAAGGTCACCTATCCACAATGGATAGGTGACCCATAAACCCAATATTTCTTTTACTGCTTATCCACATATTTAGTTTTTACGTGGATAAATCAGCATATAAAATTTAATCAAATTTATTTAATTTTCTTATAAAATCTCTCGCCTATTATTTAGCCTAAAGATTTCTTAGTAATTAAACCCTACTTATTAGAATAATCTAATAACTACGCCTAAGCACATTGCATAGATATTGATGTAATCGCCTTCAGCAAAAGATACATTAGTAAAGCCATCTACTTGATTGCATAGTGCAGTAACTAAATCATCAATAGTAACAGTACTATTATTCATTTTACCTAGAAGTGTATAGTCTAGAGTCCAAACATCTTTCTTCATAGCACTATTTGCCTCTTGAGTTGCTGGGTTAGTACTGAAACCATACAAGTAAATTCCTTGTAATGCTTGTAGTGCAGTATTTTCATCTATTGCGTTTAGCTCTTTCAATTGCTTAATACCATTGATATGTGCTTTAATCTCTGTTTTTTGCTCTGCTAGAGTAAGGGAAGCAAAGTTATCGGAGAATTTAATTCCAATCGCCTCCAAACCAGTTCTTAACCTAGCAAAAGCATCATTTTCGATAATTCCTTTTACAGCTAATGCTTGGAAGTAACCAAAGTAACTAGTATCCCAGTTTTCTTCAGCACCACTATTGATGTATCCACCATTGCCATTTGACTCAAAGTATTGTAGATTACCATCTTGAGCTTTTTTATCTATTTCGCCGTTCATTTCTACGCCGTAGGTAGTTTTCTCTGGGTTCTCTGAAGCATAATATTTGTCATAATCTTCTTGAGTATCGAACATTCTGATGTAACCCTTGATAGGAGTACCACTAAGTACATCATCAGACATAAGGATACCAACTAGGTCCATTTTCTCAACACCATCTTCGCTTACCAAGATTGATTTACCAGTATTAGGTAAACCCATATTGCCAGTATATAGGCCGTCTAGTAATTTCATATTAGAAATAATCTCAGTTGCACCATAATTTACAAACCATGGTTCTGTTCCAACTACTTTAGAAGAAATATTGGAAGCAATAATATCAATGTATGCTGGATATCCAGTATCAATATTGTGATTATCCATATCTGCGTGGTTTGCAATGATTGCTGGACCACCAGCACCTACAAATTCACTATTCTTGATAAGAACGTGTTCTCCACCCCAGATATAGAATAGACATTGATAAGAATCATAACCTTTACATTTATCTACTACGAATGTACCGGTCTTTTCACCATTAGTTTCAGTATCAGATAGACCTCTCTCAAAGAAGTAACCAATATAGAAATTGTGTTGTAAAGTATTGTAAGCATTGAAATTAATCCAAGCTACCTTCATAAGAATAATAGAACCACTATTCTCTACATCATTATTAAGAGCACCATTGCCAATAAAGCCAATATCGCTAACATTGATTTCTGGAGCAACATTTAAGGTTTTTGCATATTCATCGTCATCTATATCACCACTTCTAAGTGTATTGTAGAATACACAGATGTGTGCTGTCATCATTTCATTTTTACTAGCACTTACCCATTCGCTACAAGAATCATCTTCATCGTCTCTATCTCTCCATGCTGGAGCACCATTACATAGAGCCTTAGGGAAATCAGATAGGTCTAATCTAAAGTAATTACCCTTGATATCGAAAGTTTCGCCATCAGCTAATTCTCTTCTGTATAGACCAGTGCTATAATAGTCTTTTAAAGATCCCTCTAAATCATATTCTTTCTTGCCATCTTTATCAACCAATTTGTCTTGTCTTACTTGATATGCGTGACCATCTACATCTTTATTCCAGAAATATCCTGCTGGAACATCATCTCTAGTAATCTTGATGTTATCTTGGAAAATAATAGCATTAGTATTTTTATCTGTCATACCTGTTGCTGCTTTCTTAGCAGTCCAAATGCCATCTTTATCACAATTATCATATATAGATAGGTCGGTTGCATTGTATACATTGTAACCATCTATTACCCTAATCTCGGCTGTAAATTTAGTTAATTCCTCTCTAACGCTAGGATTTTTATTAACAGCCTCTACAGTTATTCTAAAGTCTCTATCGGTAGCCACTCCATCTACGAAATCAAAAGTAGCATTCTCGATATCTAGGTCTACATAAGTAGCTAGAGTATCGGCATCAAGGACGGTATATGTATCAGTATTCTCGTCTTTTAATTCTACTGTGATATTCTTAGTAAATTTAGTTACCTCAGTATATCTATTAGCACCGTCTAGACCTTTAGCCTCAATTCTGAAGTCAAATTTATTATCATCACCTACATATAGAGGGGCAGAACTATCGTAAAATTCGTTTCTTTTACCCTCTTCATCGGTTGCTTGTTGCTTTTTATTCTCTTTGTAGTCATTAAGTACTCCACTCTCTAGTGAAGAAATGCTACTAACATCAGCCTCGGTTGCAACGACTTTGATTGTTACCTCAAATTCATAATCGCCGTACTTAACTTTCATTTTGGTAGTACCAACTACCGATGTATCTACAGTGCCAAATTCTAGTTCACTGGCACTTACAGTTTTATAATCATCTTTGTATTCAATCAAAGCTTTAGCATTACTAGTATCAATCTGAGCACCCTTGGCTACAGTAGTTTCCATAGTACCACTGACAATCTGGGCACTTAGGATTTTATCGCCATTGCCACAGGCAGATAGTCCCACGAAAGATACAAATGCTATTAGCAATGCCACAAACATCTTTGTAACTTTTTTCATATTTTTCTCCTCTTTAATTATTTATATCTGGGTATCTCTATTTTGAGTAAAGACCCATATATAATCGGTTTTAATTTTAATAATTTTAGTTTAAATACTTTATTTACTTCTACACCTCCATATCCTTTATTTTTACTATTGAATAATAAATACTATTTCGGTGTATTTTTGAGTACCATCAGTTGCCATTACCTTGATAGTGAATATTCCTGCCTCGGTAAATAGCACTACTGGTGCACCCTTTTGAAAATGTATAAGTCCATTATCGTATTCTTCACGATAAACATACTTAACTTTTTTATTACTTGCATTATCTGGCAATACTCTATACTTAATCTCTATCATCGTGCCACCGACTATCGAGCCATCTTCCGTCTCGATATAGTCTAGGTCGTCTGTTTTTAATTTAGCATATATTATAGTCTTGCCATAATCATCTTCCACCACGGTATCTTTGGTAGTGGTATTCTGACATTCTATAGCTGTTACAGGGATAACCTCCGAATATATTTTGGCTTTTAAGCCAAATATGGAGACTATAACTATAGATGCCACATATACTATTGCTATAAGAATTACTGTTGATTTCTTCATCGTTATTTCTCCTTATAGTAAACCTTGATTTTATTTACATATAGCCATACCCTTATTAGTAATAATGCCCCTGCAATTAGCATCATTTTTAGCCATACGATTTGTGCATTCTCCACAACTAAGAAGTACGATACTAGTGCAAATAGTGCCGATAGCACAAAGCCAAGTATAGTGGACCTAGTTTCATTAGGATTATTGGAGTGTCCTCCAGTAGTCTGATAATGTTCGGTCTGTGGGTTCATAATATCTAATTCGGCAGATATTAGCAAATGTGCTAGGTACAAAAATTCTATAAAGAAGAATAATTCTAATCCCCTAATAGCACCGTATCCTTGGAAGTGTGCGAGGATAATGGTAGTTGCTAGTATAGACACTGTCATAGTTAGTATATTAATAATTAGTTTACTAAAAAGTAATTTAAAGTAACTTTGTGGGCTAGTCTTATTAAGATAGCTACTAGCACCCTCTTCCGAATAAATATATGATAGCCTTGCATTGCTAGATAGTGCAATTAATAGTATTAGCAATATATTGAATGCTACAGCCATATTCATTCCTGTAAATCTAGTATCCATCGCTGCGAATATTTTATTGAGTAGCAATATGGATATAGGTAGTGCTATAGCAATAGATACTAGAGAAAATAATTTTTCGCTATCTCTTACTAATAGTTTACCCTCTTTCCTAACAATAGATTTAGCTGGAGTGTGTTTAGCATTTGCAAATACTTTATTTACTTTAATCTTTTTAAATTCAAATGGCACACTAGCCATTTTAAAATATATTGGACGAACAAGTAAGAATGTTATAGCCATTACTGCAATTATTCCTAGTACTACAAATAGTATTACGAATAATTGAGTCGTCGTAAATATATGATTACTTACACCATTTCTCTCTCCTATAGCGAATATCGCTAGATAGCCAAATGGCATAAATATTTCACAGAATCCAGTGATGAAATCCTGTATCTCCCAGTAAGTAGTTCCCCACGAACCGAGCAAATCAAAATTATCTGGAATAATAGATATAAGTCCTATTAAGGCTAGAACAATCCCTGCTACGAATATTACTACTAGTGGATATTGTAGCCACTTATTATTCTTAAGTAGTATAGCTATTAGCATTGCTGGAATAGATAGCAATGCACCTATTACTACTGGAATAGCAGTTAGTACAATGTATGCTGGTATTAGCCATAGCCAGTAGCCTACAGGCATTGCATTAATAATGCCGTATGCTAGTAAAAGTGGTAGCATATAATTTACATTCCTAATAAGTTCATAAAAGTAATGTACTAGGATTTTTGATGTAAATACCACCGTCTTACGAGCAGGTAGGGTAAGTAGCAATTGATTGTCTTTGCCAAAGTATAGAGATTTCATAAGTCCATAGGTCGCAACTATTATAGATAGTATCATCATAATAGTGAATACTACTGTAAAGAAATTCTGTGGAATCCCCGGTAGTAGCGACACAAGGTTTAGAAAGTCTAATAGAAAGAATCCAACCCAGATAAGTGCAGTAATGATAGCAAACTTTAAGACATTAAGTACTACTTTGAATATAGTCTTTTTAGTACTCTTTAGATACGACATATCTATCTTATCTTTGAGTTGCATCATTGTGAGTGCCTTTAAACCCGACATATCTTTCCTCCTCTATTTCTTCTCTATCTTTGTAACCTTTTTTAATTCTCTATCTTTCTTTTTTTCTTCTTTTCTTAGTTTCTTTTGTTCTAATCTTTCTAGTTTTTTCTGTTTCTTTTCTTCTTTTCTTTTTTGGAGCTCTTCCTTTAGGGTTTCCTCTCTTTCTTCCTCTTCACCCTTATATTTAGTAGCTCTGACATCAGTACTAGTAATCTTTAGGTAATAATCCTCTAGAGTTCCCTCTCTCTCGATATCTTTTACATTATCACAAACTAGTATATGACCCTTTTTGATAACGGCTATTCTATCGCACAAGGACTCAACTATATCAATCAAGTGCGAACTGAAGAATACTATATTACCCTTCTTTGCGTGTTCCCTCATACATTCCTTTACTTGGAATATACTAGTAGGGTCTAGACCAGTTAGTGGCTCGTCTAGTATCCAAACTTTTGGATTGTGCACTAGGGCTGATATTATTGTGATTTTTTGTTTCATTCCGTGGCTATATGTTTTGATTTGGTTATCAAAAGCATCGCCTAATTCAAATAATTTTACATATTTTTCTATAGCAACTGTTCTATCTTCTTTAGATACGTTATATAAGTCGGCTATATAATTGATATACTCTCTACCCGACAATTTCTCATATAATGCGTAGTGGTCGGGAACATATCCGATATTTTTCTTAGCTTCGGTGGATTGTTTGGCAACGTCATATCCACACACCTCTATAGAGCCATCGGTTACTGGTAAAATACCTACGATTGATTTAATTATAGTACTCTTACCTGCACCATTATGACCTAGGAATCCGAATATCTCGCCACCATTAATCTCTAGGTTTGCGTCCTTTACGGCGTACACCGAACTGGTCGAATACCTTTTGGAGAAATTCTTTAAAATTATTTTATTCACACCATCTAAATTCATTGGTTCTTCCAACCCCCTTCCATTCATTGCAACCTGCAATGCTAGAGTATCTGCTTTTATTTTTTTCTTTCTATCTAAAATGTCATACACGGTATCTACCGATGTGTACATAGCCTCGTACAAGAACCATACTCCTGCACCCAGTACGATATATGTACCGAAGAATATCGCCTGATACAGTGGATAGAATACCATACTGATATCCCCCACATTGATAGTCCAAGTAATATTTAGTAAGTCCTCTGCACCCAATTTTTCGGCTATGAAATCACTATTAATAAAGAAGTAATCGACTGAGCCATAATTGCTAAACCACGCATTACATACTAGGACTATAGCAAAGTATATAGCGAAGCCTATCATCGAGTACCTAAATTCCTTGAGTTTAGGCCTCTTGTATACCCCTAGTGCTACCATTAAGATAGGCATAAAGAATGCAATATAGTGATTGATGTAGAAATTGACTATCTTTTCGCTAATGATATTAGTACCCGTTCCTAAGTTTGGCATAGCCATAGCTAGGAATGCACCCAACACATTTATAAAGTATGTAAAGTAGTATAATTTGTTCCACTTAAATATTAGACAAAGTGGAATAATATACATAGCTGTATTACATAAGTGTAATGGCCAATTAAGTGGATTGGCGAAACTTTCTAATTTGTGATAAATACTAAATGAAGCTAGAGTACCCAAACTAATGTATAGTAGACATAGTCTGATATCTTCTCTATCCTTTTTCTTAAGTATCAAATATATAACAATTGGAATTATGATGGATAGATACAAAATCATTCTATGTGGCAAAGTAAAGTTCTTGGCTTCTATAACATAATCGGCGTGACCAAATAAAGCCTGAAGCATATATGCTGGCATAGTGGATAATAGCATTCCAATGATATACCATAGTGCTTTTAGATTTGACTTTTCCGACTTGAACCAACCATTATCGCCAAATACCATAAAGGAGCAACCTAGAGTCATAGCAACTTCGACACCTAGTAGCAAAGTTCTAATATTGAATAGGTTATATGTGCCATATACCGAGCCCAAAGACAATGGATATATGCCAATGCAATTAATAATAGATACTGGCAAACAGAAGTATTTGATAACTACTGCGAATTTATCCGATTTGAAGAAGGGATACAATATAACTGCTAGTACAGACGCATATTGCAACCACTCTAGCATTAGTGCTACCACCGTCCAAAACTTATTAATAACCAGAGTGTCACCTGTGAGCTTAAATACATCTCTTAGTGGTTCGTCACCTAGCATATAACGGAAAAAGTATACTAATGCTAAGATTAGCGACAAGGCTTTAAGTAATTTAATATTTATAGCCTTACCCTGCTTTTTAGCAAGTAAATAAGGCAAAATCATTCCAACTAATATAACAAGCATAGTTGCAATTTGTATTGCAAACATAATATTTCCTCTAATAAATAATTTAACTAATATTTTCAATTTTATTTTTTGCAAAAACCTGTGCATTATGTCTATTTATACATCTATATAATATTAATATTATAATTCCATTATTGGGATTAGATTTCAAAATTATTTAGACGACAAAAAGACCTGTACACCCCGTACTGCACAGATAGATTAATTATTTAACAAAGAAATCTCTGTTGTTTTTTATATATATGCTGGTCATTATCTATAATAGTGCCAGTTTTAACCGAATGAATATTTGAGATACTGCAATTGTAATTGCTAACATACTGAAAGCAAAATACTACAATCATAGATGCTATAGATATTATAAAAACAAATCTAAGAAAATATATTAAACCTATAGCCTGACAAGAATCAAATATAGCCCTGCAAGGAGCAAAGATAAATGCTATCACACCCTCTACATCGCCAAGGTGTAGCATATTTAAAAAGTTCCTTACCCAGCTAACAAGCATACTCCTATCAGCAAGAAAAAGAGCCACTACTACTAGTAGTGCGATTTGAGTTAAAAACATTTTCTTTTTACTCATACTCTTAATTGTCGATTTATTCTGACAATTGCTCACTTTATCCTCGCTAAATTCAGGTGTAAAAATCTCAAATTATACCTAAATTATGTCATATTTTGAATATGCTGTCAACAAAACTAGTACAAAGGCAAAAATTTGTAAAAATGGGAGTACAATTGCCATTTTTTGATTATTTGGCTATTTTTAGCCAAAATTTTATCACAAGGGTCACACAGATAGCATTTTACATAAAAAAATCTTTGCATTTCTACTAGTATATAATACTAGTGAGTTTGCAAAGATGTATTTTTATATTAATCTTGGTCTAGGTCGGTATCTACTATCAATCCATCACTAGACAAATTATATTCCTTATTGATTTCTTCTAGTTTGCTCCTGATAGCACTTATTAGGTTTTTCTGTGCATCGGTCAAATTCCTCTTACCCTCTAGGTAATTAATCATATATATTGTATCAAAGTATGTCCTCTGGATTTTCTCTAGCGACACAGCCTTCATATCGGTTAAGTTATCCAGTCTATCGGCTAATTTAATAACTAGGGCGTAGCTAGACATATATTGCATTTTGTGTGCAAGGTAGTATCTCTTGCCCACCAATTTAGGCATAAAACCCGAGGAGGTAACCTCCATAACTAGACTCGCCACTACTATGCCGAATCTATCGCACAATTCCTTATAAGATGTGTATGTATCCTCTAGTACATCGTGAAGAAGTGCCCCAGCCTTTAGGATATTGCTATTCCTAGATGGCTTGTACTCAGCAACAAGCCTACTCACTCTAATAGGGTGCGTAACGTAATCACTGCCATCTGCTCTATATTGTCCCTTGTGTCTCTCTATAGCAAAGGCTAGTACCTCATCAATATTAATCTCATCGTCCATATCTATATGCATAATTGCCTTCTTTCTGGAGGGTACTTTGCCACTCAAATTGTAGTAAATCCTCCAACATTGCATTCCATTTAGGTAAACGCTCTATAAAAAATGAGTAATACATAAAATATATCAAAATCGTCAAAATTTGTCAATGTATTTATAAGCACTGAGTAGCCTAAAATCAATAAATATTTCGATTTTTTATCCTACCCTACACCTTATAAATCATATCAAATAAAACTTTTGCGATATTTCAATTTAATTTTTTAAAAAAGTATGCTACCATATACTTAAAATTTATTACGATAAAGCAGGAAAAAATGAAAACACTATTTAAAGATGCACTAATATTAGATTATAAAACGAACTCATTGATATCAGGTTCAGTCGAGGTTACTGGAGATAAAATCAGCAGAGTTGGTAAATTCGATACTGACGGCAATTACGACAGAGTAATTGATTGTGTAGGCAAGATACTAATGCCGGGATTTGTAAATACCCACTGCCACACACCTATGACAATTTTGCGTAGCATAGATGACGATGCACCATTAGACAAATGGCTTTTTGATAGTGTACTACCTAGAGAAGCCTTGTTTACCCCCGATGATGTATACTGGGGCGAGTATCTAGGGATAATGGAGAGTGTCAGTGCTGGAATTACAGCCATAGAAGAGGGATATTTTCATAATGACAGAGTTAGTAATGTACTAGATAGGTCGGGAATGCGAGGCAGAATTGGCATAGGCCCTGCTATGAGAAAACTAGACATATCTAATGTAGAATATCTAGAGCAATGTGCATTAGATGTGCACAATACTGACCGAGTAAAAACATCGTGTTTTATTCATTCTATTTACACCACTAGCAAGGAAGCAATTGAGGAGAGCATTGAATTTTCCATAAAGCACAATATTCCCCTAAGCATTCATTTATCCGAAACCAAAAAAGAGGTGGAAGATAGCCTAAAAGCAAATAAGATGACCCCAACTAAATATCTAGACAGTCTAGGATTTTTTGATAGAAACACCCTATGCTATCACTGTGTACACTTAAGCGATGAGGATATTAAGATACTTAAAAACCACAAAGCAAATGTAGCCACCTGCCCATCGTCTAATCTAAAATTAGGCAGTGGTGTAGCACCGATATACAAAATGCACAAGTGTGGAATAAATATTTCCATAGGCACGGACGGAGTTGCCTCCAATAACAATCTAGATATGTTTAAAGAAATGTATTTAGTAGCAAACTTAGGGAAAATTGCCTACCCCAATGAAACTCCCCTACCTGCAATAGAGATATTAAAGATGGCGACTATAAATGGAGCAAAAGCCCTAGGGCTTAATTCGGGAGAAATAGCAGAGGGCAAAGATGCCGATATAATACTAATAGACATTAATAAGCCTCACTACTACCCTACTAGCAATCTAATATCCCATCTAGTATATTCGGGAAAATCTAGCGATGTAATTCTAACTATGATAGGTGGCAAGATTGTCTACGATAATGGTAAGTATGATATCGGAGAAGAGCCTAGCATTATTTACAAAAAAGTAAATGAAATAAGAGAAAGGTTATCTTAGAAGTAGTTGCAGGACCCTTATAGAAAGACCTCTTGACTAGTGAGGTCTTTTTTGCACGAATTTTATAATCAATTCTAATAAAAGTACCCCCTTGAATTTATAATGGGAATGTAGTATAATGGGTGTGGATTATTTAAAATTAAGGAGGGGAAATGTGTCTACAACTAGTGAAATAAAATCTTACATAAAAGAAATTGTTAAAGATGTTTTACCCTCCTCGCCCATTGAAAAGCTGGAGCAAAATAAAATTGGGTTATACAAATTAGATTCTAACAATATGATTCAGTGGCATCTGGACAGCAAACTTAAAAAGAATATCTACAGGCACGAAAAGTCAGCCCCTCAAACAATGGGAATAACTCCCGATGGCGAAAAGTTTTATTCGATGTATTTCAAAAGTTATAATACATCAATGCTTCAAGCCATCAGCAAGATGATTGTCAATTCAGCACTAGAGATGTATCCTACACCAGTCCACTCCTACGGAACAATCATCGACCACCCTAGCAATGTACTAGTGGGCAATAGTAGCATAGACCTAAATCACCTAAAGAATCCCGAAACGGATAGTAAGGTGGATAGCATTAGGCTAGACTACCTACTGCACTCCCTAGGAGCAAATCCCGAGATAGACAGCTTCTACTCCTATCAAAAATTATTAGAGAGTGGCAAACTAGAAAAATTTCTAACTCCACGTGCCATCGTGCAATTAGGATTATCTAGCATATTTATTCCCAACGCCATAGGCGAAACCGATGCAAACTCTAGGAATGTAATATTACTAAAAGACAAGGGGGATAAAAAGTACGATATAGTTTGCCGAATAGATGCCGATGAAAACGAATATATTCACAATATGTATAGATTTGGGGACAATAGAAAACTTGTGCCCAAGGGCATATATCTACCAAATGAAGATGAGGATACTTATCTAAAAACTATTAGCCACAGAGACATTGGCGTTGACTGGGATTTATTTTCTAGTTTTATTACTCTTGCCGATAGCCTATGTTCTAGGTCAAATATAGATGCAGCCGTATATACTGCATACAGGAAAAATTCCCAATCGGGATACCAAGTAACCGACTATCGAGACTTTTATCAATCTCACTACAATTCGGAATCTTTCTTTGATTTCTCCGAAGTTACTATCAATAGAGTGAAAGACTTTTCCAATCGCATACACAATGCCCTAAAAAGGAGTATGAGTACTCCACCATTTGCCGAAGCAAATCCCAAGTACAATAATATGGCCATAAATTCCACCCCTAATCAAAAATTTATCCAAGAAGTATTTGACGCATCGGGTAGAGAATTAAAATAATAATATCTCAAGAGGAATGTAAAAATTCCTCTTTTATTTTACAAAAAAATATTTCATACATTTGTTAAAAGATTTTACTTATGGTAGGATAATAAAAACACAGCACAAATATATTCAAAAAGGTAGCGAAGGTAAAAATGGAATTAACAGACGACTTTGATATATACAAGCATACTTTAGGTGAAACCATAATCTTATATCAATTTATGGAAAATGACCTAAAATTAATTTATGCCGGAATGCTAGGTGGTGGATACTTTAAAAATATAGAATATGTTAAAAGCACATACAAGGGACTAGGTCAAATCATTATGGCACTAGAGGAGCTAGACAATAGCGATGGCAACCCATATTTTAGCAGAGAGACCTACGCCCTCCTTAGCAAACTAGCTAGACAAAGAAATTACTACTGCCACCAGTGCTGTATGGATTTTTGCTACAATCCATACTTTAGAGATTCGGTAGAATTTAAGGATAGTCTAGATAGTCTAATCCGAACCAATTCGCAATTAAAAACCATTCAAGCCGAAACCGAAAAACATAGAATTGCAATATTAACTAAATTCAATAGAATTTAATTTTAATAGCACTCATTT
>CAYTNS010000007.1:27813-45817 GCA_964439345.1 uncultured Christensenella sp.
TAGAATTGCAATATTAACTAAATTCAATAGAATTTAATTTTAATAGCACTCATTTACCTTGATATAGATACAAAAAAGACACACCTCATTATATTAGATAAGATGTGTCTTTTTGTCTACACATATTTTATTTTTAAAAACAAAGTTATCCACATTTTGACAATACAATAATACTTTATGACAATTTATGTTTCAAAATTGTCAGTTATACACATATTATCCACCTTGTATAATATCTCCCACATGTTGAAAATTACCAAGTCAGGTAGATATTTTTATAGCACTTTTACTCCTATTAATTCAATGCTATCCACTAGGGGTGTATAGATATCTTCCATAAGGCGAGTGGACAAATATTTCTTATTATCGTCGGGGAATATGGTGACAGCATTTTCCTCTAAAAGCACTGCACCTAAGAAATTTGCACCACTGGATATCCCCACTCCCAATCCCAAATCTCTGCATAGTTTTCTACTCATTGCTATAGCGTCATCATCGGTTATTTGTATCACTCCATCTACTATTTTTTCATTATATAGCCCAGGCAAAATTTCATCGCTTAACCCCTGCAAATCGTGTCTAGAGTATGGTGGGTCGGAGGTTATTATCCTTGCCTTATCGGGTTCTATCGCATATACTTTTAAATCTAATTTCTTTTTGAGTATTTTCCCCACACCTGTAAGTGTTCCCGATGTTCCAATGCCACATACAAAGACTTTAGCATCTTTTAAGCAAATTTTATTAAGTATCTCTTTTGCAGTAATGCTAGAGTGCACACTTATATTTCCACTATTCTCAAATTGTCTAGGGCAAAAATATCCCATCTCTTCATACACTTGAGAGAGTTTAAATGCTTCATCAAAATCTTCCACTTCTACGATATTTGCACCATACAAAGATAATAATGACTTTCTCTCGACACTTACAAACTTAGGCAAAATAATGGTCACATCGTAGCCCAGATATCTACCGACTGCCGTAAGCGATATACCCATATTGCCACTGCTCACCTCTACTATGCCCTGCCCCTCACATAGCTTTCCTTTACTTATTGCCGACTTTATAAGCCTATATGCCACCCTATCCTTTATGCTACCCGTTAGTGAAAACCATTCACACTTGGCATACACTTTTCTTGGTTCATTATTAAATTTGTAAGCAATCTCCACCATAGGAGAATTTTTCATTAATTTATTTATATTACCCTTTCTCATATACCATATATTATGCAATGACATTGGATATAGTGACGGGGATTTTTATAATAATTGGAATATTAATGTAGAATTAATTCTATACTTCTATATTTCCACTCGCCACCAACCACCATTAATTTATTTGACTTATATTCATATTTATTTTACACTTATAATACCGTGCAAGTATACAGGAGCTAAAAAAATGGAAACAATCGATTTAAAATTTAAAAGACCACCACTAAAGGCCGGAGAAGTACCAAACTTTGATGGTGAGGACAAAGTAATTTTGCCTAAGGTAGCCGAATTGCTATCACCTAAATTTAGAGCAAATGCAGAATTGCTATACTGGTTCAAGTCGTTTCTAACGATATCTACAAATAACGGCTGGGCAACCGATTTAAGAATATACAAAAAAGCAAATAAGCCTATTATAATATCTGGCACCAGCGAACCTCTGGGCGATATTTTTCAGGCTGTGGTAAGCGACGAGGGTTTCTCTATAGTAACCTCTCCTATCAAAAATATCGAAGAACTATACTTCGATAGCAAATCAGGACTTACAACTATGCTAGATATCACTCCAAATGATAAAGAAAAAGATGACGACTACGAAGAGACCGTACAATACTCTATATCCAAAAGGGGCGAGTATACTATAACTATTTTGGAAGAAATTCCTCATATCCTAAATAACTTCCCCGAGGCTAGTGAATTTACAACCACTGGGGTTGCAGGTTCTTATATGAAAGATTACTTCAAAAAATATCTAAAGGTATTCCCTTGTAACGAAAATCCAGTAAGCACTAGGGCATCATTTAGTTATACCAGCAGAGACAATTCATCTAATCCTCAACCTATGAAATCCAATTTTGATATCGTTATCCTTGATGGAGTATTCTATATCAAGGTAGCAGGAGAGGAATATATGAGGACCAAAGATATCAAAGAGGTTAGAGAGGCTATCGCCTGTCACCCAGAGATTGCTAGTGACACAAATTCCAATAGTGTAGCAAAGGAAAGCCTAGAGAGCTTCCTAAAAGCATACGAATCCACAAAGAAAAATACATTTGTAATAAATGGAATGTTAAAATAATTTTTTAAAACCAGCATAGGTAAGTTAGAGCTAAAAATATGCTGGTTTTTTATTTTTCTCTACCCATACACACTACCCATATAGTAAAAAATAAAAAATAATTAAAAAAGTTTTAAAAAACCATTGAAATTTATTTAACTTTAATATATACTAACATAATTTTGATTGGGGAGAGTGAATTATGGGAAGAGTAAAAAAAGAACAAAAATTTAACGATGGAATGAAATTGTTATTCAAATACTATCGCAAACATTTAGGATTTTTCATAGGTTACATAATAATACTAACCATTCAAGCCGTTATTAATTTCTTTGAAGCAATGACTATAGCTAATTGTATTGCCTGTATTATGGATTCAGCTAATTATAGGGGAGCTCTTGTTCAGGCAGGAATTACTCTAACACTCACCGTGTGTAATTCCCTACTATCCATACTAAATACATTCTTCTTTAAGCAATTAGAGAATAGGACAAAGATAGACATTCAGCAAAATATCCTAAGTAGTTCACTGGATATACAGATGAAAACTTATGACACTATGGGCAGTGGAATAATAGTTACTAGACTTACGGCAGATATTGACTGCCTATCCACCGAATTTAAGTCCATCACCACCAATATAATCAACCTACTAAAAAGAGCATCGTATGTAATATATGTATTCGCTCTAAATATGTGGCTAGGATTATTCCTAGTAGGCACTGTAATACTAACCATATTACTAAGTTGGTTAAGAGTATATAATTACAAAAAATTAAAGCCTCTAGTAAAATCGTCTGCCGAAAAAGTTAATTCAAAAATAATAGAGGTAGTTAGAGGTGTCAAGGATATAAAGACTCTTAATTGTGCCGATTCTACCCTAGAACTACTCAAACTAGACCAGCAAGACTACTGCAAAAAAGATAATAAAGAATGGTATGTAGGTGTAGCACTATGTCAAGCTACAAATATACTAAAGTACACTTGCAATTTCTTCTTTATAGCACTATGTATTTACTTCTTAAAATGGAACGCATTGACTCCACTAGTATTTTACACCTGTTTCCTATACAAAGACCACATACTAGACTTTGCTCAGATATTAGAAGATTTGAGATTAAACCTAGCCACTGTGTCGGTCTATGCAAATAGAATATTTATGCTAACAGATAGTGATTATTACGACAAAGACACTTTCGGAGATAAAAATATTGAAGACTACTCGGGTAAGATTACTTTCAAGAATGTATGCTTTGGTTACAATAAAGATTCACTAGTTTTGGATAAAGCCTCCTTTGAGATAATGCCCAAGGAGACGGTTGCTTTTGTGGGAGAGAGTGGCTCGGGAAAATCCACTATTATTAATTTAATATCTCATCTTTACTACAAAACTTCGGGCAAAATATACTTTGACGATACCGAGATAGAAGAGCTTAGCCGTGACTTTATAAAGAATAATATAGCTGTGGTTAATCAATTCCCATATATTTTTAATTTATCTATTAGAGATAATTTCAAAATAATCAATCCAGACATTACTGATGAAGAAATCTTGTCACTATGCAAACAAACAAATATACTTAATCACATCAAAAAATTACCTAATGGATTGGATTCGATAATCGGTGAAAATGCTTGTCAATTCTCGGGTGGACAGAAACAAAAACTATGTATAGCAAGAGCTTTAGCTAGAAATGTAAAAATACTTATTTTTGACGAGGCAACTAGTGCTCTAGACAATACCAATCAAAAAGAAATTATGAAGGTTATAGAAAAATTAAAAGACAAAATAACCGTAATAATTATCGCCCATAGGCTATCTACCATCACCTACGCCGACCAGATATTTATGCTAGAGGGTGGCAAGATTGTAGCACAAGGCACACACGACGAATTAATTAAAAATAGCGAAATATATCACAATCTATATTTAAGTTCGCAAAAAGAAACAAATTCATAATAGTATCACAAATCCCCTTTTCTTCAATAAAATTGACACAAGGGGATTTTTGCAGTACACTTAAAAAAGTAAGATAATTTAGGAGGGGCAAAATGGATATTAGAATAGATACAGATAGAAATAAATTTAAGGTAAGGGCTTGTGGAATAATTGAGAACGAAGGCAAATACT
The DNA here is from genome assembly GCA_964439345.1 of uncultured Christensenella sp. Taxonomy (GTDB): domain Bacteria; phylum Bacillota; class Clostridia; order Christensenellales; family UBA1242; genus UBA11490. Next base: position 32,216 of record CAYTNS010000007.1, read on the forward strand.
TAATTATTAGAATGAGCCACAATCCATTCTTCTGCTGTGCAGGTGGGCACATTGAATTAGGCGAGGATTCTGAAAGTGCAGTAGTAAGAGAGATGGAAGAGGAATCGGGAATAAAAACCACTGTAAAAAAGCCACTAGCCATAATGGAAAACTTTTACAAGGGAATAAAGGGCGAAGACTTCCACGAAATCAGTTTTTATTATCTATTAAATCCAGTAAACCTAGGGGACAAAGCCAAGGACTTTAATATCACCGAAAATGACCACGGATATATATTTGACCACGAATTTAGATGGGTAACACCCGAGGAATTAAAGGAAATATCTTTTAAGCCCGAACCTATCAAACAGATGCTAATAAATGGTGAAGAAGACTTTAAATTAATAATCAATAAAGATTAGTTATTATTAATTTATGCCATTGTCTTAAGATGATGACTCAATTCATTTTAGCACATTAGTGAATAAAAAATACGACCACTATAATAGTCAAAATTTTCGCAATGACTACTATATAATTTGGTCGTATTTTTTATTTTTTTTGATATTCTTCATATTGTTTATAATCTATTAAATATCAGAACTTTTTATAGAATAAGATGTTGACATAGAAATTTCACCATTTCTAATGTACTCTACTTTAATAATATCGCCCACTCTCATATTTAATACAATATCGCCTATATCAAAGTATCTAGTAACACCATATCTCTCTAAGCCTATATAGATAGCAGTGATGTAATCACCCTCACACACTCCCATTTTATTAAATATAGAATTACTTGTAACTGATGTTACCCTGACATCATCTTTTATTTTGCCATAGCCTAGGTCTTTATCGTAGACATACTTTGAATTAAGTGCCTCAACATTGACACCTAGTGTAGGTTTTTTAACTGTGGCTATATTTGTGCCATCATAATTATCTAAAATATTATTTACAGCACCCTTGACTATTTGAATAGGTATAGCGTAGTTTATATTTTGGTCCTCAGTATTTCCGGCATTAGTAATGCCAATAAGTTCGCCATATTTATTAAAAAGTCCACCACCCGAACTACCACTATATATGGCCGTATCCATTCGGATACTTCTGTAATTTCTTCTTACCCCATCTATAGCTAGTGTAATAAAATCGTCCTCTACACTCACAATTCCCTCACTAGCACTTATCCCGTAGTTCTCGGGATTACCTATAGCAATAGCCGTCTCACCCACATAATAATCATTTGCTAGTGTTACAGCCTCTATATCCTCATTGATATCCAGTAGGTCTGCCGTTTCCACTCTAAGCACAGCAATATCATAAATAACCGAGCCACCAATGTACTCCAGTTCTAGTCCTGTATCGCCATAATTATAGATAGCATAGCCATTGCTATCAGTGAGTCCCGAAGAGGTAGGATACCCCTCGCTACCATATACATAGCCAAATATCCTATATGCAATCCCACTAGGCGAATCTTCATTTGCATCTTCGCTATACACCACGTGGTAATTTGTAACAATATATGAGTAATCGCTATCTATCCTATACACCACTGCCGAGCCACAGCTAAACCCAATACTCTTTACATTATTCTCGGTAACCGTAACTTCCGAATACACTTGCATACTAGATAGCAAACACTTGGCTATAACCTCTGAATTATCATTATAGCTAATATTTAGGTATCTTTCTAAAAATTCCGAATAGGATATATCGCCATACTCACTAACATATAGATTATATATATCCTCTATAGTGACTTCTTTACTAACGACACCATCTTTACCATCTTCGCCATCAATGCCGTCTTTGCCACTTTCACCCTTGTCCCCTTTAGCACCATCTTTGCCATTCGTAACGGTAAAATTTTGGCTAGTGCCATCGGAGTAATAAATGGTGTAAATATCGGTCAGTCCATCTTGACCCGTTTTGGCAATATTGACTATAGATTTAGGTGCAAAACACGATGATACTAGCAGTCCACAGCCCATTACCAATATTACTAATAGATATGTAAGATATTTCTTAAATTTTTTCATAAGCAAAGCCCCCAATCACTGGATAAAAGGTTTTATCATTGGCGACATCACATAAATACTTATCGCCAATTTCCATAATTAAACACATATTAAACTTTAGTCTATTCTAGCACAAAATCAAAGAAATGCTAACTAAAAATATGGAACTATATGTCGTTACAAAAAAAATATGCCTATATTCTACATATAGACATATCTTTTTTAATTATCTTTTTTCTCTTTTTCTTTTGCCTTTTCTTCCTCGGCTTTTCTTTGGTAATAATTTTTGTAACCAACTTTTTCGTTATCGCCTACATTCCAGCTCTTGCCACCTGTAGCGATTATGCCTAGTACAAAACCTAGTGCCAATACTATACATACGATAGGTACAATCCAATTGCTAGGAATTGCAATAGCAGAAACTAGACTAAATAGTGTTACTAGTAGTAATCCTAGTCCTAGCCAGATATTAGCCTTTTTGTAAATAACATTGCCACTTTTGAATACTCCCCTTAGTAGTAGTAATACTCCCACTCCTGCAGAGACCATAGCAACAGCATAACTAGCATTGAACCAGCCAAATGTCTCGGGAACTATTAAAGATAGTAACCATAGCACAGGTGCTGCTAGTATGATTAATCCACAAAGCAACTTAAATAAGAAATTTTTACTCATAACTCCCTCCTTATCTTAAAACGACTGTATGTGAAACGGCTGTAATAGTATCACCCTTGGCAAGGATAATCTTCTCACCATGGCTATACTCTCTAACCATTCCACTCACCCTAATATTGACCTTGAAACTATTATCGTTACTAGCAAGGATTGTATATGTACCTGGTAGTAATTTACCAGTGCCAACAGTATAATCTTTGCCAACCTCTAATACAATATCTTTTTCATTGTAGGTAATATTAATTTCGTTATTCTTCTCTATTAATTCATCTTTTGTGTATCTAACACCATTTTTAATCTTAATTCCACCGAATTTAAGATTTTTATTTTTGACAGCCAAACATATAATTACGATTAACATAATTAGCACTGCTACGGCTAGTCCTAATATTATATATTTCTCCATAAATCTCTCCTTAGTTTTATTAAAGCATTAATACCCCAAAAAATCAAATAAATTAAATAACATTTATAAATTTGACATTACTAGCAATGTCAAATATAATTAACTAACGAGGTAAAAAATGAGAGCAGTTATTCAAAAAGTAAAAAGAGCAACCCTATATAGCGAGGGTGAAAAATATAGCGAAATAAAAGACGGCATACTAGTACTACTAGGTGTACATCAAAATGACACTAGTGCCATTGCCACCAAAATGGCAGACAAACTACTAAAACTAAGAATCTATGACGATGAAAATGGCAAGACAAACCTAGATATATTTGCCCACGGTGGAGAAATAATGCTAGTAAGCAACTTCACCCTATATGGCAATCTAAAAGGCACTAATAGACCGGACTTTATCACGGCAGCAAGACCCGAAAAGGCCGAGCCACTATATATGGAGGTTTTCAATATCTTAAAGGACAAGGTCCACACAGTATCGGGGGCATTTAGAACATATATGGAAATAGAGATGTTGGCAGATGGCCCAGGGACTTATGTAATCGACTTTGACTAGGTTGATAAAAAATTTTTAGCCCATAAAATAGGAGATATTTATGAAAATAAAAGACTGGGAAGATTATGTAATAAAAAAATACAATGCTCAAAAAATTGAAAATTTTATCGAACTTAAAAAGTATTTAAGCGACCCACTAAATTATGCTCATAATTTCACACCAGAAGAAATCACAGAGATGGAAATAATGAATGACGAATACTATTCAGCCTATGTATTCGATGAAGATGTAATAGCAAAAAGAAAAGTAAAAACAAAATATGAATCATGTTGGAATAAATTAATTGTAACTCTAGCATCAAAAGACAAATTGACTATTTCAAATTATTGTATTAATAGTGCTGGAGGATTAACAGATGAAGAAAGTAGCATTTTTTATAACGACATTAATCCGTTAAAAAATAAAAGTCCTTATGAATAAAAAGTAATTACCTTTAATCACGCAAACAAATAATACAAAAAGACTAGTTTTTAGCAACTAGTCTTTTATAAATTCATCTATTGTTGAATATGGTATTGCAAACGATACCCCTTGAATAACATCATTATATTTATCTTTTAATCTAAAACTGATTATGCCTAAAAGTTTTCCATCTTTATCAAATACTGGGCCACCACTATTCCCCTCGTTTATTACAAAACTGGTTTGTATGGCCTTTATTGTTTGCTCATTATGAGTAATAATTCTTTCGCTGCTAGATACCACTCCATTAGTAAAAGATAAGCCAAAACCATTAGGATTTCCAATAGTATAAATAGTTTGTCCATTTTTAATAGATTTGCCCATCTTGAAATAATCTGTATTATTCTTTTCTATTTTTATAATTGCCAAATCGTCAGTTTCGCTAACCTTTACAATTGATGCCTCAATCCACTCATCAATATTCGCAAGTCTGACTTGCACTTTATTGTAATTACTATTTGACGAAGTATCATAAACCACGTGTTTATTTGTCAATATTGTTCCATTACTATCTATAAAAAATCCCGTAGCAAATCCCCATGTAAGTTCATCGTTTGTGGTCTTTACTTCTACAACCTTTAATATGTTGTCATCAAAAATAAGATCAGTATTGTCGACATTAAAGAAATAAACACTAGCAAATATATTTAGAATAAAAAGAGCACCTAATATTATATAGTTGATTATAATAACTTTTTTACTCATATCACTACCTGCTAAATTGCTAATTTTTTGTCAAACTACTCTTTAGATAATCTTGAGATGTTTTAACCATACTTGCAATTGTTTTCGCAATCTCACAAAAATTATCTTCTACAAATATCGCTGTAGGAACATCATTTTTATCATAATTTATAAATATCATATTTATGCCATACTGATCACTCGAAAATATATTACCACTAATAATATAACAGTTGCTATTATTATAATTAAAAAGTCCATCTGTAAATTCGAAAATGTTTTTACTACAAATATTTAGTTCTTTTTCAGATATCTTTAATTCATCAAATGTATTATAAATTTTAGTGCTAAATCTTTTATTATTCATCAAATATTCTTCAATATCTTTTCTAAAGTAAACTTCTTTCATATCCCTCCTCTTAACTATCAAAAGGCAAACCAAAAAATGAATGTACAAATTTTATTTTTTTCAACGTTTTCTTATTCCCCGCATGATAGTGATAAAATCCATAATTAATAGTTACATTTTCTATCTCAAAAGATACCGAATGCCTTTCAACCTCATAGACATACGGCTTACCATATTTCTCCACCATTGGAACATATCCAGCTCCAACTACACATTTTTCTGCAGTGGTCGAATATGGAGACCATACTGAACCACCTTTTTTTATCCAATTCCTTGCATTTTCATAATTTGTAAACTTATATTTAATAGGGATATATCCATTGCCTGTTATTGTTCCACATAAAATATAACAATCTTTTCTACTTTTTGCAGTTTCATACAATTCAATAGCAAGGGTTGCCGTTAATGCAATCGTTTCTTTTAATGCTATTGCCGTAATCTTGCCCAATGCAAGTTTTATTCTATCCCAAAACGAAACTACTCCATCTTTGACCCCACTAACAAGTTTGTTGATATCGCTTGTTATAACATCAGCATTTGCAACTAAGATATCTTAATAATAGCAAATATTGCTAAAGATGTCAATAATGGGACTATTTGAGTTAATGCAATATTTTTTTCTAACCACACCCATTAAAACACTTGCCTAAAAAATTCACTATTGACACTCCATTATCCACAGTGGTATAATATAATTAATAACTATGGGGAGTGGGAAATGAGAGAATTATTTGATAAAGAAACGGGGCTTAGATGGGTTGTGCCAGAGATAACTGGAATTGTGAGCAATAACCCCGAATACATACCCGAAGATGAAAAAGGTTTAGACGAATTTAGAAAGGAACTAAATCAATACAATTCGCCTAGCATTAGCACTTATGTCACAGGTGGGTATTGCAAACTAGGCGACTTTATGATATGGGCAAATATGGGTAATTCTTTCCCCTGCTACGCCTTTGATGATGGCAAGATGGTAGCATCAGCTATAATTAGACCAAATAATGCCTTGGGACAAATAACTGCATTAAAGGATTACATTAGATTTTGCGAAGATAATCCTGTAGACTTTGAGGACGGAATCAAGGGATATATATCTTTAAAGAAAGCAAAGAAGATACTACTAAATAGTAGCAAGGATACAAATGCAGATATCTCCTATCTAGTGGTTATTCCACCTGCACAAGGCAGAGGAGTAGGAACTAGAGCAGTAAAAAGTATTTCTAATAATCTAGATTTTTTTGCTTCAGGAAAAACCTGCGATACTATATGTACAGAAATTCACAAGAGAAATACCCCAAGTCAAAAAGTATTTAAAAGAAATGGCTTTGAGGAATACTCTCTAGCTAGAGAATTGGCTCATGACCCATTCGGTGAATACATAAAGACCATTTAATAAATAACTCAATACAAAAAGGCTTAGATTTATATTCTAAGCCTTTTTCATTATGTATATTTTTAAAAAATTATTTATTGCTATCCATCTTATCTTCAGCAAGAGTTTCACTCTCTGTCTCCGACTCTTCCAAATTATTTATGCTATCATTTGAGTCTATATTGCTATCCTTGTCACCTTTAACCTTGTATGAACCAGTAGCAATTTCATTATTTTGTAGATAATCCACCAATTGAAATCTAAGTTTATTCTCAAAAATATATGTGTACACAGCATAGACCACTAGTGCCACTGCCATAACTATAAATACAGGGGCAATCTCGCCGAATATGAGCACAATTAGAGGTGTTATCATCTGCCCCGAGACTATGCCGTCCTGCCTAGCGATAAGGGCTTTATTGGTACAACCCAGTATCTTACATTTGGTCATAAGCGAATCCATCATAAAGTATGAGCATGGTGCATAAGCAAAACCAAATACAAAGAATAAAATGTATACGATTAGATTATTTCTAACAAATGGGATTACAGCTAGAGGCATAGCACATATTATGCCAAATACCAAATTTGCCGACCTTAAATCAAACTTTTTCATAATAAGATTTAGGTTAAGCACACCTAGTAAATTGGCTATCTGGAACATAGCATTTAGATATCCTGCCTTTGAGAATGTTGGAACATCTACAAATAGATAAAGGGTATACATATTAGTAAATACATCGATTACACAGAAGATAAAGTAGAAAAGAAAATACTGCAAGATGAAATCTTTAACAATAGATTTTCTTTTTTCTTTTAATTCTGGTTCTTTATCGTAAACAATTACTGCATTGGATACAAAATCTCTATTAAAGCCTTTCTTTCCCCTATTGAATAAGTAATAGATAAATAGTGGTGCTACACTAATTAAATATAGTGTCATACTAAGGATAATTAGAGCCGTCTGACTCCAGTCTAGGAAAAGTCCTCCGGCAATAGATGCGACTATCGAGCTAAGAGCCTCTACCACTCTAGATATAGATAGTTTACTCTGAGCCTTTTTCTTTGATGAGTAATTAAGGAGCACACCATTAGCATTATTTTTTATAGATGCACTTAGACCATAAGATATACTAACTATTATTATCCCCACCACCATAAATTTATCTAAGAATATTAGGGTAATATTGTATATTAGTAGTGGGATAGTTCTAAGCAGTAACATAAGTTGAGGATATCTAGAATAACCCCTTCTAAATATATGATTGCCAACTATCCTAAATATTCCCTGACCTAGTAAAAATAGTACAGCTAGTCTAATATTGCTAGTAGCCTTGTATATAAGCAAAGGAATAAAAGCCCCTACTAGTGAGGTAGCAAAGTTTGCTAAAAATTTATGAAAATTAAGTAACTTAAATTGTGTATCTTTTCCCATACTTTATATATTAGCACTTTTATTTTTAACTGACAAATATTTTTGTGTCCCCTACAACCTTATATTATCCACACTCACCCAATCTTTGTGGATATCTTCCTACAATATTACAAAAAATAATCTTATAAAAATATATAAAACATAAATAAATTTATTTTGAAAAAACAATAATTATGTTATAATACTATCGAACAAATGTTTTAATGTGCATATAGGTGTAAGTGAAATATTATTACAAGCGTGTCACTAATAAAGCAGAAAAAATGACAAACAATAATACATATAAGGAGGGGTTATGGCTAAAAAGGAAAGAATATATTTCGTTATAGATATGAAGTCTTTTTTTGCCTCGGTCGAATGTGCCGAAAGAGGGCTAAATCCTTATGAAACTCCTCTGGTCGTAGCAGATGCTGAGAGGACGGAGGCTACTATCTGTCTAGCCGTATCTCCCAAACTAAAATCTATGGGAGTTAAAAATAGATGTAGGCTATATGAAATCCCACCTAATCTAGACTACATTATAGCCCGACCACAAATGAAAAAATACATAGAATACGCTGCCGAAATATATGGAATATATCTTAAGTACATCGATTCTAGCGATATATATGTATACTCCATAGATGAATGCTTTATAGATGCCACCGACTACTTAAAAATATATAGACTCACCCCCGTTGCTTTTGCAAAAAAACTGATGAATGAGATATGGGAAAACCTAGGAATCCCCTCATCGGCAGGAATAGGGACAAATATGTATTTAGCTAAGATTGCTCTGGATATTACTGCCAAAAATAAGCCCAATCACATAGGATTTTTAAATGAAAAACTCTTTATAGATACCCTATCCCATCATAGACCCCTAACCGATTTTTGGGGAATATCCCGAGGGATTAGTAGTAGGCTACAAAAGTATGGCATAGTAGATATGTATGGAATATCCAATATGAATGAGGATATCCTATACAAAGAGTTCGGAGTAAATGCCGAATTACTAATAGACCACTCGAGAGGAATTGAGCCATGTCTAATGTCGGATATCAAGAAATACAAGCCCAAATCAAAGTCAATATCATCGTCGCAAATCCTCCCCTGCAATTACAATTACACCGATGCAAAGATAGTATTAAAGGAAATGTTACAGAGTGGTTGCTATGAATTATTTAGAGAGGGGTATGTTACCAACCTTATCCACATATTCGTAGTATATGGGGATAATAGAGAAGAGGGCGACAAGGGTACAATTAGATTGCCAATCATCACCAATTTATATGGCGAGATTGAGCCCTATATATTATCCACTTTTGATAAAATGATAGATAGGTCTAGACCTATTAGAAAGGTGGGCTACGACTTTGCCGAATTACAACCCAAAGAGAGTGAATCGTATGACCTTTTCACCGATTACAAAAAAATAGACAAGCAGAAAAAACTAACCAAAAGCATACTTTCCATTCAAGATACGTTCGGCAAAAATTCCATACTAAAAGGGATAGACCTAGTAGACAAGGCTACTCAAAAAGAAAGAAATACATTAATCGGAGGACACCGTGGCTAGTAAGCAAAGAGAAAAAATGAGCCCCGAAGATAGAGCCAAGCAATTTGCACCCTTTGATGCACTAAAAGGATTGCGCACTGCCCTATATCTAAAGGAATATGAAAAGAATAAAATAGATAGAGGCGAGGTTCAAGCCGAGACGGCTGAGAAAATATCCAAAATACTATTTAATCTAGAAAAAGGCACTAGGCTAAAATGCAAGTATTATGAAGATGGATATTACAAGGCTATAGAGGGAGTAGCCAAACTGGATATAGAAAAGCAGACGCTAAAGATAGGAGAAAAGGCAATTCCCCTAGACGATATTTTTGACCTAGACGCAATATAAAAAAGTTCTTCTCCCCTAAAAGACAAAAGGGTTGACTAAAATAATTTGTGTGCTATAATAGGTATTACATTATCTTAGAACACGGGGAGGAAACAATATGAATATTTTACACGATATAGACCCAAGGAGAATAACTCCAGAAGAATTTTTAGCAGTAATAGAGATTCCTATGGGAAGTAAAAACAAATATGAATTAGACAAAGAAACAGGAATGTTAATACTAGATAGAGTATTATATACATCAACACACTATCCATTCAATTATGGATTTGTACCTAGAACACATTGTGATGACGGAGACCCACTAGATGTATTCGTAGTATGTTCACAAGTCATCGACCCACTATGTCTAGTTAGCTGTAAGCCTGTAGGCTGTATAACAATGCTTGATGGTGGCAAGAAAGACTACAAATTAATCGCCGTTCCAATGGGCGACCCACAATACAATTGTATAAACGATGTATCGGAATTACCTGCTCATGTAATCGATGAATTACAACACTTCTTAAAAGTATACAAGGAGCTAGAGCCAAATAAATTGACAATTGTAGAGAAACTCTACTCAGCAGATTTTGCTAGAAATGCCGTTAAGCAGGGTATGGAAGATTACATAAAGAAATTTGGAAAGTAATACAGATAATTACAGATAGTCCACTGCATAGTAGTGGGCTATTTTTTAGTAAAAAGCCACTAAATAATTTTACAAATAATCATCTTGTGCTATACTAATTTTAGGTAATTATGACTATGCAAAGTAAATAGTCTTGTGGGAAAATTGTACATAGCATCTGATTTACCCATAGTACTTAGATATACACAAATAATACTTTATATGTATTTTGCACAAAATATCTCCAGAGGAGTGAAAATATGAAGAAAAAAATACTAACCTTAATACTATCTTTTGCCCTTACCCTACCCCTAGGAGTACTGGCCAGTGCCTGTACACCTAATCACACTCACTCGTACGAAAGTAGTGATAAATATATGGTGGTAGATAGCAAGGCTTATGTAATAGAAAATTGCGAGTGTGGGGAAAGTCACTCTAAAGAGCTAGAAAATTACATCATAGCCACCCCCGATACAGCTCAAGAAATTTTAGACGGCAAGTATGGAAAACTAGATAACAAGACTATAGTATTTTTCAAGGGAACTTATGGCGACCTACACATAAATATAACCAAGCAAACTATAGACAAAGTATATGAATACAATGTAAGCGACCCACTAGATTTAAGTACCGAAACCACTCTAGATGCCCTAAGCGACAAATCCACCTATCACTATGTTCGTGAGCTAAATAATACCCACTTTGTCGCAGTAGATGGTGCTAGATTTGAGGGTGGAATATATATCGAAAGTGTACTTCACAGCGCTGAGGGCGAATTTGACAATAGAGTACTAGACCCTATTAGAAATGTTCCACTAGTAGATAATAATGGCAATGGCATAGTAGATATGGGTGACACTGCATATATGGAACATATCTTGCTAAGTAGCGTAACTCTAGAAAATATGAATTTCTATGGAGAGAGTGGCAAGATAATCCACACTAAAGCAAATGCAAATGAAAGTAATCCAGTTCTTAAAAATTGCACCTTTGCTACAAATAACGAATAAAAGATAATAAAAAAATACTTCTAATTATCACCCAAATTTACAAGTGTGATTAGAAGTATTTTTTATTCAAAAACATTAATCAATAGATATTAGTTCGTAGTCTATATTGCCTACTCCCTCGGCATAAGCATAGTCAATAGTCTTAGTACCCTTTCTACTCTCAATCCTCTCAATCAAGTGTTCCCTGCCCTTATCGGAAGAAGAATAAACTAAATCGACACAAGCCTTATCTATAGCCACTGGGTCAAGCGAGGCAAGTATGCCAATATCCTTTAAGCACGGGTCTTCGGCAACAGCACAACAATCACAGTCAACCGACATATTACACATAACATTAATAAAGGCAATATTATCCCCAAAATATTTCACAACCGAACCAGCCGAATCTGCCATTGATTGCAAAAAGTCTAATTGTTCGGCAGTATTTTGCCATATTTCACTTGGGTTGCTCGTCTTTCCAGCTGTATGAATGTAGGTTTTTCCCCTGCTACTAGCCATACCAATACTCAATTGTTTTAGTGCTCCACCATATCCACCCATTGGGTGACCCTTGAAGTGAGATAACACTAACATACTATCGTAATTGGCTGTATTTTTACCTATTAGATTTTTCTTGATAGCCACGCCATTAGGAATATCTAATACGATATCTTCGCCCTTACCATCTAAAATATCTACATCAAAATATTCCGACCAGCCGTGTTCCTTGAGAAGCTCGATGTGTTTATCGGTAGTATTTCTCATTCCCTCATAGGCAGTATTGGTCTCAACGACCGTTCCTCCTATGTAATCTATAAGAGGCTTTACAAATTCTGCTCTTAGATAATTTTGATTACCCTTTTCGCCCGAATGCAATTTAATAGCAACTTTGCCCTTTAAATCTTTATTTAGGCTTTTAAAAATTTTAATAAGTGCTTCACCACTAATATCTTTAGTAAAATATACTTTTGATTTTTCCATAGCCGTCTCCTTTTTTAATAACCAAATTATATCATACCGATTGCAAAAATCCCAAATTAATTCATAAAAAACAATATACATTAAAATATTTTGGTGATAAAATTTAAGAAAATGGAGGTAGGAGATATGTCATTTAAAGATTTCTGGACAAATGAAAATAATCCCTCATTGCCAAAGTCGGAATATCTATACAACACTAGACACATTATCATACTAGTACTAGCCGTGGTATTACCCATAATATTGACGCTGATTTTTAGAAAGAAATCGGATAGGGCAAAGAATGCCCTATTCTATACATTCGGTGGAATATTTGTATTCTTTGAATTATCTTCTAGGATAGTTAATTTAATAATAGCAAAGTCATATACAGTAGAAAGTGTGGCAAAAATATTACTACCTATGCACATTTGCTCAGTTATGGTGTGGGTATTTATTTTTGCCATATTTACTCGTAAGCAATTTTTAATAAATTATAGTGTGGTTGGTGGAATAATAGCCACTCTTGCCTTTCTGCTATATCCGGCAGTTGGACTAAATAAAGTGTATATGTCTTTTACCTGTATATACAGCACATTCTCGCACTTACTAGGATTTGTGTGTTGCATTTTGCTTATGACTCTAGGCAAAGCCAAATTTGAATTTAAAGATATTTGGCAAACACTACTATGCTTTACAATTATGTTTGTTTGGGGTGCAATACTAAATTTCATTATATTCCCCGGCTCGGACTATATGTATATGATTAATGACCCACTAGAATTGACTCTACCATTCCCCTATCAAATACTATACGCATTCATACTTTTGCTATACACCCTTGCCTATTATGTAATTTATCACCTAATACACCGAAAAGATAAAAATAGTGATGTCGCCACAAAATAATATTTTTAAAAATCCACTTACAAAAATGTATATTAATTAAAAACTTCAAATACTAGTAATTCTAAAAAATGCTTAAAAAATTAAAGATAAATGTTTATAACCTCACCCCTTGGAATATAGACGGGGATATAGGTATGACATTTATCTTTTTTATCTCATCACTATTTGACAAAATTATCCTATTTGGTAAAATACTTATGATTAAATACAAAAGGGCAAAATATGTACTACAAAATAATTAA
>CAYTNS010000008.1:0-43587 GCA_964439345.1 uncultured Christensenella sp.
ATATCTTCAATAGTTTTGTTAGGTAATTGGTCTTGGGTTTTATTCGCAGTACATCTCTTTAATGCATCTGAAATTTGTTCCAAAGTTATATCGCATTGAGCAACATATTTCTGATAATCTGTCATTAGTTTGTCTTGAGTTAAATCTGCTCTAATTACTCCAAATGCTTTAGGATTATCTAGATACATTTTTTTAATTTCTTTGTTATCTAGTGCATGTGCGTATAAATTGAATCCGTAATTTAATTTATCTGGTGTTACATTTATTTTTTTCATTTTTATACTAGTTTTGTGTGCTTCTTCCTCATCAAGTTCATTGCCATATGGTATGTCTGTACGTAAGACAATCATCTTTTTTTCTTTAACTAATTTTTCGATTTCTTGTTTTGCATATATTCTGTCTTCTGGCTGAAAATCTGCATTTGTTAGAACTTCATAAGCAGCATTTCTCCATTCCGTCCACCACGAAAAGTCCCTGCGACTTCCTTCGGAATTTATATGGCTTACAACATCATTGGTTTTTAGTGTCAATTTTTTAGGATTTGGGAAAGCATCTTCATTGGATTTTGCGATAATTGCATCGTTATCCCACCTATAGAAGGTTTTGTATAGCTCAAAAAACTCTATATCGCTTAGATTTTTATCAAATAAACGCTCAAAATTATCTTTCGCTTGTCTCAAATCTTCGGCTATTCTCAGTAATTCTTTAGGGTTATTTTGATTGTTGTATACACATTGTGCAATCTTGGTCGGATTTTTAATCCCAACACTAACACAAGTAAAAATAGACAATCTATCTGAGCCCTTATAATTTTCATCTTTAAATGTGCTAATTCCCATAATATCTCCTTTTAAATATGAAATGTTATTGTGTCTAGTATACTACATTTACTTTTGAAATTCAATACCTCTGTAGAAAAAATAAGTATACAAGATTGAATAAAAATTAAAATTATAATGATAAGCAATACAATTAGTTGAAAGCCGGTATACTGAATTACAAATTTAATCAACATTCTAAGTAATGAGTCGTAATTAATTATGAATTGGCTGAGTGAATTTTGCTATTTTAATTGACAATTGGAATAATAAAATATTTAATATTATATGTGTCAAGAAGAGTAATCAATTGCATAATATGGATAGATAATAAAAATAGAGGGATAAGATGGAAGAGGTTATTAAGGAAAAAGAACGAGGTGGAAAGGTTGCTAGTATAGTAGGAATAGTTGTCAATCTACTTTTGGCTTTTAGTAAAATAGTGGTAGGGGTTACCTTTGGCGTGATATCTGTTATGGCAGATGGTCTTAATAATTTAACCGATTGTGGTAGTAGTATTGTATCGTTTGTATCTTTTAAGATTTCTTCAAAACCGGCAGATAGTAAACATCCATACGGTCACGAAAGAATGGAATATGTATCCTCTTTGATAGTTTCTTTTTTAATAGTTATTATTGCTTTTGAATTATTTAAAGAATCAATAGATGGGATATTTAATCCTAGGGCATTAGATTTTTCTTATATTGTTATTGCAATATTAATACTATCTATTTGTGTAAAATGTGGGTTGTATTTTTATAATAAACATATGGCAGTAAAGATTAATTCGGATATACTAAGGGCAACGGCTGTAGATAGCCTTTCCGATTGTATATCTACTTCAATAGTTCTCCTAGCTATGTTTATTGGTAAATGGACGGGATTTAATATCGATTGCTATGCAGGTTTGGTTGTAGCTATATTTATATTTGTAGCAGGGGTTAAGATACTTCTGGAGATGATATCTAAGCTTATTGGTCAAGCGCCGGATAGAGAAGTAATAGACTCTATAAAGGATAGGATAAGGGCACATAAGGATATAATAGGCATACACGACCTAAATGTATATAATTATGGACCGAATAAATATTTTGCTAGTGTGCATATGGAATTAGATGCCGACCTAGATACTCTAGTTGCTCACGAAATTATTGATGAGGTGGAAAGAGAATTTCTAAATGAAACAAATATAGTGCTTACTGGACACTATGACCCCATTGTTGTGGACGATGACGAAGTGGGGATTTTAAGAGAGATGGTTATGCGAATGGTCAAAGAACTAAACGAAAACTACTCTATGCACGATTTTAGAATGGTGAAAGGTCCTCATAAAACTAATATTATCTTTGAGGTGGCAGTGCCTCTGGATACTAAACAAAGCGATGAAGAAATAATAGACTTTTTGAAAGAAAAAATAACAGGTGTTGACGAAAAATATATGCCTGTAATTATGGTGGAAAAACAAAGGTTTTAAAAAAAGATGTAATCTATTTTTGATTACATCTTTTTATATTATTTTTCTTTATTTAAGTCGGCATTTCTATTTGGGCTAAGAGCAAAATTGTATAGAGGCCATACGATTTCGTTTTTGTATACCTCAAAGGCATTTATGCTCTTTGCATCGGCATAAGAATATCTATCTTGAGAAGGTCTAAAATCTGGGAAGATGGTAGACGTAGGTTTGCTGTGCTTAGAGTAAGGATTATTATTACCTCTTAGGATAGATTGAATATCGGAATTAAAAGTAGTTTGCTTTATGATAAATGGGAATAATTCGGAAGTATTCTCATTTGTATTTTGTAACAATCTATCTACTACAAAATATGAATTATCTTTGCTTCCACCTAAACGCGATTCGTGATAACTTACTTTAAATAGTGTGGTGTTATCTACCGAGGCTTCTTCGGTGCTACCTAGGTCGTCTTTAATTAGTAGGTAGGCAGGGTGAATATGTATAGATGGATTGTCTCCACCATCTACTATAGAGGAATCGATTTTTGCTATTCCATTCTTGCCTAAAATCTTTGTGCCTTTTATATCGTAAAAGATTGCTTCGGTTGGAACTCTGTCGTCTGTTTTGATATTAATCCTCTCGTAGATTCCCGAATTTAATTCCCTTTGCATTAGGGCTTTTACTCTCTTCCATTCGTCTATCTGTGCATCATAATTTAGACCGTATTTTTGATACATATTTTTTGCTTTTAACATATCTACAACTTTCATAATATTCACCCCTTTTATATATTTAATTATCATAGATATTGTAAATAATATTACTGGCATTGTCAATACCTAATGTGAAAAAAAATAACAAAAAATTGCAGATATTTTTTATTGTCTAAGTTTTTAATTATATTGATAAAATAAAAATGTGATTTTCCCCATAATATAGTAAAAAATTGATATTTTGAGTAGCACTATGCAAAAGGGGATAAATTCTTTGCAATTAGGCTTTTTTTACAAAAAAAGATGCGTCCATATTTTTCACTCGGACAGCATCTAAAAATAATTTTTGAAAAATAGTAATTAGTTATTTTCTTTTATCATTTGTGAGTCAAAGTGCTTTTCAATTAATTGAGCAATGATTGGGTCCAATTCGTCCCAGTTTCTGATAGGTGTTTTTCTATTGGATTTTTTCCTAGTAGAGAATGCTGAAATTAAAAATAATCTAAAGCCTTTGTAAAATTTCTTTGAAGAAATAATGTACTCAATATCCTCGTAAGAAATTTCTTCATTTTTTAACATCTCCACAATGTATTCAAAACATTCCTCATCTGGATATAACCAAAATTCATTATCGCATTGAGAAAGTATTGCTAAAGCTTTTTCTCTATACTCTTTAGCATTTTTAGGTTTTCTAGAAACTTGTAAAAATTCGATATACTCATCTAGGTTTTTTAAGTAACCATTTATTATATTTTCTTCCTTGGTGCTATATTTATTTTCGATGTATTTAGCAAAGTCTTCATTATTTGCTAGTTTAATAGATTGCTCTATGGTTGTGTCTATAATTTTATTCATCTTTAACCTCATCCTATCTTTTATTTATGTTAACACAAAAATTCTATTTTCTCAAATAATTGTTATTAATTGCTATTAAATCTACCATTTTTTATTTGAGAAATATATTTTTTTTGATAGAATAGGGGTATAATTTTTTAAAGAGGAAATACTTATGATTATTTTAGCGTATGACCACGGAGCATTTGAAACTTTCAAATGTGTAAA
This sequence comes from uncultured Christensenella sp., assembly GCA_964439345.1. Lineage (GTDB taxonomy): Bacteria > Bacillota > Clostridia > Christensenellales > UBA1242 > UBA11490. The sequence continues at coordinate 4,047 of CAYTNS010000008.1, forward strand.
GGAATATTTGGATAGCAAAAATATTGAGTACAAGGAATGTGCTAGTAAGGAGTACGATGCATTAGATAGTTTTGCTACTTTTGCAAAGGAGGCTAATAAGCTAGTGGCACAAGGGAATATTGGAGTGTACGGCTGTAGGTCGGGCATAGGTATGAGTATGGCTAGTAATAAGGCTAGAGGTGTAAGAGGGGCACTTTGCTTTCAGGTAAAGATAGCCGAAATGTCTAGAAAGCATAACGATGCGAACGTGTGCATATTGCCTTGCGATTATATTAGTAGCAAACAAGCGATTGAGACAGTAGATACTTTTTTAAATACCGAATTTTTAGGTGGAAAGTATAAAGACAGAGTAGATGAACTTGATACTATTGATTAAAATTATAGTTTGGTGTGACTATCCGGTTTCGCGAGAAAAAGTACTTACAAAAGTATGGAGAATAATTTTACCAGTGGATTTCATATATTATCTTTGAAAGAGGGTAATGTATGAAATTTTTTTTGATTATTTTGCTACTGGCAAATGCACTGATATGTAATGGCTGTGGGGCTTCGCTTTCAACACTAGCTCACAATAATATTTCCGAAATACAAAGAGATATTTTGGTTGGTAGTTCGCAAGGGGTAGAGGCTAAATTGGTTATAGGTAGCAGGGAAGAGACATATAAAAAAGATGGTTATAGTACGCCTGAAATTCCTTATGCCATTCTTTCTTTTTCGTGTGAAAATGGTGAGGGGATAGTGGCAGATAGATGCACATTAATGTGTGGCGAAAATGTATATGAGGGGGGAATTGCAGGTAAATCCATATTTGAGTGAAGTGCTAGTAGATTTGGGAGAGATTCAATTGGATAATATAGTGGTTGCAACTATTTATGTGGCTGATAATGCTATAGATATTGCATTACTGTCTATTACAGAAAAACTGGAAGTGTCGGGATTAGATGCTTTGGATATTATTCTTAGTAAAGACAAAAGTGCGCTTAAAGGGCTAAAAAAGAGGGGCGAATTTCTAGGTGAAATATATATTAGGCTATTAGGAGATGTAAAGAGAAATTCGGAAAATCTAAATTGGGGCATTACGATACTTACAAGAAAGGGTGAAAGATTAAATTATGTTGTGTCTAGTGTGTCGGGAGAAATCTTGCTTACTTAAAAAATGGGGGATAATATATATTAATTATACTCTAAAAAAATATATAATATTTTTTTAAATTGGGTATTGACATTCCTCTTTCTCTGTGGTATATTATATCTGCAGTTCAAAAGTAAGGGGGAAAATATTATGGGAATTGTAGTTATGGCAGGATTAGGATTATTTATGACTATAATTATGAGTCTTAAATAATTTTCAATAGAACTGACCTTTTTTATTTTTTTATTTTTTTTTATTTTTTTTGAATATATATTTAATCAATAAAGATGCTTGAAATACAAGTAGATTTGTTGATTTTTTTTGTTTTATGGGATAAAATACTTGTATAATTTTAAATCTATCAGTAAATGGAGAAATATTTGCGTGAATACTAATTACAAAAAGATTATTTTAAAAACGGCTGGATTTACTCTCCTTGCCTTATTTATCGCTAGTTTAATAATGTTTCTTTTGCTTTTCTTTGTATTCACTAAGGATTTAGCTGAGTTTTGCTATTACCTAGGTAATTATGGTATGGCTGGAGATTTGTACGCTAGAATTTACGAAAAAGATGGCGAAATAAATAATTGCTATCTTGCTCTTACCCTTGATATTAGGACAGACGATTACAAGGGTGTTATCAAAAATTACGAACTTTTTGTGGCTGACGATGAGTATGATGCTTTTATGGCTAAGATTTCATATAGCAATCAGGTCGTATCGGGTGGGGTACTAGAGAGAAGTGCACTGCTAAATGAGTACAATTATCTAGAGGATAAGTATACCCAAGCTCTAATAGAGAATAAAGATATCACCAAGGCTTTTGATAGGGCAGTCAGTATGTTTGCTGGTTATGAATCATATACTTTTACCTCTCAAGGATACTATTCGCTTAATAGATTTGTAGATAGTGATAATATGTCTAGATTTGATGATGAGTATGCTGGATATGATTGCAAATTGGTAGATGCGATGCAGGAGTATTTTGACATTGCTTGTAGTGTATTTGATGAAAATAAGGTGAATACTGATATACAATCTAAGGCATATCTAGTAGCCCTAGGCAATCGTATTATTTTAGTAGGTCAGAATGTAAATACTATCTGTGATGCTCTTAAGTATAATACTGATATGATTGAAACAAATTTTGCAAAAATGAATGAAGTTAATGACTTTATTAAAGGATTGATTTAATGAATTTCCCAGAGAAACTAAAGAAAGAATATAGAGAAAGGCTACTCTCACTAGAGGGCCATTCTTTTGATAAAAGCCTATTTGTAGATGAATTTGTAATATCTGCGATGGTGGATATTACCACTGCTACTGGCTATGAGGTGGCAGTACTTATATCTAGAAAAGGTCAAGTATTAGATGCTTGTGTTGGGGATAAATCCTCGGTTGGCATAGAAGTGGAAGAAAATAGGGGCAGATTCACTGGTTCTAGACTTTTGCATACTCACCCTAGTGGCAATGCAAATTTGAGTGGAATGGATATATCTTTACTAAAAAATAAAAAATTAGATTGTTTGTGTGCAATATCTATAAAAGATGGTCTTGCATACTCAGCTCAGATAGGATATGTAAGAGGTAGTGATGTGGATATTGTTACCTGTCACGATGCTAGATACCTAAATAAGTATGGACTAATGGAGAAGATTGCTTCTAGCGAAAAGGAATACAAAGAGTACTACGCATCGGCTAATGCTTTGCCTGAACAAAGGGCGATTTTGGTAAAAGTCGCTATAAAAGAAAAGGGCGATATGGAGGCAGACCTAGATGAACTAGAGGGACTAGCTAAAACGGCAGGAATTGTAACGGTTGATAGGATATCTCAATTCCGTGCTAAGCCCGATAGTAAATACTATATAGGCAGTGGCAAGATAGATATTATTAAAGAATCCATTCAGATGAACGAGGCAAATCTAGTAATATTCGATAACGAACTTAGTGGTAGCAAATGCACTAGTATTAGTTCGGCACTATGCACAAAAGTAATAGATAGGAGTATGCTAATACTAGATATCTTCGCTGGTAGGGCTAGAACTAATGAGGGTAAATTGCAGGTAGAACTAGCACAGCTTAAGTACTCCTTACCTAGACTAAATGCATTATCCGAGAGTAGTGGTAGATTTGGTGGAGGGGTTGGAATGAGGGGCCCAGGGGAAACCAAACTAGAATTGAATAGAAGAATAGTTGAAAACAATATTATTAAGAAAAGCGAAGAACTAAAGAAATTAAAGCAACATAGAGAATTAAATAGAAAGAGTAGGAGAGAGAACTCAAAACCTGTGATTGCTATAGTTGGATACACAAATAGTGGCAAGAGTACACTTCTTAATCTACTTGCTAGGTCAAATGTGTATGTAAAAGATGAACTTTTTGCTACTCTAGACACGACCACTAGGAATGTGTGGTTAGGGGATAATAAAGAGGCATTATTTATAGATACTGTCGGCTTTATTAATAATCTTCCTCACGAATTTATCGAGGCTTTCTCTAGCACATTAGAGGAGAGCATTTATTCCGACCTAATATTGCATGTAGTGGACATTAGTAATCCTAATTACAAAAATCATATCGGTGTAACCAATGGCGTTCTTAAAAATTTGGGTTGTGATAGCCCAGTTATAATGGTTTATAATAAATGCGATAATGTAAAAGGGGCAGAACTTCCAACCGACGGTGTAGTGATTTCAGCTAAAAATAATCTAGGAATAGATAAATTAAAAGCAAAAATTGTAGAGACTTTATTTAAAGATTAATTGAATTTCCTGAGTAAATGGGGCTTTTTGTATAACATCTTGCCCCTAAAATAAAATACTCAGGAATTTTTTTGTTTTTTGTAACACAATTTGATTTAGGTGAGTACTATGAAGTAGAAAGCAATTAAAAAGCTTTCCAAATAAAATATGGAGGAAAACAATATGTTTGGAACAAATTGTGGCTGTAACCACGGAGGAATGGGTGGCAATACTGCACCTAAAGGCAATAACTGCTGTTGTTTATTACTTCTTTTAATGTTATGTGGTTGCAATGGTTTTGGCACTGACGATAACTGTTGCTGGAATATAATTCTTTTACTTATGATTTTAAATTGCTGTGGCTGTGGCACAGGTATCGGTTTTTAATTAGTACATAAATTTACTTCTTCTATTTTTGTATCAAATCTTCTTTTCTCCCTACTTACTTTGCTAAAGTAGGGAGTTTTTTGTGGCATAAAATTAGGGCATAATATTGCTTTTTTGCTTAGAATATGATATCATCTATGTACAATAAGAAATATGTGCTACTATGCACATAAGTATTAAATCGCTATAGGAGGCTAATGTGGTTACAATTAAACCTAATCCAACAATGTCTTTGGAAGAAGCGCACAAGGTGCTACTTGATTTTTTGAGTGCAGAGAGTAACTTTGAAAAAATCCCCGAAGAGGATTTGCAGAGGGTTGTAGACGCTGTTCTTTCTACCAAGAAGATAAGAGAGGGCAATTTTGATTACAATAGAATTGACAGTGTGAATTTCTTAAAACCTGCTGATAAAGATGAGGTAACTCTTGGCCGTGGTGAAGAGGGTAGGGCTAAGGGAGATAAACTATATGTAACGGGTGACCATTTATATCATACTCCTTATAGGTTTTCGCTTGTATCATTGCTTTTTCACGAGTCTACGCATAATATGCAGTATTTCAGGTTGTCTGATAATCCTAGTAAAGATTTGTCTAAGAAACCCGAACTTATGAATCCGACCGGAGTGGGGGATTTTAAAAGAGAATTAATAGACTTTGCTAGTGATAAAAATATAAAAGATTTTAGGGCTGTCAAGCATATGCTTGAGAGTGATTATTTTGGGCAAGAGAGGGAGATTGAGGCGTATAATTCGCAATATAAGTATATGCAAGAAATCCTAAGAGACATAGAGCCCATTATGAAAAATGGCAGTTTGGAAATGAGGGAAACTTTAAAAAGATACTTAGATATAAATTCTGGATATTTCCCTATAGGTCATGAGAATAGACACAAAAAAGATGATGTGTTATGGAAAGTGGCAGAGGGGGTAGTAGATGAATTTATGACCGTTAGAACAAGGATATTAGAAAATTTAAGAAAAGATGGTGATATGAGTAGTTCACGATGTATTCAAATTTTATCTAGTATTTTATCTGGTTTACACTATAGCTACAATGAAAATACTGCTAAGTACATACTTGATTATGTATACAAAATGCCCGAAAATACATTTGAGGAAATGAGTAACAAGGCAATGGCTATTAATTCGCTAGTTACTTCTACCAAAATGCCTGTAGATATGGAAATGATGTCTACTCTAGGTGGATTATTTGATAAATTATCCAAAGATGTAGAGAATGGAATGATAAAAGGTCACGAAAGAAATATATTCTATAGTAGGGGCAAATATTATCTAGATTACGCTTTCTATGATAGGAGAATATTAGATCAAACTTATGGTGCAACTACTAAGCACAACTCAAAATAAATCTTTGGAAATTTTTTACAAATATTTGGTATAAATTGGAAATTTTGATTTATACTACAACTAATGCTACAAAGAGGGGCGAATTAATAAAATATTTGTATTATATAGTTGACAAAAGATACAAAAAATATTAAACTTGATTTGTTATAATTATTGTAAGTAAGGAGAATTTTGACAATTATGAAAGGCAAGAAAAAATTAGTATTACCACTTTTACTTGCAGGTGTTACAGCTACTACTGGCTATGTTGCACCCGTTGCTCAGGCTGTGAATGTTAATGCAACTACTCAGAATGAGTACAATGAGAGTACCAAAGTTATTGGTGCTAGTGTTCAAGTAACAGAGGGTTTTTCTGATGATTATAAAGTTGGCGACAAAGTTTGGCTTCCTAGTGTTAATGTAAGTGATAGCACTGAACCTGAATTTACCGTTACCAAAGGTGGCGAGACAATCGAGGTTTTAGAGGAAACTGAAGAGGGCTCAAACAAGGGTAAGAAATACTTCGTTGCTAATTACGAGGGTTACTATGATGTAACTATTTCTACTACAGGTACTGACAAAGTTAAAACAACTGTAGAGAACTTAAGAGTATGGGTTAATAAGAGTGATGCTACTATCGTGCTTCCTGTGAATAGCGAGTATGTTATTCCTGCTAAAATGCCTATTAATCAACAGAACTTTAAGATTCCTGCTCCATCTGTAATTATTGGAGATGAGGAAGATAAAACTTCTATTGATGAATTGGAAGATGATGAGCAATTAGTAGTAATGCTATACAAACCAGATGCTTCATCTGTAAAATTGACTCTTAGCGAGGATAAGAAATACTATGCTGTAGATAGCACTGATTTAGCTAAAGCTGGTACTTATACTATCGTATACGAGTTTAGAACAGGTGATGACAAAAATAACGATGGATTACTAGATACAGTTATATCTAGACTTGATTCAAATTTCCAAGTTGTTACTAAATATGATTTAAGCAGTGTTAAATTAACTATGACTTTGCTTGACTCTGTTCCAACTAGTGGTAATGTTAATACAGAGATTAAAGTGCCTAAAATCAAGGTTACAGAATCTGCTACATCTCTAGATGCTATCAATGCTTATGTAAAGGTTACTATTACTAATAGAACAACTAAAGAGGTTTTACCTGATTCTGCATTTGATTATGAGAATTATACATTCACTCCAAATAAGATTGGTGACTATATCGTTACTTACAAGGCAAGTATTGGTTTATTTGGATTAACTACTAGTGAGGTTACTCCAGAGCAATCTATCAAGGTTTCTGATAAACAATCTGCTACAGTTAGACCAACATACGATTATGAGATAGATAAAACAAATGCAACTGAGTGGAAGATTACAGCTGTTAATGGTACTCAAGTAGGTGAGAGTGATGAATTAGATGACTTGCTTCTAAATACCAAGGCTAGTATTCCATCTCATGTTAAACTAAATCCTGCTTCTGGTGATAATGGTAAACAGGTTACTATCAAGATACCTGCTATCTATGGTACAGATAACTGGGACGATTTGAGTGAAATAACATTTGAAAGATCATATAGAGCTCCTAATGGTGCAGTTACTACTGTAACTAATACTGATAATAATAAAGCTGCTGAGATTACACTTTCTCAAGTAGGTGACTACGAGATTAGATATAGAGCAACTGATAGAGCAGGTAATGCTGCTGGTTACGCTGAGTATATCGTTCACGTTCACGATGTTGACGAGGATCTAAGCGATGGCGAGACAGAGGTTACTCTAAATATCAATTCTAAATCGGTAAGTGATAGAGCACAATATTTAACATTCACAGCTCCAACTGCTACAGATAAATACGATGATAATATCGAGGTTAAGACTTTCTATAAAGTTAATGGAGTAGGTGACCCTGTAGAAGTTACAGAGAAGAATAGTGATGGTAAATGCGTTATCGATATTAAGAAACTATTAGAAGATAATGACAGTGTAAGTTACATTACTGTATATGCTGAGGCACATCTAGATAGCACACTTAGAGGTACTAGAGATGCTAGTGAATTTACATCTTCTGAGACTGGTGATGTTATCGTAAAAACTGACGAAATCACAGTAAATATCATTAATTCTAGAGACGACCAAGAGGCTCCAGAAATCACTGATAACTGGAATAATGACCTTTATCAATTAAATAGTTCTGAGGTTATTGATGGTGTTACAGGTATTGATGAGTATGGTATGGCTCAAGGTAGTAATGTATCTAATAAAGCTGCATTTAACCAAGGTAATGCTATTATTAAGCTTCCAGAAGTTAAATTTAGCGACGCTAAAGATGCTAACCTAAAAATAGGTGTAGAAATCAGAGATTCATTCGGTAACCTTGTATCAAAAGTTAATACAGAGACTATCACAAAGACTCATAATGATAGTGAAAATAAATATGAATATGTAATCAGTGGTTTAAAATTTAAACTAAGTAACTATGGTGTATACACTATTACTTATAGAGCACAAGATGTTGGTGGCAATGTTACTGTAAAAACTTATGGTGTAAGAGTAAATGATACTACTGCTCCTACAATCGTTATTGAAGACCAAGATAAATTTGATGATGATATCGAAGTAGGTAAACTATTCGAAGTTCCATCTGCTAAACTTATCAAAAATGGTCAAAACATTAGAGGTACAATCACTTGGGATATTTACAATGTATCTAATGGTGCTAAGTACGATACTATAGACGATATCGGATTTGTTCCACTATCTGAGGGAACATTCTCAATTATATACTATGCAGAGGACGAGCACGGAAATAGAGCAACTCTAGAAAATTCTCTATTCACTGTAACTGCTAAAGATACTATCGGTCCAGAAATTACTCTAGAGGGATTTGTTCCAGCTGCACTTGCTTGGAATCCTGATGAGAATGAGACATATCAAACTATTACTATTCCTGCAGCATTTGCAAACGATGGTAAATTTGATGGTGTAGACTATGGCTATGGTAAAGATATCGAGGTTGTATACACTGTAACTGGTCCTAATAGTTCAGCTCCTGATGTTAATAAAGTAGACGGCAATATGTCTGTAAGAACATTCAAGGCTACTACTCAAGGAACATATACAATTAAGTATACTGCAACTGATGCTGCTGGTAATACAACTACTGAGACTAGAACTCTAGCATTAGGTGACTGTGAGAAACCAACACTTGAATGGAAAGATGAGAAGAATGACCTTCCAACTACAGCTACATTAAATGAAGAATTTACTCTAGACCTAAGTAAGATTATCTTAGGTGATAACGAGACAGCTGAAGATTATCTAAGAGAGAACCTAACTGTTACATTGACTGACCCTAGTGGAAGCACTGTTACAAATAAAGGTAAAGATGGTGTAAATGCTATCTGGGATATCAAATCTACTGGTAACTATACTCTTAAATTTGTAGTTAAGGATAAAGTAGGCAATGCTAATACTTATTCTTATCAAATCAACGTTCCATCAGAGGAAGCTGATGAAGAGAAAATTAGCCCAGTTGTAGGAACAATCCTAGTAGTTGCTGCCGTTGCTGTACTTGCTGGTGTAGTTGTTTACTTCGTTGTATCTTCTAAGAAGAAAGCTCCTAGTGCTGGAAAGAAAGCTTCTAAAAAGGCAAAAGCATCTAAGAAATAATTAAATTATTAAAAAAATAAAGTGGCTACAAGGTCACTTTATTTTTTTGCAAAATAATGATTAAGATAATGCTAAATATTAGTAAAAATTGCCAAAATGTGATAAGATAAATATATGGATAAGAGGAAATTATTATTATTAAAATATCTAACTAGTCATTCGGGCGATGGTTACAAAATTTTGGAAACCAGAGCAGTTCTTTTGAGCATAAAAAAATACAAAAATGACTATAAGGCATTATCCAAAGATATAAACTTCCTAAAGTCCAGAAAGTATATAGACCTAAAGTATATTGATGAAGATAATATGTGTCTAATGGTTCTAGATAATTCTAGGATTTTACAAGAAAATATCAAGATAGAGAAGGGTAATAAAAAAGATTTATTGACTATGATGATTATTACAGCACTAGCCAGTGGATTTATGGCTTTTGTAGGCAGTTTCTTAGCAATAATGATTTTTGGATAGAAGAATGGTTACAAGGAAAGAAAAAATATTAATGAAATATTTACTAGAGAAGTGTGCAGACAAAGATACTTGTCTTTTTTCGCCTATAGACCTATGCCACATCTTTGAGCCTAAGTACAATGTTACTGAGGTGGAACTAGAGAGCATATTAGAGGGGCTTTCTCAGGAAAATTACATTAGTGTTGTTAATTCCGATAAAAAAGGCGAACTAGTGTACTGTATAACCATTCTTAGTAAAGGTAAATCCTTTTTGAGGGAACAGAAAAATATCAAGATTAATTGGAGTGTGGCTATCACCAGAACAATTATCTTGGCTATTATTTCATTTATAGTAGGAATTATTTTAAAGGCAATATTTTAGTTAGTAACCATAGTGGATTGATTGACCTAATACAGGCATTTCAATCACTGTGGTTATTTATATTATGATAGAACTAATGTTCTACTGATACTAAAAAGGTTGAATTTTTTCACATAATATTGTATACTTGATAGGGTAAAGAGGGAAAATTAAATTATGGCAGATAAATTTGATTTACATAGTAAATATTCTCCTACAGGTGACCAGCCACAGGCTATAGATGGACTAGTGGAGGGTCTAAATGATGGGCTTAGATATCAAACATTACTAGGTGTTACTGGTAGTGGTAAGACATTTACTATGGCTAATATTATAAATAAAACCAATAGACCGGCTCTTATTATTGCACATAATAAGACTTTGGCTGCTCAGCTCTGTAATGAATTTAGAGAGTTTTTTCCCGATAATAGAGTAGAGTATTTTGTATCCTATTATGATTATTATCAGCCGGAAGCATATATAGTTTCTAGTGACACATATATCGAAAAGGATATGAGTATAAATGATGAGATAGATAAACTTAGACATTCGGCAACTTGCTCTTTATTTGAGAGGAAAGATGTTATAGTAGTGGCATCGGTTTCTTGTATATATAGCTTAGGAGCACCAGAGGCGTATTCTAGTGCTTGTTTATCTTTGCGTCCTAATGAGGTTTACGAGAAAAAAGATATACTGAAAAAATTAGTAGAATTGCAATATCAAAGGAATGAGATTGATTTTACTAGAGGCTCTTTTAGAAGCAAGGGCGATGTAATAGATATTATTCCTCCTAATAAAACGGAAGTAGGTATTAGGATAGAATTTTTTGATAACGAAATAGAGAGGATTAGTGAATTTGATGTGCTTACAGGCAGAAGAATTAATACCTTAGAGCACTTATATCTTTTACCTGCTACTCATTATATAGTAGATACCACCAATGAAGCAATATTTGATGAAATAAAGCATGATGCCCTTGTGAGAGCGAAGCAATTTGAAGAAGAGGGGAAACTAATTGAAGCCCAAAGAATAAAGGAAAGAGTCTTTTATGATATAGAAATGATGAGGGAAGTGGGGTATTGCAGTGGAATAGAAAATTATTCTAGATACTTTGACGGCAGATTACCCGGACAAGCACCTTATACCCTCCTTGATTATTTTCCTGATGACTTTATAGTATTTATAGATGAGAGCCACATTACTTTACCTCAGATTAGAGGTATGTACTCGGGTGATTTGGCTAGAAAAACCAATCTAGTGGATTATGGCTTTAGATTGCCTAGTGCCTTTGATAATAGGCCACTTAACTTTGGCGAATTTGAAAAGAAGATAGGCCAAACTATATTTGTTTCGGCTACCCCAGGTAAATTTGAATTAGATAATTCCGACCAAGTGGTAGAGCAGATTATTAGGCCTACTGGACTGCTTGAACCAAGGATTGAAATCAAGCCAGTAGAAAATCAGGTTGACGACTTAATAGGTCAAATAAATGATACTATCGAAAAAGATGGCAGAGTGCTTGTAACCACTCTTACTAAAAAGATGGCAGAGAGCCTAACAAATTACTTATCCCAAAAGAATATTAAGGTGAAATATCTACACTCAGATATTGATACTTTAGATAGGGTAGATATTATCAATGGGCTTAGACGAAGGGATTTTGATGTGCTTATTGGCATCAATTTACTTAGAGAAGGGCTAGATATTCCAGAGGTTAAATTGGTGGCAATTCTTGATGCCGACAAAGAGGGATTTTTGCGAAGTGAGTGGGCACTAATCCAAACAATCGGCAGGGCTGCCAGAAATAGCGAGAGTAGAGTAATACTCTATGCCGATAATATGACTGATTCTATAAAAAATGCCATTAGGGAAACCGATAGGAGAAGGGGTATTCAGGAGAAATATAATAAGGAAAATGGCATAGTGCCAAAGACTATTATTAAGGAAATTAAGAATACTTTGGAAATAACCAAAAAGGCAGATAGGTCTAAGAAAAAATTAGGCAAGTCGGAAAGAGAAAAAGAGATTGAAAGATTAAAGAAGATGATGAGAGAGGCTTCGGCTAATCTTGATTTTGAGAGTGCAATAGTTTTAAGAGAACAGATAAAGGAAATAGAAAAAGATTAATATGTTAGAAGATATTATTATAAAAGGAGCTAAGGAGAATAACCTAAAAAATGTAGACCTAGTTATTCCTAGAAATAAACTAGTCGTTTTTACTGGTGTTAGTGGTAGTGGAAAAAGTACACTTGCTTTTGATACTATATTTGCCGAAGGTCAGAGAAGATATATGGAGAGTTTGTCTAGTTATGCTAGGCAATTTTTGGGACAAATGTCCAAGCCCGATGTGGAGAGTATAGAGGGGCTTTCTCCTAGTATATCCATAGACCAAAAGACTACATCGAATAATCCTAGAAGTACGGTTGGAACGGTGACCGAGATTTATGATTATCTTAGACTTCTTTTTGCACACGTTGGCAAAACATTTTGCCCTAATTGTAAAAGAGAAATAAGTAGTCAATCGCTAGATGTGATAGTAGATAGAGTGATGGCTTTGCAGGGTAAAAAGGTTCAGATATTGTCTGCTTTTGCAAAAGGCAAAAAGGGAACATTTGTAAAAGAGCTAGAGGAACTAAGAAAAGAGGGATACTTAAGAGTTATAATAGATGATAAACCTTACACCCTTGATGAAGAAATTGCTTTAGATAAAAATATTAAACATACTATATATGTTGTAATCGATAGACTCATTATAAAAGATGACAGTATCCAGAGGCTTACTGAGAGCATTGAATCGGCGATAGCGTTATCCAAAGGAACTGTTGAAATTGATTGTGATGGGGAAAGAAAAATATACAGTACCACTCACTTCTGTGCTGAGTGTGGTTACTCGGTGGAAGAGGTTGCTCCTAGATTATTTAGTTTCAATAGCCCATTCGGTGCGTGTGATGATTGTAAGGGGCTAGGTATAAAACAGATAGTAGATATAGACAAAGTTATAGTTGATAGAAACCAGCCAATAACCAAATGTGGGATATCCAAGATTGCTGGGTGGTCGTACGATACAGGAATGGCTAGAATGTTCTATAGAGCAGTTGCTAGAAAGTTTGGAGTAGATGTAAATACTAAAGTTTGCGATATGCCTAAGGGAATGTTAGAAATGATACTCTATGGCACTAAGAAAGAAAAAATAGAGATAGATTATGTGCGTAGTGGCAATCAGGTAATAGGGCTAATGGCATTTGAGGGAATGTTCCCAATACTAGAAAAAAGATACAGAGAAACTACCAGTGAATTTGCAAAGGCTGAGATTGCTAAATATTTAAAAGAAGAAACCTGTCCAACCTGTCACGGCAAAAGACTAAAAACGGAAGCACTAAATGTATTTATAGATAAGAAAAATATCTGTGATGTTTGTGATATGTCTATTACTCAGATATATGACTTTATGGATAAATTAAATCTATCTAATACAGATAAAATAATAGCCGAACCAATATTAAAAGAGATAAAAGCTAGACTACAATTTCTAATTGGTGTGGGGCTAGATTATCTAACTCTATCTAGACAAGCAGGAACATTAAGTGGTGGAGAGGCTCAGAGAATTAGACTAGCTACTCAAATAGGTAGTGGACTCACGGGAGTAGTATATATTTTAGATGAACCTAGTATTGGATTGCATCAGAGGGATAATGATAAACTAATTAAAGCATTACTAGACTTGAGAGATTTGGGCAATACATTAATTGTAGTTGAACACGATGAAGATACTATCCGTAGTGCCGACCATATAGTAGATATTGGCAAATACGCAGGTGTTAATGGTGGTAAGGTGGTAGTTTCTGGCAATTTGAGTGATGTAATGCAGTGTGAAGAAAGTTTAACAGGGCAATTTTTAAGTGGGAAAAGAGAGATAAAAGTACCAGATAAGCGTAGACAAAAGAAAGGTGAAATAGTAATCACTGGTTGTAAACATCACAATTTAAAAAATGTGAAATTGAATTTGCCGCTAGGTGTAATGACGGTTGTAACAGGAGTTAGTGGTAGTGGTAAAAGTAGTCTTGTAAATGAAACACTTTATCCTATAGTATTTAATTACCTAAATAAATCTGACTATGAAGAGGGGGCTCACAAGAGTGTTTCAGGTCTAGAAAATATAGACAAGGTTATATGTATTGACCAAAGCCCAATAGGCAGAACTCCTAGAAGTAATCCTGCCACATATACAAATCTTTTTAGTGATATTAGAGCACTATATGCTAGTACTCCCGATGCCAAAGAGAGGGGGTATAATAGTGGTAGATTTAGCTTTAATATCAGTGGTGGTAGATGTGAGAATTGCTCGGGTGCAGGAATAAATAAAATAGAAATGTTCTTCTTGCCCGATGTGTATGTAACCTGCGATGTTTGTGGAGGCAAAAGATATAATAGGGAGACTCTAGAAGTAAAATTCAAGGGCAAGAGTATTGCCGATGTACTAGATATGACTATCTTGGAGGCAAACGATTTCTTTGCAAATATCCCTAAGATAAAAAACAAATTGCAGACTCTAGTTGATGTGGGATTGGGTTATATTAAATTAGGTCAATCGGCAACCGAACTAAGTGGTGGTGAGGCTCAGAGGGTTAAACTTGCGACCGAACTATGCAGAAAGAGTACAGGCAAATCGCTATATATTCTAGATGAGCCAACGACCGGTCTTCACCCTTATGATATACAGAAATTATTAGCAATACTAAATAGACTAGCAGATGCTGGAAATACGGTAGTTGTAATAGAGCACAATCTAGATGTTATAAAATGTGCAGACTATATTATAGATATAGGAATGGAAGGTGGAGACAAAGGTGGAGAAATTGTAGCCACTGGTACTCCAGAAGAAATTGTTAAAAAGGGAATTGGTTATACAGCTAAGTATTTAAAAGACAAATTATCTAAATAAAAAAACATCTATGAGATGATACTCGTCTCATAGATTTTTTTATAAGATATTGTGAATATTAAATCCCATTATGTGATAGCTTTTGGTTGAGTACTCTCTGAGCAGTGATAGTTCTGCTACTGAATTATCATAGTCGTTATTTTTTGTGTAAGCCTGTAATTTATTTATGCTATCGGTAATAGTGCTTAGGTCACGATGGTTAAATAGAAAACACAGCCACTCTTCTTTGTCTTCCCAAAATTCTTTTACTAGTGTTACTTCATCATAGTATATTGTTATATCGTCTTCGCTCTCTTCGTATTTATCATATAGGGTAACGACCACTTGTTCCATCTCAGTTAAGGTATTTCGGACGGATATCAATTCCACTATACCAAATGTGAGAGTCAATATTAAAATACATAAAACTACTGCACCTTTCTTCATCTCACCATTGACCTCCCTGATAATCTGTCTCAAGTGTCTGAAACGAACCTCTTTTACCCTGAATATACATTTTGCCATTGTTATTGAGAGTTAGGATTAAAATCTCTTTTATGGAATTAAAGCCCACTCTCTTTATCTGTGAACTTAAAAATTCATCATCAATTTTGGCTTTGATTAAATTATCTTTAAGTATCTTGCCTTTGGTAACGATTATCATAGGAAGAGATGCCTGTTCTTTTTGGATTTGCAAATCCGATGCTGTAAGGGGAGCATATTGAGCCCTAGTGAGCACAGTCATTGTGCCATTGGTTTGGAGGATTACATATAGTAATTCTTCTAGATTAAAATATCCTGCCGTGTGCAATCCTTCCATTAGGTCATTAAAATTCATATTTACCTTTTGCATATTCTCGTAGTTAACGCCATCGGGGTCTACTAAAATAATGGGTTTGCCATTAAAGAGTTTACGACAAAATAAACTTTTTCTAGATAGCAAACACAATAGGTAATGAACACACACCAGAGTAAGCAGGGGCACAATTCCTTGTATTAGTGGTAGAGTGGTTTCTGCCATTGGAATGGTGGCTAGGTCGGCAATAATCAGTGTGATAACCAGTTCAAATGGTTGCATCTCGGCTATCTGCCTTTTGCCCATTAGTCTTATTAAAAATAATATTACGATGTATAAAATTAAACTTCTGCAAATTAATGTGAAAACCATATTAAATTGTATCCCACTTAAATTCTTTTAAACATATTTAATTAGATTTTTATTTAATATTGTGATAATATAATAAATATGGAAGTTAAGATAATAGATTTAGGTATAAATGGTGAGGGGGTCGCTAAAGCCCAAATAGGAGAAATTAAAGACAAAGTCTGCTTTGTTAATTTTGCCTTGCCTAATGAAATAGTTGATGTAGATATTATTAAAAACAAAAGCAAATATTGCGTGTGCAAATTGAATAAAGTGATTAAGCCAAGTAATGATAGGGTGGAGCCCAAGTGTCCGTATTTTGCTATATGTGGTGGGTGTGATTTGCAACACCTTAATCTGGAGGAGCAAAGAAAATTAAAAAAAGAAAAAGTGGCTACTGCCCTAAGAAAAGTAATCCAATCCAAAGATGTAGTATCCGACATTCAATATGGTGAGGAATTTGGCTACAGGAATAAAATGGTCTTTGCTGTAAGGGAAGAAAATGGCAAGACGAATATTGGAATGTTTGAGGGAAACTCGCATAAGGCAATAGGGATTGTTAGATGTTTACTAACTAGTGATACTATTAATGATATATATAATATTAGTAGAGAGTATATCCTTAATTCTAATTACACTGGATACAATGAAAAAACGGGCAAGGGAGATATTAAGTATATCGTTATCAGAGGATATGGTGATTCTTACCTTATCACAATCGTTGCAACTAAAAAATTAAAATTGGATAGTTATTATGATGCATTAAAAGATAAGATAGCAAATATAGGATTATCTATATTAATTAGCAATAGCGATGATGAAATATTATCTGGCAAGTACTATCACTTATTTGGTCTAGAAAAACTAGAGATAGAGGAATTTGGCATAAAGTATAGCGTAGATAATTTGGGTTTTTTGCAAGTCAATAACCAAATGAAAGAAAAAATGTATAATCGTGTGCTAGAAGAATTAAATAGCGACACGAATATTATAGATGCCTATAGTGGGGCAGGATTGCTTTCGGCTATAGTATCCAAGAGAGCTAAAAGTGTAGTTGGAATAGAGATAAACAAATCGGCTAGTCAGTCGGCTACTATACTCTCAAAGATAAATAATATTGAAAATATTAGATTTATAAATGATGATATTGTAAATGCCATAGATGAAGTAATAGAGGGTATGCAGAATGTATCTATCATACTAGACCCTCCTAGAAGTGGTTGTGATGCTAGAGTTTGTAATAAGCTAATAGATAAATATGATGATATAAATAAAATAATCTATATATCCTGCAATCCGGCTACTCTAGCAAGGGATTTGGAGATATTGTGCACGAGGTTTAAAGTAAAGTCGGTTACACCTTATGACCTTTTCCCTCAAACCAAACATATTGAAACTTTGGTGGTTTTAGATAAGAATTAGTGTACTTCGATTATAAGCAATCCAAAAATATTTTGCCAAAAAAATATATTGTGATACACTAATAAAGATATGGAGAAAAATATGAAGAATATTGATTTTGCAATTAGTTTGGGTAGTAATACTACCGATATTTATAAGGCTGGTGTTGGTGTGGTTTTATCCGACAAATCGGTCGTTCTTACCGGTATTAAGGGTAAAAGAGAAGTGGCTCTAAAAGTGGGGCAAGAGGCCATTGATACAGGGCTAGATTATAGAAAAATTGTTAGTGACGGCAGAATGGATTTTAGCCTAGCCGAATTAATGCTGGGTAAGTACTTAGAGGCTGTAGAAATAGGTAAAAAAGATGGTGTTTTATTTTTAGTGCCTATGGAAGATATGAAATTTGCTAGTGAGTACAAAAATTTGGCTTATGCTTTGGGTGTAAATAGGGTAGAGGTTATTCCATCTATTATTGCTACAGCATACGGCTTTGAGATAGAGAATTTCAATAAATCTTTCTTGCTAGTAGACATAGGCGTTAATACCGAGATTGCTATAGTTAATTGTGGCAGGATACTATATGGTGCAACTGTCTTTAATGGTGGCGATAATATTGATAGAAAGATAGCACAATATATCTACAAGGAAAAGGGAATAGAATTAAGCAAGGAATCTGCCGAAAAGGTTAAAAACGAGATTACGACCCTACTTCCTAATGACAATAGAGAGATAATCATAGATGGATTTATAAAAGATACTACCGAATATGCTAAGGTTAAGATTACTAGTTCGGAGGTCTTTGGACTAGTGGTAGAGGAATATTCTATGATTGCTCAGGCTATACTAGAGATGATGAGCAATTGCGAAAATGAAGTAGTACAGGATATAAAGAAGCACGGAATATATCTATGTGGAGCATCTAGCAAAATCAATGGAATTGAGAAATTCTTCAATGTTAAATTGGACTTAAATTCATTCAAGTATAGACCAGATGTAGTAACAATGATAGGTGCTGGTCAAATACTAGATGACCCTATTATGATAGAAAAAATAGCAAGAGAACAGAGGCTAGAAGAATTTTAATAAATTGTAAAATAATATACAAAAATAAATTAAATTGACATATACATAATTAAAGTAA
This sequence comes from uncultured Christensenella sp., assembly GCA_964439345.1. Taxonomy (GTDB): domain Bacteria; phylum Bacillota; class Clostridia; order Christensenellales; family UBA1242; genus UBA11490. The sequence continues at coordinate 22,751 of CAYTNS010000008.1, forward strand.
AGGAAGAATAAAACTATTCCTTTACTTTATTTTTTATGGGCTTTAAAATTAATAAGACTTAATTTTTTGTAGGTGAAAAATGGCTAGAAAAATAGTGGTTACTAGTGGCAAGGGGGGTGTGGGTAAAACTACGCTGGTATGTAATTTAGGGATAACTCTTAGTGCTCTTGGTTATAAAACTTTGCTAGTAGATATGGATTTTGGGCTCAATAATCTAGATGTGATTATGGGGATAGAAAATAAAATTGTATATGATATTATAGATGTCATCGAGGGTAAGTGTTCTCCTCGTCAGGCTATAATACAAGATTTTTTCGAGAGTAATCTATATATTCTGCCTAGTTTCCATAGTTTTTGTTCGGTCAAATTTGGCTCAAGCATACTTTCTAAAATAATTGCTAGTTTGGAAGGACAATTTGACTTTGTGCTGATAGATTGTCCAGCAGGGATTGATGGAGGTTTTAGACGAGCGATAGAATGTGCTGATGAGTATATAATTGTGACCACCCCACACATATCGGCTATTAGAGATGCTATCAAGGTAATAAATTGTATAAAAGGAATTTGTGTTACCCCTCCTAGTATTATTATCAATAGAGTTAGAGGTGACCTAATGCTTAGTGGGGATAGTCCTAGCTTGGATACCATTAAAGAATATCTATATGGCAATATAATAGGCGTAGTGCCCGATGATGATGGGGTATCTGAACAATCTTTTTGGGGTGGGCAGATTGATGGCGATTCAGACGCTAAAAAATCGATATATATGATAGGCAAAAATATAACCACGGGTGATAATAGGCTATTTGATTGTACGCTTAAATATAAAGGACTATTAGGTTCAATAAGGAAGAAATTAAGAAGGAGGGTATGAAAAATATGAAGCCAGTAAGCTATCACGATAGACTAAAAAATATGGTGATTATAGATAAAAAAGAAAATCCCCAGAGGATAGAGAGACTACTTAAATCGGAATTGCTATATGTATTAAAAAACTACTTTGATATTTCTTACGAAGATTTAGATGTGTCACTAGGGGTTACAGAAGAGGGTGAATATGCCTTAAGTGTAAGTTTACTATCTAAAGTCATAAAAATAGCTAAGTGCTTTTAGTTATAAAAGGCAGGGGACAAGCATATATAATTAGTATGAAAAGAGTAGAATTATTGAGTATTACGAAAAATGAAATAGTAATTAAGAGACCTAAAAAGTATAGTGTAGCATTAATAATAGTGCCTTTGCTTATAATAATTGCCACTATAGTGATGTTTACTAGTGAAAGTATGTCTACTATTGCTAAAGGAATGGCTTATGTGTATAATCCCGTAAATTCATTATATAATGATAATAGTGGAGTGGTATTTACTAGTGGGGTACTAGCCGAAAAGGAAATGCAGGATTTTATTATTCCTATAAAGGGTGGGGAAACCAGTATAGATGATAATGGAGATATTCATTTTAAAGTAGTAAATTCTATTATGGTTATGTCACCCGAATCGGGAGTGGTGGATAGTGTGGGACTAAGTAACGATGGCATTAAGTACATAAAAATTAGACACAGCCTAGACATATATTCTTTTATAGAGAATGTAGATATAGTAGGAGTATCGGTAGGGCAGATAGTAAAGAGGGGAGAAGATATAGCTATAGCCAAGGAGGGAATGATTGTGACAATGAGGCTATTAGATGGCGATACACCTCTCTCTGGGCTAAAAATCAATCAAAGTAAAATAGTATGGAAAGACTAAAAATTAGGATACACCCATTATTTGCACTATATGTATTTTTATGTATATATTTCGGTTGGTACAATGATATATTTTATTATATAGTTGTGCTGGTCTTACACGAGTATGGGCACTACTTTATGACAAGGCATCTAGGATATTCGGCAGAGGGAATGATGCTATCTATATACGGTAGCAGTTTAAAAACCAATAATTGTTACAGGGTAAAAGATGAGGTGATTATCGCTCTAGCTGGACCTATAGTAAATGTAGTACTTATAATTATCTTTGTGGCTTTGTGGTGGTTTATTCCGTCTCTATATCTATTTACAAAAAGTTTCGTTATATGCAATCTAATTATCCTCGCATTCAATATGTTGCCTATTTATCCATTAGATGGTGGCAGGGTAATACTAGCATTATTTTCTAAAAAAATCAGTAGGCAAAAACTAGAGAGAGTGTCTGCTAGGATTTGCTTTTCTTTGGGGATTATCCTGCTAGGATTATTTGTGTATTCTTTATTTATAAAAATCAATTATAATCTCTTAATAATGGGCTTTTTCTTAATTTTGAATAGTACTATGTCTAGTGCCAATAATTACATAAAATCGGTTAATTCTTTTACAAAAAAATATTCCAAGCCGGTGGAAGTTAAAGTATTTAAGGTAAACGATATAAATAGGTCGCAGATGATAAAATATTTAAGCCCTCATTACTATTCGATATTTGAGATTGGTAGTGGCGAGAAACAAATTCGGGTGGAAGAAAAAGATTTGTACTAGTATTCAAATTCATTGAAAAATATATCTATAATTGATATAATTTAGTTATTAATAATTATTATAAATAAATTAATAACTATAGACCTATGACAAAAAGATACATAAATATTAGACCAATGTTTATATTTTTTATAGGGTTAATGGTTGGAATTGCCATTAACTTTCTTTTCTTGTCTAATAGGATAGGTGTGTGGACTTCGCTAGGTATTCTTGTAGCACTAGTCCTTGTTTCTATAGCCACATTTGTATACGCGTCTATTACAAAAGAGCAAAATAAAAAAGTTTTAGCTAGAAAAGATGTTTCTCCACTTTTACAGATTAGTTCGGTATTCTTTATGGTTTCTCTTTTAATTGGAATAATTCTATCTATTTATCCAATTTTTAGGGTGATGACGGTTAGGGAATATAAAGATAATGTATCGCTTACGGGTGTGGTTAGTGATTACATCGTAGAGGGCGAGAAGAATACATACTTTATTCTAGATAAATGCACTATTGATGACAAAGAAGTGGACTTTAAAGTACTAGTTTATTCTTCACCTTTTGTAGATATTAGATTAGGTGATGTACTTGAGTCAGATGTGTCGCTAGAGGAATTAAAAGCAAAGGACGATTATGGGCTATCTTATTTGATTAAGGGTGTTGGCTACACTACATATATCAATTACTCAAAAATGACCATCACTGGCTATGATGCCAGTGTAAAGGATAGTATTAGAAGTGAAGTAAAGGAGATACTATCTACAAACTTAAGCGATGATAATGCCGATATAATGTTCTCCATTATCTTTGGCGAAAGTAGTAATATTGATAATAGTATCAAGGACCAGTTTTCTTATGCTGGAATATCTCATATCCTTGCAGTATCCGGCTTACATGTATCTGTACTTTTTTCTATAATATATTTTATTTTGAAAAAGTGTAGGGTAAATAACAAAGTTTCTTTGGGAATTGTTAGTGTGGCCCTACTAATATATAGTTATTTGTGTTCATTCTCGCCTAGTGTGTGTAGGGCTAGTATAATGACATTTCTTATGCTACTATGCGATATTTTAAAGATAGAATATGATGGGCTTAGCAGTCTAAGCATTGCAGGAATAGTGATTTTACTTATTAGTCCATTGCAATTTTTCTCGGTCTCTTTTAGGCTATCTTTCTTATGCGTATTTGCTATCATAACTTGCGCACCATTCTTAAGCAGGGTGTTCTGTGCTATTAAGATACCTAAGAAGATATCCGATTTACTTGCAATTAGTGTTTCTATTAATCTAGTAACACTGGTTGTTATGATGAATACTTTTGATAAAGTAAGTTTACTAGGAATTATTACTAATTTACTAGTCGTTCCAATATTCTCTATACTATATTCTATGACCTTTATTATTTTAATTTTAGCATTAATTATTAGACCTCTAGGTGTACTATTATATGTCCCTAATTTAGTCTTGCATATTATTAGAGTAATCGCCGATTATGTGGCAGGTATTCCAGTGGGTGTATTTAGAGCATTTAGGATTGGATATCTCGCTCTATTTATAATAGGTGTTATGGCACTAGTTATTCACTTCTTGATGGTCTCAAATAAATTAAAAACATTTATATCCCTTATGCTTATTGCATTTGTATGTGGTTTTGCTATTACTAGTATGCTACCATATACATATAGTGGAGATACTATTAGAATATATTACTCTAATAAATCTAGCGTGATTTATTATTTATCCAATGATAGTGTAACCTTGATTGGGTCAGATATTAGTAATAGGGAATTAAGTTTGCACATAAAGGATATTCACGCGTACTCGATAGATAATGTAATTGCTTATGATATGACTCTTAAAGACCTAGATGATACTCTAGATATGTGTAAAGAGTATTCAATAGAAAATCTGTATCTACCTACTAGATACTCCAATCTACATATAGAGGATATGGATACAAATATTTATTTCTTTGATAGTAGTATAAAAATAGGGAATTTAGAGGTGTATACCATCGATTACTACGATGATATTCCTGCCATTAGATTTGATATTAAGGGAACCGAATTTTTAGTTTTAAAGGATATTAATAAAACGGAAGGGATTTTTATCCAAAATGAATTTGAGAATATTGATTATGTAATAGCCGATAGTATGGATAATATTGATTATGATATCCTAAATCCTAAGAATATTCTCTGTTCTGATGTGGGAGAACTTGCTCCAAATGATGTACTAAATTTAAAATTGTATGATAAAATAGATATAAGGATATAGATATGAAATTTCAAGAATTAAAAAATAGTTTAAAAGAAAGAGTTTACAAAAATTATTTACTTTACGGGGTAGATGAATTTTTGCTAACATCCGCATATAATTTAATTTACAAGTATAGTGCAATCGAATTTGAAGACTTAAATGTAATTAAATTTACTGAGGGTATAATTGATTGCGACGAGGTTGTAAGGGCTTGTGATACTATGCCTGTATTTAGCGATAGAAAACTAGTTTATATGGATTTAAGAATGGCAAAGAAGACAGAGATAAAAAATATTAATTCTTTGTCGGCGTACCTAAGTTCGCCCAATGCTCAAACTGTTTTGATTGTAAATATAGGGGACAATGAAGATGCCTTTGCTCTAGACAAAAAGTTATTTGTAGAGGTGGATTGCAATAGGCTGGATTATAAGATAGTGGCATTAAAGATAAAGGCGACTATTGCTAAAAAGGGCAAAGAGATAAGCGATAGCGCTACTAAACTACTTTTTGATTATTCACTAGGCGATATGGCAAAGGCTCTCCTTGAGTGTGATAAGCTATGTGGCTATGTGGGGGATAGGAAAGAGATAGTAGATGCCGATGTAAAAGAATTAGTAACCCCTAGCCTAGAGTATCAGATATATGAATTGACCGAGGCACTATCTAAGAAAAATAGTACTAAGGTATATACTATTTTAGATGATATGAAGGCTAAAAAGGACGAATATAGGACATTACCGGCACTTATATATTCTCATTTTAGAAGGCTTTTTATGGTGGCTTTAAATAAGAATATGTCAAACCTAGAATTATCTAAATTGCTAGGTGTTAAAGAGTATGCTATAAAAAAGACTAGCGAACAGGTTAGATTATTTTCGGTTTCTAAATTGAAAAAAATAAATGAATTATGTGTAAAGATAGATGGAGACCTAAAGCAAAGTAATATTAGTATAGATAATGCTATCAATCTAATAGTTTTACAAATCTTGAATATGTAACAAAAAAAGGCACTAAATTAATTAGTGCCTTTTGTATTTTAAGATAATTACTCAGCTTTCTTAGTAGCTGTTTTTCTAGTAGTTGTCTTTTTCTCAGTTGTCTCTGTAGTAGCCTTTTTAGTAGTGGTTTTCTTAGCAGCTGGTTTTTTCTCTTCTGTAGTAGCTGTAGTTTTAGTAGTAGGCTTTCTAGTAGTAGTTTTCTTTACTGGAGTTTCCTCAACTTTTTTCTCTTCAACTGGAGTAGCAACAACTTCTACTTTCTCTTCTTTAACTGGAGCAACTGTTGTGTTTGCTTTAGCAAGATATAGAGCAGAAGCTAGTCTACCAATTCTTCTACTAGCATTGTTCTTATGGATAACACCCTTACTACAAGCGCTATCGATGTAAGCGTAAACTTCTTTACTGAAAGTCTCAGCCTCTTGAACTTTGCCTTCCTCTAACATTTTTCTAAATTTCTTTACGTATGTAGCGATAGTAGCTTTAACATATTTATTCTCTGTTCTTCTTCTATCGATAGTACTGATTCTCTTTTTTGCTGATTTAATATTAGCCATTATTTTCTCCTCAATATTTATTATTTTCAATAATTCTGCATTATTCTAACATAAATTTTACTTAATTGCAACTACAATTTTGATAATTTTTCATTTTTTGACTTTATTATGTAAATAATATAGATATTGTAGGAGGAATATGGATAATTTTTATGATTTCCAATCGGAATTATTAGATGAGATAATTTCTAGCAAAAAAGTGGAATGTGCTAAGGAACTGGCTCACGAGAGCAAAAAATTTGATTATGGTGTAATGGTAGAGAGGTACAAGGTATCCACTATAGAGGAAGAGAAATTTTATGGCAAGGCTAGAGGCGTCTACGAGATATTTAGCATACCAAATGCGCTAGAAGTGGATAAAAAAATAAAAAACCATATAGAGGATATTGTGGCAAATTCTTTATCTTCCTTGCTTGGTAAAATTAATTCAAAAAGTAGGGTACTAGTAATTGGGCTAGGGAATAGACACATATCTAGCGATAGTCTGGGTAGTAAGGTGTGTCATAAAATCCATATAACCTTGTCTAGTGGAAACTATCCTACCATTATGGCGTTTTGCCCCTCGGTACTGGGGCTAACGGGAATAGAATCATACGATATTATTAGTGGGGTTGTAGAGAAAACCAAGCCCACGCATCTAGTACTAATAGATAGCTTATGTGCAGGTGCTGTATCTAGGCTAGGTTCGTCTATTCAATTATCAAATACAGGACTTTGCCCTGGGAGTGGAATAGGGAATAATCGGAAGTGTATCGACTCATCTATTTGCAAAAAAATAGTTTCTATCGGTGTGCCTTTGCTTATATATGCAGGGACATTTATTAGAGATACTTTTGATAAAAAAGGAATTGATTTTTTAAAAATTAGAGATATTATGCAAAATAGCGAAAATATAAGCAATAATGCCGATTTTTTAGAATTTATCAAATCTATGGAAGAAATATACAGTGATAGAGTTGACGGGATAATAGTGAGTCACAAGGATATAGAAGAAATGGTGGAAATTTTATCCGATATAATTGCTAATGCTATAAATAAAAGTCTAGGTGTATCTGAATTAAATGATTAATAATTTCATATAATAAAAATATGAAAAGGGTAGCGATAATAGGCAGTAGTTTAATAATATTTTTGGTAGCTATAATAATTGTATTTTTCTTGCTATTCCCAAGAAAATATATTGATGAAATAGATAAGTATTCCACTAGATATAATCTATCTAATTATATGGTGGCTAGTATTATTAATATCGAAAGTGGTTATGATTTGATGGCTCACTCCAGTGCCGATGCTATGGGGCTAATGCAATTGAAATTAACTACAGCGATGGATATGGCTAGAGGGACGGGAATTGATATTGATAATGTTACAATTTATGATAAAGATATTAATATAATGCTTGGTTGCAAATATATGTCTTATCTTTTAGATATGTTTGATGGCAATGAAACTAATGCACTAGCAAGTTATAATTGGGGGCTAACAAATGTAAAGGAGTGGATTGCCAGTGGCAATAGAGATGAGAGTGGCACAATAGAAAATATTCCAGTGAGGGAGACTAGGGAGTATTTGAAAAAATACAAACTCAATAGGTTTGTATACAAAAATATCTATAGATTGTAGAGAGGAGACTCTCTATTTTTTATTTCGGGTAAATTGATATAGGACATACTCAGATTTTAAATAAAAATAGCCATTAATAATAAATATAAATAATTGACATTTGTGTGGTGCTTTGGTAATATATAATGTAATTAAATAAGTATATATGCTATAATCCAGCGATTGTGGGCTATGGTAGATTACAAATAAGACATATAAAAAGGAAGAATAATATGCAACAAGAACAAAATTTATACAAAGAAGTGGATATTAGAGCAAATAAGATTAAAGAGCTTAAAGAAATGGGAATTAATCCTTACGCTGAGAAATTTAATCAAACACATACAATTACTATGGCTAGAAATGTTGAGGCAGGAACTAAGGTATCGGTTGCTGGTAGAATGACTTTTAGAAGAACTTTTGGTAAATTTATGTTTATCCAAATTAGCGATGTATTTGATAAAATCCAAGTATCACTAAGTATCAATGAAATACCTGAGGACAAATACAAATTCTTTAAAGATTATGTAGATATCGGCGATTATGTTGGCGTTAGTGGAGAGATTTACCTTACTCAAACTGGCGAAATTACCGTAAGAACTTTGGAGTATAAATTGCTATCTAAGGCTAAATTACCATTACCAGAGAAATTCCACGGACTTACAGATATCGAGCAAAGATATAGACAAAGATATCTAGACCTGGTAAGTAACGATATGAGTAGAAAAGTGCTACTTGGTAGAAGTAAACTAGTTGCTTTCATTAGAGATTATTTGCAGAAAAATGACTTTATTGAGGTAGAAACTCCTATTTTGCAAGGTGCTGTTTGTGGCGCTAGTGCAAAGCCTTTTATGACTCATCACAATGCTCTAGACAAAGAGTGTAACTTAAGAATCGCTCCAGAGGTTTACCTAAAACAGGTAGTTGCAGGTGGTTTCCCTAGAGTGTTTGAGGTGGCTAAGTGTTTCAGAAATGAGGGAATGGACGCATCTCACTTGCAGGAGTTTACTCAGGTAGAGTGGTATGCTAGTTACTGGAACTTTGAGGATAATATTAGATTCTTCTCGGAATTTATCAGAGAAATCGTTAAATATATGCTAGGTGGTACAGAGATTAGAATCAATGGTTCATCTTTTGATATTTCAAAGGATTTTGAGAGAGTAGACTATGCTAGTACCATTAGTAATGTACTAGGTTTTAATGTACTAGATTATACAAATGATATTGAAAAATTGAAAAAGGCTGTAGTTGATACAGGATTATTTGAGGCAGATGAAATAATGTGCCTAAAATCTTGTGGTGCAGTCGTTGACTATGTATACAAGAGAAAGATTAGACCAGAAATAGTTAATCCTACTATCCTATATAATTATCCAGCTTGTCTAGTGCCATTAGCTAGAAGAAGTGATAAAGATAATAGAATTATTGAGATGTTCCAATTCTTAATAAATGGTGAGGAACTATGTAAGGCTTATAGTGAGCTTGTAGACCCAGAAATTCAAAGGGAAACTCTAGAGGCTCAGGCTAGAGACAAAGCTAATGGTGATGAAGAGGCTATGGACGTAGATGAAGACTTCCTACTAGCTATGGAACATGGTATGCCTCCAATGAGTGGTTTGGGAATGGGTATAGATAGACTACTTGTAATGCTATTTGAGCAACCATCAATTAGAGATGTTGTATTATTCCCAATTATGAAATAATGGAGAAATTATGAGTTTATATTTTGTGGATAGCAATTGCGACCTAGGTCACGAATTAATCGGCAAATTATCGGCTGAATGTATTGATTTTAGTAAAATTGATGATTCTTCCGATAGTCAGTCTAAGCGTAGAGAAATTAGTGAAAAAGAGTATTATGATATATTTTCACAATGCTTTGATAGAGGCGATGATGTTGCCTATGCTTTTGCTAGTCAAAAAATATATAATATCCGAAATTTAGAAAAAGCCAAAGATAAGTTATCTAAAAACTATCCAGATAGAAAATTACAATTGATAGATACAAATAGTTTTTCTATAGGTCAGGGGTTAATATCGTATGTACTGGCACTAGAATATAGAAATGGTGCTAGTGTAGACGAATTAAAAGATATATCCGAAAAGATTAAAGGTGAGTATCAGATATTTATTGCTGTAGACTCAGTAAATAATCTAATAAATAATAAATTGCTTGATGGCAAGGCTTCGGTTGGAGCGTCGCTAAATATTAAGAATATCATTTCTATTGGCAGTGACGGTAGATTTGAGATGCTAGATAAAGTATCTGGCAAAAAGAAATCTATGAATAGACTGGTAGAATACATTAATGAATTAGGTTCTAATGTGATAGATTATCCTATAGCAATAGTATATACGCGTGAAGATGAAGCAATGGAACTGAAGGCAAAGGTTACTGAAGTACTAGGAGAAGATACTCAAATTCTAATGGAAAAATTTACTCCTAATAATATAGATACGCTAGGCACAAATGGTGTGGGTATTTGCTTCCATGCAAAGAAAAGAGTGATGTAGAGGTAAAAATATGTCAGACTATAAAGATGAATTTATCAAGATATACAAAAGCAAGATAAAAAGAGAGGGGGCAAAGGAATTATTAGATTTCTTAGAGAAGAGTGATTTCTTTGTTGCTCCTGCCAGTACTCAATTCCATTCGGCATATGAAGGGGGACTATGTGAGCACTCCCTAAATGTATATAAAAGGTTTGTAAAGGCGATAGATGGCGAAAAGGGGAAAGAGTGGGCTGATAGATTTAGCGAGGAATCTATAGCGATATGTGGGCTTTTGCACGATATATGCAAGGTTGATACCTTTAAGGCTGATGTTAAGAATAAAAAGGTAGATGGCAATTGGGTGCAAGTCCCATGCTATACCTACGAAGATAATTTACCTTATGGTCACGGTGAAAAGTCGGTTTATATTATTAGTGGCTTTATGAGGCTTAGTAGAGAAGAGGCTATGATTATAAATTGGCATATGGGTGGATTCGACGCCAGAGTGAAGGGTGGAGCTTATGGACTAAGCGAAGCCTACTACAAATTTCCTACTGCGCCACTATTTCATACTTGCGATATGTTGGCTACATATATTGATGAAACTAGATAGTATGTACTACATATTGTGGTTTGTGAGACTAAATGAGATTAATTAAAAAATACTCCAATTCATATTTGGGGTATTTTTTTATCTCAAAAGGGGTGAAAAATGCAATTTGTGGGTTTTGTAGGTTTTTGTCGAAAATTGGAAAAAGTTCGACTTTTCTCGACCTTTTCCATACCTTTTTCGACCTTTTTGAAAAATTTTTTGAATATTTTTTCAATTTTTTTACAATATGACTTGTTGTTTTTAAAAAATCCTGCTAAAGTGAAAAGGCTGTGTGACAAACATATGGCTAAACTGAATACCTTTGGGAGACTACTTATTATGGAAGAGTGTGAACTAAAAAGAGCATCAATGGAGAAGATGCGAGATAACGAGATTGATAGGAGGGTAGTGAGCATACTTTTGTCTGTTGGAATATCTGCCAACTTGCAAGGCTATTATTTTTTGAAAGAATCAATAAGAATGGCAATAGTTGATCCTATGTACATAGGTTCAATTACTAAGACAATGTATCCAAAGGTTGCATCTAGATACCAAACTACTGCGTGTAGGGTAGAAAGAGCAATTAGACATGCAATAGATGTTTCGTATAATAAAGGCAAAATCATTTTGCTAAACGAGATTTTTGGACTAAATATCTATGATGAAAGAGAAAAGCCAACCAATGCAGAATTTGTAGCACTTATCGCAGATAGGCTATCTATGGACTTAGCATATGTTTGCTAGTAAAAAATACACATTAAAATAGCCTATATACTTTACAAAATGCTCAAAACCTTGTACAATTAGTAGTATTAAAAATAACAATATACAAGGGACAAATTTATATGACAAGAAATAAGTATAGAACACATAATTGTGGTGAACTAAGATTATCTGATGAGGGTAAGACTGTTAGACTAGCCGGTTGGATTAATTCTATCAGAAATTTAGGTGGATTGACATTCGTTACTCTTAGAGACCACTTCGGAATAACACAATTAATTATGGATAATGGCGATTTGCCAAATAGAGAGACGGTAATTTCTGTTACAGGTAAAGTAGTAAAAAGAGAGAGTCCTAATCCAAAGATGCCTACTGGAGATATCGAGATTAGAGTAGAGAGTATGGAAATACTAGGTGAGTGTTTTCAGAGCCTACCTTTTGAGATTAGTGAGGCTCAGAATACTAAAGAGGAACTAAGACTAAAGTATAGATATCTAGATCTTAGAAATGCTGAAAATCACGAGAGGATTATACTTAGGTCAAAGCTTTTGAATTTCATTAGAAGTTATATGCATTCGCATAATTTTCTAGAGGTTCAAACTCCAATACTTACTAGTAGTAGTCCAGAGGGTGCTAGAGACTTCCTAGTACCATCTAGATTGAATCCTGGTAAATTTTATGCTTTACCTCAAGCACCACAACAATTTAAGCAATTGCTTATGATTTGTGGCTTTGATAATTATTTCCAGATTGCACCATGCTTTAGAGATGAAGATGCTAGGGCAGATAGGTCTCCTGGTGAATTTTATCAATTGGACTTGGAAATGAGTTTCGCTACTCAAGAAGATGTATTTGCAGTAATAGAAGACCTAATGAGTACTACTATTAAGGAATTTACAGGCAAGGTAGTAGAGCCTAAATTTGAAAGAATGACTTATGCTCAGGCTATGGAAGAGTATTGTTCAGATAAACCAGACCTTAGAAATCCATTAAAGGTAGTTGATTTGACCGAGAAATTATCTGGTGCAGAATTCTCTGTATTTAAGGATAAAACCATCAAGGCTATCAAGGCTACTTGCGATAAGACCAGAAAATTCTATGATGAGATGACTAAATTCGTGGTAGATAACGAGGGCAAGGGATTATGCTGGTTCAAAGTTGTTGATGGAGCATTAACTGGTAGTGCAGTTAAATTCCTAAAAGATGATGAAGTAGCATATATTATGGATAAGACTGGTGCAAAGACAGGAGATTCTATCTTTATCATCGCCGATACCAAACCTAGAGCAACCAAACTTATTAGCACTCTTAGAAATAAACTAGGCGAGGAATTGGAATTACTAAGCGACGAATTTAAGTTTGTATGGATTGTTGACTTCCCATTCTATGAATTAGGTGATGATGGCAATATCGAATTTTCTCACAACCCATTCTCTATGCCTCAAGGCGAACTTGATGCTCTTCTTAATAAAGACCCATTAGAGATACTAGCATATCAATATGACCTAGTATTAAATGGCGTAGAGTTATTAAGTGGTGCCGTTAGAAATCATAATCCAGAAGTTATGGTTAAAGCATTTGAGATAGCTGGTTACGATAGATCGGTAGTTGAGAATAAATTCCCAGCATTATTTAATGCCTTCTCTTACGGAGCACCTCCTCACGCAGGTTGTGCATTTGGATTTGATAGATTACTTATGTTTATTTGTAATACTACTATTATTAGAGATGTTATTGCATTCCCACTTAATAAGAATGCTCAAGACCTACTAATGGGTGCGCCATCTACTGTTACTGAGAAGCAATTGAGTGATGTTCATATTAAATTGGTAGAGGAATAATATGTAAAATAAAATGGCTAATTGAAAAAAAATCAATTGGTCATTTTTTTAGTTTCAATATCAAAATTGAACATATTTTTTGCGAAAAAATAAAACTATGCAAATTAAGAAAATATCTCTAAATTGATTGAATTATTTTGGAAATAATAATATAATTATATAGTTAAGAGTGTTTGCTAAAATATGATATTAATATTACTGGCAAAATAAAAAATTATTTTTAATAGCTATGAGGTAAAATAATGAAGAAAGATGAAATTAAAAAGATATACGCCGAATTAAAAGATTATGCAGATAAATCTGTAACCTTATATGGCTGGGTTAGGTCGGTTAGGGCTAGTAAAGATTTTGGCTTTATAGATATGACCGATGGTACTTGTTTTAAGACTGCTCAGATAGTTTTTGCTAAGGGTGGAGATTTTGACTTTGATGCTGTATCAAAATTAACTACTGGTTCTACAATCAAGGTTGAGGGCTCGGTATTTTTAACTCCAGAAAATAAGCAACCATTTGAAATCAAGGCTACTAATGTAGAGATACTTTCAAGAACAGATGAGACTTATCCTTTACAGAAGAAAAGACACACTGTAGAATTTTTAAGACAGATAGCATATCTTAGACCTAGAACCAATCTTTTCTCTGCTATCTACAGAGTAAGGAGTGAGGCTGCATTCGCTTTCCACGATTTCTTCCATAAGAATGGCTTTGTATATGTTCATACCCCAATTCTTACATCTTCCGATTGCGAGGGTGGCAGTGATTTATTTAGAGTAACTACCCATAATTTCTACGCTGGTGGTGAGCCTATTAAGCCTGAGGACGATTACTTTGGCAAACCAGTATATTTGACTCCTACAGGTCAATTAGAGGGCGAGGCAATGGCTTCGGCATTTACTAAGATTTATACATTCGGTCCAACATTTAGGTCGGAAAATTCTAATACTACTAGACATGCTAGTGAATTCTGGATGATAGAGCCAGAGGTTTACTTTGCAGACCTGGAGGATATTATGGATCTAGAAGAGGCAGTTATTAAGTATGTAATTAGACACATCTTCGATACTTGCCCAGATGAAATGAATATGTTCAATAGCTTTGTAGATACGGGTTTAATAGATAGGCTAAATAATGTATTAAATTCTGAATTCGCTAGAGTAACATATACCGATGCTATCGAGATACTTAAGAAGAATAACGATAAATTTGAGTACAAGGTAGAGTGGGGTAGCGATATCCAAACTGAGCACGAGAGATATCTAGCTGAGACTGTATACAAAAGGCCTGTATTTGTAACAGATTATCCTAAGGAGATTAAAGCTTTCTATATGAAGCAAAATCCAGACGGAAAGACCGTTAGGGCTTGTGACTTACTTGCCCCAGGTGTTGGCGAAATTACTGGTGGCAGTCAGAGGGAAGAGGACTACGACAAATTGGTTGCTAGAATGCACGAATTAGGCTTAAAAGAGAAAGACTATGACTGGTATCTAAACCTAAGGAAATTCGGCACTGCTACACATAGTGGATTTGGTATTGGATTTGAAAGAATCCTAATGTACATCACTGGTGTATCTAATATTAGAGATGTAGCATTATTCGCTAGAACTCCTAAGAACTGTGAATTTTAATAAAAAACTCTAAAGGCAAGTATCTGCTTTTAGAGTTTTTATTTTATATCTTTATCCATATTGTTTTCTCTAGACTTAATGTAATCTAGGATATGATGATGTCTAAGCGACTCATCATAGATATTTGTCTTAATAATTCTACTTGGGTTAAAAAATTTTTTAAAGTCGTGCATATCATCATCTATTATTACATAATTATCATTATCATCTTTGTCTTGCAAATAATTAATTATTTCTTCGCCTCGATAATTATTTCTAATAGAAAGTTCAGTTCTATCTACAATCTTTGGTAAAATCAATTTGTTTTTCTTAAGTGTAGATAGGGTTTTGGTCATAAAATTACGCCAAGAAGAGCTGATTACTAGATTGCAATCGTAATCACCATTTATATAATTAATGAGGTTATTTAGGGCATCTATGCTTTCTGGATTAAATTCTGTTATGAAACTTCCTTTGCGAATCCTACCTTGCTTAATTTCGCTCAGTCTCCATTTCCAGTCCCAAAGAACACCATCTATATCTAAAAATAAATAAAAGTTTTCTTTTTTGTTTTCCATATGGATATTATATCATACAATAAAAACATATTTCAATAGGGGGAAAGAGATTTTTTGCATTCATAATTTTTAAGTGCTGGTATTTGTATTTTTGCGAGATTTGCCTATATTTGTTTATATTTTATTCTTTTTTATTAACAAATAAAAAATCTATTGCCAAATAAATTTTTTTATGCTAATATATTTGAGTAATTTGAGTGTAGTGACTAAAAGATAGACTCTTTTTACATAAGAGACGGCTATACATTAAAAGCTTAAATGGTTACATTGTCACTTTATTAGATATGCCGAAGTGGCAAAGAGGTAGGCTCTTTTTAACAAAATGAGTCGTTTAAATTATGGAATAATTAAGTAATTATATTGTCACTTCAACACATATGCCGAAGTGGCAAAGAGGTAGACTCTTTTTAACAAAATGAGTCGTTTAAATTATGGAATAATTAAGTAATTATATTGTTACTTCAACACATATGCCGAAGTGGCGGAACGGCAGACGCACACGACTCAAAATCGTGCGGGAAACCATGTGGGTTCAAATCCCACCTTCGGCACCAAACACTGAACCCATAGGGTTCATTTTTTGTTGCCTGTGGTGGGCTGTTGGCTTTGCCAACGCAATCTGTGATTGCTATTTGAACTGTACTCCTGCGCTAACAAATGTAAACATTTTCGCTCAGGAGATATACTCGCTCTGCTCGTATAGACAAATCCCACTTAAACACCAGTTATTTTAGTATCCTAAAAGGGGATACTATTTTTTTGTTCATCATATATTGTTACATTTTTAGGTGGGCCCCTTCGGGTCGTCCTGTCGGACCCAGGCCGCAATTTTATTGCTCCCCGACTTTCGCTAAAACCTTGCCACCGGCAACATTTTTTAACGCTTCGTCCCTTCGGCACCAAACACTGAACCCTTGTGGTTCATTTTTTGTTGCCTACGGTGGGCTGTTGGCTTTGCCAACGCAATCTGTGATTGCTATTTGAACTGTACTCCTGCGCTAACAAATGTAAACATTTTCGCTTAGGAGATATACTCGCTCTGCTCGTATAGACAAATCCCATTTAAACACCAGTTATTTTAGTATCCTAAAGTGGATACTATTTTTCTAAGTGACATATGCTTTATTTTTTTATGTATTGAAATTATGGATAAAATATGCTATAATATGAAACGATTAAGGAGATTTAATATGACAAAATTAAAATTAATTGGCGATAGTATTCTAGCATATATGCCTAAAGATATGTTGAATGGCGTAGAAGAAAGACATGCAATTGAAAATGCTCCAACTGCATTACTTCGTAATCTTTATCCTAAGTTTAAAGATAGTCCAGTAGACGTTAATATTTTATGCTTGGGAATTAATGATTATTTTAGGCAGTACTATGATGAAGATTTTCCTAAAATGACAACGCAGGAAATTGTGAAGGGTTTGGCTGAATTTATTGATGAGATTCATTGCGACAATAATGGCGAATTGATGGTTTTATCGTTGTTACCTATAAGACAGACATATCCTTGGGAGGCATATTATTCCGAGATTAGCAAACAAATTCCAATTGTAAATACCAGTTTGAGTAAGTGCTGTAAAAGTAGGGGTGTTAGTTTTGTTGATACATATTCACATTTTGCTGATGAAAATGGAATAATGAGAGAAGACCTAAGTGATGATGGTGTTCATCCAAATCAAAAAGATGGATATAGAGTTTTATCCAATTTAATAAATAATGAACTAAAAAAATTAAATGCTAATCAATCGAATTGTGTTGCAAAAGAGGAAACTAATCAGATGAGTGCCGATGACTTTAAAATGATTGGCAGAGAAGACTCTTTAGAAAAATAAATAAATTATATTTTTATTGAATGGACTTCTTGAAAATGGTGGGATTTAATACTAAGATTAAGTTGGCTTCAAACAAAATAAATCCTTGTCGTAAGGTTAAAGACTTTTGAAACTAGCATAATATAAGAAAAAGAATCTAACAGCTTTAAGTTAGGTTCTTTTTGTATTGGTATCAGAAAACACGGGGCAAGATAAAGATTTTTTGTTTGTATTTTTAACTTTTAATTCTTAGTTTTTAACTTTTCATAGACGGAGATTTATTTTGGAGTGAAGAGCTAAAAGTGGAAAATAAAAAGTTGTTACTTAGGTTGGACATCCCTTTATGTTTTAATCCAACAGGCTCTGAATTTTTAGTAGGAAAATATAATAAAACAGCATAAAAACCATAACAGTTTTTAGAAATTTATGTTATACTTATCTTGTAAAAGTTTACTTTCTAGGAGAAAATAATGAGTGATAGCAAAGGCGTAATCTATATTTTAACAAATCCATCGTTTCCAGAGTATGTCAAAATTGGATATGCAGACGATGTAAAAGCAAGATTAAGACAATTAAATAGAAGCGAGTGTGTTCCATTCGCTTTTAGGGTTTATGCAACATACGAAGTAAATTCAAGATTGTCAGATATTAAAATACATGAAATTATAGATAGGCTTAATCCAGATTTGAGAGCCATAGAGAACTTTGAGGGCAAGAAACGAGTTCGTGAGTTTTATGCAATGAGTAAAGAAGATGCTTATAGATTGTTAAAGTCTATTGCAGAAATCAACGGAATGGAAGATAGGTTAAAACTTATTACTCCAAACAAAGAAGAAAAACACGCAGAAGAATTGGCAGATGAAATAACTCAAGAACATAAAGAGCGTGGAGAAATATTTTCTTTTACAAAGTGTCAAATCCCAGTTGGTGCAGAACTTGAATTTATTAACGATAGTAATATAAAATGTTATGTCGTTGATGATAGAAAAATAAAATACAACGATGAGATAATGTATATGACAACTCTTGCAAAACTATTGACTGGAAAGAAAGTTGGAATAGCTGGGCCTTTGTTTTTTAAGTATAAAGGAAAATGTTTGCAAGAATATTATGTTCAATATCAGATGAAGAAATAGGAGAAAATAATGGCAAATATAAGAAAAGAGCAAGAAAGAGAAGAATTACATAAGGCGATATGGAACATTGCAGATGACCTTCGTGGAAGTGTTGATGGTTGGGATTTTAAGCAATATGTTCTAGGCATTATGTTTTATAGATATATTTCTGAAAATATTACAAATTACATAAACGAAGATGAAATTGCGGCAGGAAATATAGATTTTGATTATACAAAGTTAAGTGATGCGAAAGCAGAAGAAGCGAGAGAAGATATGGTAAAGACAAAAGGTTTCTTTATCTTGCCTAGTCAACTTTTTTGTAATGTTAGAAAGAATGCTCATAATGATAAAGACTTGAATGAAACTCTTGAAAAAGTGTTCAAATCTATTGAAGCATCTGCAAAAGGAACGGAAAGTGAACAGGACTTTGAGGGGTTGTTTGCTGATATTGATGTGAATAGTAACAAACTTGGGAAGACTGTGGATAAAAGAAACGATAAACTTGTTAAATTGCTTGATGGCATTGGTGAAATGAAATTAGGTAATTATCAAGATAATTCCATTGATGCGTTTGGTGATGCTTATGAGTTCTTAATGGGTATGTATGCTTCTAATGCAGGAAAGTCTGGAGGAGAGTATTACACACCACAAGAAGTATCGGAATTGTTGGCAAAAATTACACTTGTGGGGAAAACAGAAGTAAACAAAGTTTATGACCCTGCTTGTGGTTCTGGTTCATTACTTTTAAAATTTGCAAAAGTTCTTGGCAAAGATAAAGTCCGACAGGGATTCTTTGGTCAAGAAATTAACCCAACCACATATAACCTCTGTCGTATAAATATGTTCTTACATGATATTGATTTTGATAAATTCAATATTGCGTGTGAAGACACTCTAATTAGTCCACAACATTGGGACGAAGAACCTTTTGAGGCAATCGTTTCAAATCCACCTTATTCAATTAAGTGGGCTGGGAAGGATAATCCATTACTTATAAATGATACTAGATTTGCTCCTGCTGGTGTTTTAGCACCAAAATCAAAAGCAGACTTGGCTTTCATTATGCACTCACTTTCTTGGCTTGCCACAAACGGAACAGCGGCAATAGTTTGTTTTCCGGGAATATTTTATCGTGGTGGGGCAGAACAAAAAATCAGAAAATATTTGGTTGATAATAACTTTATTGATGCCATTATTCAATTACCAGATAATTTATTCTTTGGAACAACTATTGCAACCTGTATTATGGTTATGAAAAAGTCAAAGAACGATAATGGAATACTTTTTATTGATGCCACAAAGGAATGCGTTAAAGTAACTAATAACAATAAATTAAGTGAAGAAAATATTGAAAATATTCTAAAAATCTTTACTGAAAGAAAAGAAGAAATTGCACACATTTCAAAACTTGTTTCTAATAGCACCATTGCAGAAGGTGGATATAATCTATCTGTTTCAACTTATATAGAAAAAGAAGATACAAGAGAAAAAATTGACATTAAATCATTAAACGCACAAATTAAAGAAATTGTTGCTCGTGAAGATGTTTTAAGGAAAGAGATTGATAAGATTATTGCTGACATCGAAGGGGGCAATAATGAGTAAAATAGATGAATTGATTGAAGAATTGTGTCCAGATGGTGTTGAGTATAAACCTTTATGGTCTTTAACTGCATGGGATAAAAGATTTAGTGGTGTCGATAGGTCAATGCAACAAAAAGTAATTTCATATAAATATTATCTTTCTGCTGAGTTTGATGAAGTTGAAAGAGAAGATGGAGATGTTTTGTATCTATCAACTGGAACAAGTGATAAAAAACGCTATACAACAGAAGAATTAGCGGGTAATTATTTGACAGAAGGAGAGGTTGTGTGTATTCCGTGGGGTGGAACTCCAAATGTAAAATATCACAAAGGTAAATTTGTTACAGGTGATAATAGAATTGCAACTTCTCTGGATACAAGTGTTTTAGATAATAAATATCTATATTATGCTATGCAAAACAAAATAAAAGAGATTTCATCTTTTTATAGAGGAGCAGGAATACAGCATCCACATATGTTATCAGTTTTAAGGCTAGAAATCCCAGTTCCTCCATTGGAAGTCCAAAGTGAAATTGTCAAGGTACTTGACAATTTCACGGAGCTTACAGCGGAGCTTA